>JAJDDX010000412.1 GCA_029260055.1 Phycisphaerae bacterium
GCCCCCATCAAAGGCACCCTTGTTCAATTCAGCTACGTCGATTGGCGCGATGAAGATGACGAGGAGTACAGTCGACTCGTCTCAGCATGCGGCGAGGACGTTCCAAGGGCCGTGGGTGAACTCACGTTTCCGCGAAAGCAAGTCTCGGAACGTCGTTTCCCGTTCGCATATGGCTCGGATCTTCATTGGCTGTGGGGATGGGGCTATCGCCTTCGCTTGATGCTTGAGGATGGTCTTGAGCCAAGCGAATACACTTGGATGATCTTCCGACCGGATCGACTCGCGAGGGATGCGATGATGCGATTCAGCGTTGCATACCCTCACATAATCAAACAGATCGACGACTTCCTGGGTTTTGCCGAGGAACGGTACACTGACTTCCTTCAGAACAATGATCATGCGACTAGATGCGACTTCATAGATGCGTTGGACGCCCTGCGCGCACGTATCGAAACAGCCGCGCCAATAATCGGCGCTACGTCCGAAGGCGCCGTAGAATGAACGCTATCCACGAGTTTGTGTACGATGTCTTCCTCACCCAAAGTGCTATGGACAAGGCGGCGCTCGCGATCCGTGCGAACACCACTTTCCCCAGTCACTCCTGTAATTTGAGGATTCCCCATGTCGCAGCAAGTTGCCTTTCTATCCCATCAGACCGCCGATAAGTACATCGCCGCACCCGTAGGCCAGTATCTCGCAAACAGCGGGATCGAGCCGATTCTCGATATCTGGACTTTTAGGGCCAGCGCGCCTTTGCATGGCGAAATTGAAAAACACCTCACTCGATCCACGTGCTTCATCCTGTTCTGGTCCGATGCGGCTGCACATTCTGACTACGTGCAGTTTGAAGACGAGCTCGCGGTCGCTAGGCGTACAAAGGACGACAGTTACTCTACACATATTGTTCGACTTGATGAGACACCTCTGCCGACGCGGCACGCCTTCCTGATACACCACGATTGGCGACGAGGAAAGCCCGGATCCAAGCTGTTCGCGACCAATATGGAACGCCTAGCTCGCGCTATACGCGGCTTCCCATTGATCGACGCACCGACGGTTGTGAGAACCTCACTATCAAAGCTCGAGCTTGGAGAAAGGAAGATCGCGCTAGAAGACGAACTCGAAGGCCGCTTCAAGAAGGCCTTCTCGCTGGCCGATGACATCATCGCCACCAAGCCATTGCCCGCACAAGGGGAGAACGCCTCTTGCTTGACGGACAAATACACTGACACCAATATCGCTTGCTTCAACGAGATGATCGCTGATGCGCTGAACGTCCTTGATCGACTGATTGACGTCGAGGATGATGCCCGGCTGCGCTTGGCACACAACGAAAGAGGCATCAACATGGCAGCACTCGTCTTGGACTATGAACGTGAGGCGAGGTACCTTGAAGCGGTCTGTTCTTGTGTCGATCCGACAATTGACAGTAATCTGGTGCTAGGAATCACCTATGCGAATTGTGGGTACGGAAAGAGGGCTGTCGCGGCAATGAGGGACGCGCTTCGAATGCTCTCGTCTCTTGACAAAGATCTCGACGAAGAGTCACTTGCACGCTTCGTGTATCGGGTTACCCGGCATGTCGGCTGCGTGTTCTCAAATGCCCAAGAACTACTATCCCTCGTGACTTTCAAGACCAAGGACGCCATGCGAGCTCGACTTGAAAACACTCTCGAGTGTCTTGACGAGGCCATAGAGCGCGAGAGGCTACTCGATTTTCGTGATGCGAAGTCGCATGTGTTCTATGGTGATCTCTTTGACGTCATCGGGCTCACACGCCATGCGCTTCGGCACTATGACAAAGCGATCGAGCGCGGAATTAGTGAGGCCGAGATCGACTTGCGGAAGGTGGAGCGGATTCGGGGGCAGTTGGATCAGCTCGAGAGTTCGCTTAATGGAGGTGAGCCTAACGTCACGGTAGAAATCACCACGACACAGATGCCGAATTTCAACTTGCAGCTGGGGAATCTGCCTGCGGACATGGAGTGCATCATCCGAGATCACTCCTCAGACTTCTACCGTGACTTCGTTGAGGATGACGCCGTCTTCACGCAGACTCTGTCACCGTAGAATCAGATCGGCGGTCCCATAAGAACTGTGTGCGTGGGAATCCGGTGCTGAGACCTTCGGCGGACAAACGGACCAGCGGTTGATCCACCAGCGTTACAGGGACCAAACCGCAGTGGCGGTGCTGGTCTTTGACGGTCAGAAAGAGGATCCCTCCGTCACGCTGGGGCGGTAGGACCGTTGTCTCCTACGCACCTCGTGCAACAAGTTCGCCACACTCGTGGTCGGCAGCTGTTTGCCGAAAGTCGACAACACCGAAAAGCCGCAACCACGCCAAAAAAGAAGCCTTGTAAGCACTTAGCTTACAAGGCTTTATATCGGGGCGAGAGGATTCGAACCTCCGACTTCTTGACCCCCAGTCAAGCGCGCTAACCGGACTGCGCCACGCCCCGCGTACCGTTCTGCTTCCATTCTACCATACCGGACGACATCGGAAAGCCCGGATTTTCCGCCGGCTTGTGCCCTCGGCGGGCTGCAGCACGGCCCAGATCGCTCTCCGTCTCCTGGCTCGCGAGCGTCCGCGCGGGCTGAAAGCCCGCGGCTCAGGGCAACTCGCGGCTCAGGTTACTCCGCAAACCCAGTCGCTCAGAGCCGGGAAGGCTTCGACGCCACCTTCACCGTGCGACCAGCGAAACCCCCTACCGCTCCAGCGGAGGCAGCAGGTCCTGCTCGGGATAGTGCTTCTTGAGCGCCAGCCGCCTGGCGGCTCGGTAGTACCGGGCCATGTGCGACCAGTCGAAATACTCCGCGTGGCTCTCCACACGGTTGCGGAGCTGAATCCGCTCTCGCAGGTTCATCCGCGTGATCCGGTGCAGCCAGCCGGCCACCTGATAGACGATCGCCTCGTGGCTCACATGGCGACGCCGCGTCACGTACATCCCGTTCGAATCATGGTCGGGGAAATGGTCCATCAAGTAGGCCCCGAACCCGCTCAGGTCGCTCGTGATCGCCGGGATGCCCCGCACGATGCACTCCATCGGCGTGTAGCCCCACGGCTCGTAGTACGACGGGAACACGCCGAGGTTGCAGCCTCGCACGAACTGATCGTATTCCATGCCCAAAATCGGACTCGTCGACGTAAGGAAATCGGGATGGAACACGACCTTCACCGGGTCGTCCTCCGCGTTGAACAGCCGCCGACTCCGCAACTGTGCCAGCACCGGGTCATCCGCCTCGTCTTTCAGGTCGTGCGTGACGATGGTCGGCTGTCGGCCGTCCCGCCATGCGTGGATCATCCGCTGCAAACGAACACGCGCGTATTCGTCGAACAGGTCGTCGGTCGTGGGAATGCGCCCGCCGGCCACCGTGCGGAACAGGCCGCGTCCCATCGCCTCTTGGATCGACTGACACGTGTCGCGCAACTCGTTGAACATGGCCTGCCGGTTCAACGTCTCGACATTCAACGCATGATACGGCGCTCGCGCGATGATGAACGCCACCACGGTCACACCGGTCGGCTCGGCCTTGAGCCTGCGGTTGAGTTCCTCCAACGCATCGATGAATACGTCGATCCCCTTGTTGCGATACTCGTAGCGCCCGGCTGTGAACATGTAGACCGTGCGGTCGAGATCGAACGTGTAGCTGGGGAAGAAGTGCCCCATCACGAACTCGTGGATCTGTTCCTTGCACTGCTGGTGGAGGTTCTGGAATTCGTGCGGTGCGGCCGACCGCTCGACGTGCAGCCCGTTCGGCAACAGGACTTCAGGCCGGCGCCCGAGAAAGTGCTCCGCCTCCTGTGCGGTGATGTCCGACACCGTCGTGAACACGTCAGCGTCGCGAGCGGCTGCGCGCTCGATCTGAAAACGGTGCCCGATTCCGTGCTCGGTCGCCACCGCCTCGGCACTGAAATGCGAGAGCGAGTCATAAAGCGTGTGGTTCGCGGCGCTGAGGCTCCGCCCGACGAGCGTGGCGTGCGTCGTAAACACCGTCGGCACGCCCGCATCGCGACGCTTGAGCAGCGGCAACGCCACCGCGCCCTGCCACTCGTGGAACTGGGCGAGCATCGCCTGATCCTTGCAGCGACGCCGCACAGCCGCCAGCAGATCAGCCGTGACATGGCCGAACGCTACGATCTCATCCGTCTCGCGATCGTCGGCGGGAAGTGCGATGCCAAAGTCTTCCCACATAAAGTACTTCATCTCGTCGACGTGCTGGAGCACGGATTCCACGTCGATCAGAACGACTTGCGGGTGTCCGGTGATGATCCATCGGCCGGTGTGGACGACGACCCCGCCGTCTCGTACCTCCTGGACCGCGTCGGCCAGGATTCCCGTCGCCGGTGCCGGCTCGAACTCGATCTTCGCGTCGGATTCGCGATACGGCCCGATGAGGCAGTAGTCGTCGCCGCATTGCTCCATCGCGGAGGAGCATTTGCTGCGCAGCACGGTGTAGATTCCACCGGTCTGAGAGCACACCTCCCACGATGTTTCAAAGACCAGCGGCGTCGCCCCGAGCTTCCCGCCGCGCGGGGCGGCTGAGGGGCGCGGATTCGGCTTGTCGGCACCGGTTGAACCAGTTGTGTGCAGGTCGTCTTTCATGTTCGCTGCTGCATCGGCCTCGATAGGGCGCAAGACGAATACGTTACCACGGTCGCGCCCGAGCCACAAATTGAGTACGAGTCCGAGCCCCAGGCCCATTTCGGCGCAGGGAATGCCCTTCTATCGGACGATCTCCCGCGCGACCGCACTATCAGGGCTGGGCTTCCGGCAAGCGCGAACGCACGGCGGCGACCCTCTCGGCCGCGCAGACGATTAAAGACGGAAGTGGTTTGACCGGGGCTCGGTCGTGCGCCATACTTAACTCGCCGGTCCGATATGTGCAGCGCCGGCCGGACGCCACCACAGTTCTGCGACCGACCCCCGGGGAAAGAACAACGCAACGACGGCCCGCTTGACGGAACAACCGGGCAAACGACGGGCGTGCATGCCGCCACGGACGAGCGCACGTGCTCGCGAAGGCTGGGAGGCCCATCGTCACCACACCGTTTCCGGATTCTCGATCGAGTCAGCTTGCGTGACGTCTCCGGCGTGCCGCGGGGCACACTAGCGACGGCGGCTCGGCGGGAGCCAGGTCGGGGCAAGGTCGGGGCTTCCATTCTCAGGATTGGGGACGCGATGCGGGCGCGTTCGAGACGACGTTCCGCGGGCCGCGGTGTTCAGCCTTCTGCATGTATTCGCAGTATCTGCGCCCCGCTCGGCGCGACAACGATGGCCGGGAGCAGCCACGATCAAGACATAGGGAATTCCACGAAGTTACTGCGGCTCCGTTGCGATTTGTACCGAAATAAAGGTGAAGGAACTGTACCCCGAGGGGATCAGCAGGCACAAGGAGGGGCCATCCGGACTGTGCGCCACGCGCGTCCTCCCTGCCTGTCAACGCGTTCGGGATTCTGAAAGGCAATCGATGCGTATCGCTCTTCTTGCATGGGAATCAAAGCACTCGATCGCCATCGGCGGCTTGGCGGAGCACGTGACGGAACTCGGTGATGCGCTACACCGTCGCGGGCACGAAATCCATGTCTTCACGCGCGTAGGCGAAGGGCAAAGTACGTACGACGTCATCGAAGGCGTACACTATCACCGCTGCCCGTTCGAGTCACATCCGGATTTCCTCGTCGATAACCACCGCATGTGCGACAGCTTCGTCTGGCATCTCGCAGAGACGGAGAACAATCTCGAGGCACCGTTCGACATCGTACATGGGCACGACTGGCTGTCGGTAAGAGCGATCGCGCAGGCTAAGAACCGCCACGGCCGCCCCACCGTCATGACAGTCCACTCGACGGAGTACGGACGCTGCGGGAATCAGCTCTGGGAAGGCGATTCGAGGCGCATCCGAGAGATCGAGTGGGAAGGAACCTACATCGCGGACCGCGTGATATGCGTGTCCGGAGCGTTTCGGCGGGAGATCCAGGACCTCTACAGCGTCCCGGGCGACAAGCTGCACGTCATCTACAACGGCGTCGATGTGCGACGGTTTGATACCAGGGTGAACACTCGGACCGCGCGGACGCAATACGCCGTCGGCGCGGACGACCCGTTCGTGCTGTTCGCCGGACGGATGACCGCCCAGAAAGGACCGGACCTGCTGGTCGAGGCGATACCCGCCCTTCTGCGAGATCATCCGACCGCCAAGTTCGTCTTCGCCGGCGACGGCGACATGCGCAGCGGACTCCAACAGCGGACCGCCACTTTGGGCGTCAGCCCAGCCGCCCGCTTCGTCGGGCATCGCAGCGGACGGGACCTCGTCACACTTTTCAAGAGCGCCGACCTGGTCTGCGTGCCCAGTCGAAACGAGCCTTTCGGGATCGTCATCCTTGAGGCGTGGAGCGCTCGCAAGCCGGTCGTCGCCACGCGCAACGGCGGCCCCGGCGAGTTCGTCACGCATGACAATACAGGCATCACGGTGACGGACGACCACGCCGACATCGGCAGGGGAATCCGAACGGTACTCGATAATCGGGCAAAGGGCCGGCAGATGGGACGCAATGGCCGGAAAGAGGCGGAGTCGCGCTTCAACTGGGACACCATCGCCACCGCCACGGAGGAAGTCTATCGATCGGTTTGCACCGATCGTTCACGAATCACTCGGCACCAACAGGCCCGCATTCAGGAGGTCACGGGGATGGCAAAACCAAGACGCGCAACGGGCCAGGGCTCCAAGCCCAAGAACCGCCAGCCGGTCAACACGACCAGTAACGCCAGGACGGCGAAGTCCACGAAGACGCCGATCGGTGCGCCGACCACGAAGATGACGCCGCCGAAGGCAATGCGCGCCGATGCGGTCCCGATGATCCCCGAGCCGTCGGTGGAAGCCATCCGTAAGCGAGCCTACGAGATCTACGTCGAACGAAACGGCGCTGACGGTGATCCAGCCCAGGATTGGCTCAAAGCGGAACGAGAGCTGCGCCAGATCGCGATAGCTCGGCCCGCAGCGGCTAAGCCGAGGGTGCGAGCCACGAGGTAGCGGGACCGGACCCGGCCCATCAGCCGACTTGAAATCGCTCGGCCAACATGTCGAGGATTTGCCGGACCTGCGGATCGGCGAGAATCTCATCCCACCGAGCCGTCATCTTGCGCGACCAACTGCTGTAGCGATCCGGCCCCACGCCCGGCACGTTTACCGGTTCGACCTCCCCACCAAGATCATCGAGCGAAACGCCAATCAGAAGTGACGGCGTCCGCGCGAGAAAGGCGTAGACGGCTGCGCAGAGTTGCGAGGGTGAATCCAGGCTCGGGTCGAACGCAAGGCCCTCCGCCGCCATGGCCTCGGCAAGGGCACGCCGGGCCTCTTGCCGCTCCGCCACGGCGCTGGTCCACGCGGATTCGGATTCGACCAGGCCGATATCGCGGCGGATTTCCAGATCGCGACCGGCCCAGTGACCGGCCAGCGGTGCGTGATCGTGCGTCGTCGCCGTTACGAGGGCTTTGTGCTTGTAGGATCGCGGTGGATGATAGCGCTGGGCGTCACGCTCGAAGTAGAAGACGCGCGAAGAAAGAACGCCCCACGCTTGAAGCATGTCCGGAAGCTCCGGCGGCACCGTCCCCAGGTCTTCGCCAATAACCACCGCGTCGTGCCGGCGGCTCTCCAGTGCGAGAATCCCGAGTAGGTCTTCAACGGGATACCGCACATAGGCACCCTGGCCGGCCGAGCAGCCATCCGGCACCCAGTACTGTCGAAAGACGCCCATGACGTGGTCGATGCGCAGCATCCCGGTGTGCCGGAGATTCCCGCGCAGAAGCTGAATCCAGTAGTCGTAGCCCGAGTTCGCCAAACGATTCGGGTCGACAGGTGGAAATCCCCAGGTCTGCCCCGCCTCGCAGTAGGGATCGGGCGGAGCGCCCACCTCGACGCCATCGAGAAACAAGCCCGGAAAGGACCATGCGTCGCTTCCGTCGGCTGCGGACCCGACGGCCAGGTCCTGGTACAGGCCCAACGACATTCCGGCCTCCCGCGCCGCGTCAGCCGCCACGCCTAGCTGCCGGTCCAACTCGAATTGGACATAGCAATGGAACTCGACTCGATCACGTTGCTCGTAGCGGAACGTCTGTACCTCGGGTGAGTCCGGGGATCGATAGGCCGCCGGCCACGTGCGCCAATCCGCTTCCGCACGCTCCGTCTCGATCAGCCACTCGCCCAATGCACAGTACGTGGCGTAGTCGACGAGCGCGCGGCCGGCCTGCTCAACGAAGTGCTCGTAGGCCGCGCGTCGCTCACCTGACGCCGTGGAAGTAAACTCACGGTGCAGCAGCCTCAGGATCGCGGTCTTCAGCGCCGCAATCGGTTCGTATTCCACGTGTCGCGACGTGCGCACGCCCGTGAGCTTGTCCTGAAATTCGCCCGACCGGAAGAGTTCTCGTGCTTCGGTGCAAGCCGCGAATTCCGGAATCGCCTCGATGTCGACGTAGGCGAGGCTCCTGAAGAGGCGGCTGACCGGGCAGTAGGGGCCGACTCGATCACCCGCGTTGAGCACCGCGTGCAGCGGGTTCACGCCCACGAACGACGCACCGCGCCTCGCCGACTCGATCGCGAGGGCGGCGAGATCGGACGTATCGCCGACGCCCCAGTTGTTCGAGCTACGGATTGAGTAGAGGTTCGACCACAGTCCGAACAGACGGCGATCACCGGCCCGATCGGCTACGGACGTACAGGTGTCCGGCGTGAGTATGAACGACTGACGACCCTCCACCGTGGAACCGGCATGTTCCACGCTCGCACGGATTTCGTGATAGCCCGGCTCGAGGTTCGGCGTCAGCGGCACGATCAACGACCGATCGTGCTCGTTCGGCTCCGATCGACCTTCGTACACGTGCTCGCGGCCACCCTCTTCACGCAGGTCGACGCGCCACTCCACCGGAGTTCTGTCGAGCCACGGGGTCTGAAGGCGCACCTGTGGTGGCCTGGCCTGCGAAGCCCGTGCCACGCACGCCGGTTCAATCAGGCGCTGCCGCTGCGCTTGCTCGTATTCCGCCAGGATCAGCGCCGCCACCGTCTCGGTGGATGCGTCGAGCCGCATGGCTGACAGGATGGCGACGCGCGTCTCATCGGGCGTGACTCGCGTCGTGCCGGTCACGTCGACATAGTCGGAGAGTATGCCAAGGCGATCCGCAAGTGAGCGGAGATAAGGTCGGTCCTTCATATCAGTCGGCCGGCTCGAGCACGAGAGCACCCAGTGGCGGAAGCGTCAGTCGGAGCGCTTGCGGGAATCCGTGCATACTCAGCGGCTCGGTCGCAAGCACGTCGGGCGTGGGAAAACCGCTTCCACCGTACGAGCCGTAGTCGCTGGACAGGAGGTAGTTGTATCGACCGGGTCGTGGCACGCCGATCAGGTAGCCGCCTCTGGGCACCGGTGTCAGGTTCAGGACGACGATGACCGTGTCGTCGCCGAATTGACGGCGGAACGATATGACCGAGTTGTCGCAATCGCTGCAGTCGATCCAGGCGAAGCCGTGTGGATCGGGATCACCCTTCCACAGGCTCGGCGTGTCGTGATAGAGGCGCCCGAGGTCTTCGAGGAAGAGGGCCAGCCCGATGCGCATCGGGTCGGTCGCCAAATGCCAGTCGAGGCTGCCGTCGTAATACCATTCGGCGTGTTGAGCCAGTTCGACGCCCATGAACAGAAGCTGCTTGCCCGGTCGCGTGTATTGATATGTCAGCAGCAGGCGCAAGTTGGCGAACTTCTGCCAGAGATCGCCCGGCATCTTGTCGATCAGCGAGCGTTTGCCGTGCACGACCTCATCGTGAGACAGCGCGTTGACAAACCGCTCCGTGTACTCATAGAGCATGGCGAAGGTCAGGTCGTTCTGATGGTACCGCCGATGCACGGACTCCTTGGCGAAATACTGCAGCGAGTCGTGCATCCAACCCATGTTCCACTTGAACGTGAAACCCAAACCGCCATCAGGCACCGGCCTGGTCACACCGGACCATGAGGTCGACTCCTCAGCCACGGTGAAGCAACCCGGGCACTCGGTCCGAATCGCCTCGTTGACCGTTTTCAGGAACTCGATCGCCTCGATGTTCTCCTTGCCGCCGTAGCGGTTGGGCAGCCACTCGCCATCCTCACGGCTGTAGTCGAGGTAGAGCATCGAAGCGACGGCGTCGACGCGGAGGCCGTCGACATGGAAATCCGACAGCCAGTAAAGCGCGTTGGCGAGAAGGAAGTTGCGCACCTCGCTGCGGCCGTAGTTGAAGATGAGCGTGCCCCAGTCCGGGTGCTCCGCCTGGCGCGGGTCATCGTGCTCGTAGAGTGCCGTGCCGTCAAACTGGCGCAGTGCAAAGTCGTCCTTCGGGAAGTGGGCCGGGACCCAATCGAGGATCACGCCAATGCCGTTTTGATGGCACACATCGACGAAGTAGCGGAAGTCGTCCGGGGAGCCGTAACGCCACGTGGGTGCGTAGTAGCCCGTCACTTGATAGCCCCATGACGCGCCCAGCGGATGCTCCGCTACCGGCATCAACTCCACGTGCGTGAAGCCAAAGCGCTTGACGTGCTCGACGAGCCGCGGAGCAATCTCGCGGTAGCTCAGCGGGCGATGCCCCTCGTCCGGCACGCGCGCCCACGATCCGAGGTGCACTTCGTATACCGACACGGGCTCGCGCGTCAGGTCGCGGCCCTTCCTTGTGCGCATCCATTCGTCGTCCGCCCAGGCGTGTGTCGAGACAGTTACGCAGGACGCGTTGTTCGGCGGCCCCTCCATCTGTCGCCCATACGGATCGGTCTTGAGCCGAATCGCGCCTTCCGCAGTCTTGATCTCGTATTTGTAGAGGGCGCCGGGCTTCAGGTCGGGGATGAACAACTCGTATACGCCCGAGCTACCCATCTGCCGCATCGGGAACCGCCGACCATCCCATCCGCAAAAGTCGCCCGTCACCGACACGCGCTGTGCGTTCGGCGCCCAGACGGCAAAGGCGACGCCCTCGACACCGTTGACCACGCGCACTTGCGAGCCGAGCCTCTCCCACAGCCGACGATGGTTGCCCTCGTTGAACAGGTGGAGGTCAACGTCGCCGAGGGTCGGCTGAAAACGATACGGATCGCCGCACTCCCAATGATGTCCGTCAGCGAAATGGAAACGCAAGCGGTAGACGAGCGGAAGCGTCGCCCCTTCGATCAGCGCGCCGAACAAGCCGCCCGGCTCGATCGACGAAAGCTTCACTTCGCTCCCGTCGGCGAACAGGCAGTCCGCGCCCACGGCATCGGGGTGAAATGCCCGCACGACAACGCTCTCTTCATCGCCTCGTCTTGCGGGGTGGGCTCCCAGCACCTTGTGGGGTTCCGAATGCTCGATCGCGCGCAGCCGGCCCCAATCGTCTGCACTGATGCGCAGTGGCGCCGCGGCGGAAACCGCCCTCGATGTCGTGGCGGCCTTGCTTGTCGCGGTCATCTTCGTCTTCGATCCTTCGTGTCTCATGCAGTCCCTTGATGTTCGAGCACCACCAAAGAGCGTGGCGCAAGCTCTAGTCGATCCGTCAATGTTCTCTCTTCGCCAGAGCCTCCGATCGCCGTGTCGATCAAACAGTGGAAAGCTCCGCCGGTTAGATCGCTCGGAAGCCGAAATACCCGGGCGGTCGGCGCCCCGTTGATCGCGATCAATAGCGTCTCGCCCGCCAACGCGCCGTCCGGACCGCACGACCGATCACTGCCGCCATGGATCAGTGCTGCGAGGGCACGCCCATCGGCGTTCTCCCAGTCGTCGACGGTCATTTCAACGCCGCTGGGACTCAGCCAAGTCACGTCCCTGAGCCTCGCTTCACCGACCGTACGCCCTTCGAAGAACTTAGGGCTTCGAAGTACGGCATGGTCACGACGCGTCTTCAGCGCCTGCCGCGCGAAGTCGAGAAAACGCCGTCCGGCCTCATCGAGCCGCCAGTTTAGCCAGAATTCCTCGCTGTCCTGACAAAAGGCGTTGTTGTTGCCGCCCTGGGTACGCCCGAACTCGTCACCGGCAGTGATCATGGGCACGCCAAGCGACACCGCAAGCGTCGCGATGAAATTGCGCTTCATTTTTTCGCGATCGGCAAGGATGGTGCGGTCTTCGGTCGGCCCTTCCACTCCGAAGTTGCACGAGTCAGTGGCATCGCAGCCGTCGCGGTTGTCGTCGCCGTTCGCCTGGTTGTGCTTGTGCCCGTAGCTGACCAGGTCGTGCAGCGTGAAACCGTCGTGCGACGCGATGTAGTTCACGCTCGCCTGTGGTGTCCGGCCGGACCCGGCGTAGAGGTCGCTGGACCCCGCCAACCGACATCCGAGCGTACCAAGCGCGACGGCATCCCCACGCCAAAACGACCGCATGAAGGTGCGATACTTGTCATTCCATTCCGCCCAGCCGGCCGGGAACTGCCCGAGCACGTAGCCGCCCTCGCCCACATCCCACGGCTCGGCGATCAGCTTCACCTCGGCCAGCACCGGGTCCTGAGCTACTGCGGCAAGGAACGGTGCGTCAGGGTCAAAGCCCGCGATACCGCGAGCGAGGACCGTGGCCAGATCGAAGCGAAACCCGTCTACGTGCATCTCCTGCACCCAGTAACGCAGGCTGTCCATCACGAGTTGGAGCGTTCGGGGATGCCTGAGATCGAGGTTGTTGCCGCAACCCGCATGGTTCTCGTAGTACCTCGGGGCATCCGTGCGGAGGCGGTAGTAGGCGGCGTTGTCGATGCCCCTGAAGCATAGCGTGGGGCCGAGATGGTCGGTCTCAGCGGTGTGGTTGTAGACCACGTCGAGGATCACCTCGAATCCGGCCGCATGCAGCCGCTTGACCATGAGCTTGAATTCGTCCACCTGCGCGCCGAGCGAGCCCGTCGCATAACGCGAATAGGGGGCAAAGAAACCGAGCGTGTTGTAGCCCCAGAAGTTCCGCAGGCCGCGTTTGACGAGTGCGTGCTCGTCGACGGCGTGATGGACAGGCAGGAGCTCGACGGCCGTGATCCTAAGGCTCGTGAGATGATCGATGACCGGCTCCGACGCCAGGCCGAGATAAGTGCCGCGGAGTTCTTCGGGCACTTCCGGATGGGCGGCCGTCATCCCTTTCACGTGGCATTCATAGATAACCGTGTCCGCCCAGGCGGTTCGAGGCCGATGGTCGCCCGCCCAGGCGAAGCTCGGGTCGATGACCAGGGACTTGGGCACGTGCTTCCCGCTGGCACGATCGTCAAAGGAGAGGTCCGCTCGCGCATCGCCGTGCTGATAGCCGTAGACGCTATCGTCCCATAAGAGTTCGCCAGTCAGCGCCTTGGCGTAGGGGTCGATCAGCAGCTTGTGTTGGTTGAAACGATGGCCCTGCTCCGGAGCGTAGGGGCCCCGCACACGGTAGCCGTAGCACCGTCCCGGTTTCTCACCCGGCAAATAGGCGTGCCAGACGTGGTTCGTGCGGCCACTGAGCGGCACACGCGCCGTTTCGACCGCGTCATCGGCGCTGTCAAACAGGCAGAGCGTGACTTCCATCGCATGCTCGGAGAACAGCGCGAAGTTTACGCCCCGCCCGTCCCAGGCCGCACCGAGCGGATAGGGTTTTCCCGTTTGTGCTTCGATCTTTCCGTCCGTCATCGTCGTCATCGGTTCGGGCCCCGGATTGTCAACGCCGCGTTCGGGCGGTGGACTCGCGGCACCTCACGGTCTTGCCATCAGGGCCAAGTGTAACCATACTTCCGCCTGTCGCGCGTCTGGCGTCGAGAGGCCTCGGCGGCTACGGCGCCGGGGATAGAAGCATCACACGGAGTGAGCCTCGTTTATTGTCGAAACCGGCGGCCATCACGCGGGACCGGATCGAACAACGGAGGGGTATCCCTACCACACTACACTCTAATGGTACATCGGCAGGATGGCCGAAGATTATCGGTACATGAACGATCAGCGAAAGATAGCCTACTTTTCGATGGAACTCGGGCTGACCGCCGAGATGCCCACCTACAGCGGCGGGCTCGGCGTATTGGCAGGTGATACGATCCGTGCGGCCGCCGACCTGAAGGTCCCGATGGTGGCCGTCGCCCTGCTCCACCGCAAGGGCTACTGCCGCCAGAAGCTCGACGAGCACGGCAACCAGAGCGAGGAGCCGGTCAACTGGGCAATCGAGGACTACCTCACGCCGATGCCCGCCAGGGCTCACATGAAGGTCGAGGGTCGTGACGTCGTCGTCCGCGCCTGGCAGCGGGATATCGTCGGCTACGGCGGCTTCAAGATCCCGGTCTACTTCCTGGACACCGACCTGCCGGAAAACGACGAAACGCACCGCGGCTTGACGCATCACTTGTACGGCGGCGACGAGCGCTACCGCCTCTGCCAGGAAAAAGTCCTCGGGATCGGCGGCGTGCGCATGCTGCGGGCTCTGGGCTTCAACGAGATCGAACGGTTCCACATGAACGAGGGGCACGCGGCCCTTCTCTCCTGCGAGCTGCTCGACGAACGGCGACGAAGCGGCGGCGACCCCGACCGAAAGCCGTCCGAGGAGGACGTCGAGGCGGTGCGTCGGAAGTGCGTGTTTACGACGCACACACCGGTACCGGCCGGCCACGACCAATTCAAGTTGGATGTCGTACATCGTGTGCTCCAGGAGCGAACCATCGAGGCGCTCAAGGACCTCTCCTGCATCGACGACGTGCTGAACATGACCTTCGTGGCGCTGCACCTGAGCCACTACGTCAACGGCGTCGCCAAGCGTCACGGCGAGATCTCCCGGCAGCTCTTCGCGGATTACGCCATCGATTCGATCACCAACGGCGTCCATGCCCGCACGTGGGTTTCGCCGCCAATACAGGAGGTCCTCGACGCACATATTCCGACGTGGCGAGAGGACAGCTACAGCCTGCGCAACGCCCTGTCGATTCCGCGCCGCGAACTGTGGGCGGGGCATGTCAAAGCCAAGAAGGAACTGCTCGGCTATGTCAGCCGGACCACTTCTGTGGAGATGGACCCTGAGGCGTTCACGATCGGATTCGCAAGACGCGCTGCCACATACAAGCGGGCGGACATGTTCTTCGATGATCTCGACCGATTGCGGAGGATCTACGACAGCGCCGGGGCGTTGCAGGTGATCTACGCGGGCAAGGCGCACCCCAAAGACGGTGGCGGGAAAGACCTGATCCGCCGCATCTTCCAGGCGAAAGAGGCGCTCAAAGACAAGATCAAGGTGGTGTACCTGCCTGATTACGACATCAGGGTATGCCGGCTCATGACGGGCGGGGTCGATCTTTGGCTGAACACGCCCGAGCCGCCCATGGAGGCATCGGGCACGAGCGGTATGAAGGCGGCGCTGAACGGCATACCGTCGCTCAGCGTGCTGGACGGCTGGTGGATTGAGGGATGGATCGAGGGCACCACCGGCTGGTCCATCGGCGGCATGATCAAGGGCGTCGCCGAGCCGGCAGACCGTGCGAAAGACGCAGAGATGCTCTACGACAAGATGGAATACGTCATCCTGCCCCTGTACTACCGAGAACGCAGCCAGTTCATGTCGGTCATGAGGTACTGCATCGCGTTGAACGGCTCCTTCTTCAACACCCAACGCATGATGGCTCAGTACGTGCTCAAGGCCTATTTCACATAGCCGATCGAACGGGACCTCCTCATACGGTTTGCATCCCACGCCACGATCGTGACAATCGCCCGGCGACACCACGGAGTCGGTAAGCGATGGAGGACTTCCTACCCCAATTGGCCGGGATCATTGTGCTCGGCATCGCTGCGCAATGGGCGGCTTGGCGCGCCGGTCTGCCGTCGATCCTGTTACTGCTGGTGCTCGGCCTGATCGTCGGGCCCGTCACCGGGTGGATCGACCCTGACGCGCTGTTCGGTGACCTGCTGCACCCCTTCGTCTCGCTTGCCGTCGCGCTCATCCTGTACGAAGGCGGGCTGACGCTGAAGCTCTCCGACCTGCCGAAGATCCACCTGCCGGTGATCAGCCTCGTGTCGGTCGGCGCGGTCCTCACGTGGATGATCACCGCCACGGCGGCCTACTTCGTGATCGGGCTCAGTATGCCGCTCTCCGTACTGCTCGGCGCGGTATTGATCGTGACCGGTCCGACCGTGATCGCCCCCCTTTTGCGCCACATTCGCCCGACCGGATTGGTGGGCCCGGTGCTGCGCTGGGAAGGGATCGTGATCGACCCCATCGGCGCGTCACTGACGGTCCTCGTCTTCGAGGCGGTCATGATCGCCCAGACCCGAGAAGCCACGGCCCACGTGGCCATCGCCATCCTGAAGACAGCCGCGGTGGGCGGCGGTCTCGGCATCGTCGCGGCCGCGATCCTGGTCATCGTGCTGCAACGCTATTGGATCGCCGACTACTTGCAGAGTGCCGCGTCGCTCATGTTCGTGGTGGCCACGTTCACGATCGCCAACATGATCCAGCACGAAGCGGGGCTGCTTGCCGTCACGGTGATGGGCTTTGCCGTCGCCAACCAGAAGCGCGTGGACGTGGAGCACATCATCGAGTTCAAGGAGAATCTGCAAGTCCTCTTGCTCTCGACGCTGTTTATCGTGCTGGCTGCGCGCCTCGACTTCGCCGATCTGGCGAGCCTTGCCGGACGCGGCACCCTGTTCGTGGTAATCCTGATCGTCGTGGCGAGGCCGCTGAGCGTGTGGGTCTCCACCATCCGCGGCCCGCTCATGGGAAGAGACCGACTGTTCCTGGCGGCGATGGCGCCTCGTGGCATCGTGGCAGCCGCCGTCGCTTCGGTGCTCGCCTTGCGACTGGAGCACGCGGGATTCGAGGAGGCCGGGCAACTCGTGCCGATCACGTTCATGACGATCATCGGAACCGTGGCGTTCTATGGTATCGCCTCCCCACTGATCGCGCGGCGCCTCGGCGTGTCGGAGTCTGACCCGCAGGGCGTCTTGTTCGTCGGCGCGCAGCCGTGGGTGCGTGACATCGGCCTGCTATTGCAGCGCGAGGGGTTCAAGGTCCGACTCGTCGACAGCAACTGGGACCACGTGAACGAGGCTCGCATGGCGGGCCTGCCGACCACGGCCGGGAGCATCTTGGCTGAGCACACGCTCGACACGATGGACCTGGGCGGGATCGGCCGATTGCTCGCCGTGACGCCGAACGACTGGGTCAACATCCTCGCGGTCCAGCGCTTCGGCCGCATCTTCGGGCGAGCGGGGTGTTACCAGCTCGCGGCCGAGCGCCATGCACCCGGGGGGCACAAACACCGGCATAAGCATGGTCGATTGCTGTTTGGCGAAGAGGTGACCAACCACACGTTCGAACTGAAACACGCGCGAGGCTTCACCCCGAAGGCAACGCGATTGTCCGAGCAGTTCGAATATGGTGCGTTCAAGGCGCGATACGAAGAGGGGTTCATCCCGCTCTTTGTCTACGACGACCAGAAACGGCTCCGCGTCATCACATCAGAGTCGGATCAAGAGCCGGCGCCCGGTGAGACGATCATCGGACTGGTGCAGGAGCAGGAGTGAGAAGCCGCCGCATTTCGGCATCCACCCTACTCAGGCATTCCATACTCGCCACATGTAGCACTGCATTTGACCGGACACTTCGCAGCGCTAGATTTGCATATGGAGTGTCATAGGCCGCAGGGCAAAAATGGCACGGCAAACCTCTCTCTTGCGTTACTGCGTCACCGGCGCGGAAGGAGACGGAATCATGTTCGCCATGTCGACTACCTCGACGAACCCGAATCCAACGGTGTGGTTGAGGTTCCTCGGGATCGTGATCGCGCTGAGCGCGGTCGCGCTGAGCGGCTGCACCGGCCAGCCAAACGAAGAGAGCGGGATTGCCGAACTGAGGCGTTTCGGCACGCAGCTTGCATTCAAGCAGTATCTCGGAGAGCAGATCCAGGCCGATCAGTGGACCGACTGGTGGTACGGTAACGACTCATTCGACCTGTTTGCCAACAGCAACAGCGCCGGCGTTTGGTCGACCCCGCTGCCTTCGGCCGGACAAGTACCCGATAGCGCCGACCAGCGACCGGACGGCCCCACCGCAAACCTGGACGGGTTCTCGACAACCAACATCCAGGAGGAAGGCGTCGACGAAGCTGACGTGGTCAAGAACGACGGCACATACATCTACGTCATCGGCGACGACATGCTGCAGATCGTCCGCGCAATTCCGGCAGACGATATGGCCGTCGCATCGACGACGGAATTGCCCGGGCGCTTCGACGAGGCGTACCTTCGCGCCGACTTGCTG
>JAJDDX010000413.1 GCA_029260055.1 Phycisphaerae bacterium
ATCGGCGACGTAGACGGCGTCGCTCTAGAAACAATCAAGTGGATCGAGGTTCTGGAGCGGCTTGGACACCAGCTATTCATTTTGTCGGGCCGTTTCGTGGAAGACGTCGTCGCGCCGGAGCGACAGACTCTCTACCGACCCTTGTCCTTCTTTTCGCCCGAGTGTGAGTGGGAACAAAACCGCGCCTTCTTTTTTCCCGCCGACGACAGTGACGAGCTACTGCAACACCTTGATCAGCAGGCGAACGAAGTCGCCACAAAAATATTCGGATGGGTGCTTCAAAACAAAATAGACGCGCTGCTTGTCGAAAACGCCTCTGCCTTGCCGTGCCACCTTTCAATGGGAATGGGCATCGCCCGTGCTGTCTCCCACCTTGACCTGCCCACCGTCACCCACGATCACGACTTCGCCTGGGAGCGCGGCACACGCTACCTGTCGCCTTTTCCCGAAATCACGGCGATCGTGGAAAACACATTCCCTTTGCGCGCACCCGATGTACGTCACGCCGTGATCAACACCGCAGCGTGCAACGCCCTACGTGAACGACACAATATTGAGTCCACCTGCGTCCCAAATGTGATGGATTTCAATCAACCCTACGCACAACCGGACGCCTACAATTCTGAGCTGCTGCGAGAGATTGGGCTCGACCCCACGAACGATATCCCGTTGTTTCAAATTACCCGAATCGTCGAACGCAAAGGGATCGAGGTTGCTATCGAACTGGTTTCGCGGCTCTCCGACCCGCGCGTCAAATTAGTGATCACTGGCAGTGCCGCAGACGACGAGCGCAAGGGCTACTACCACCGGCTGATCGAAATGATCGAGGAACGGAATCTACAAAGCCGCGTCATTTTCGCACACCATAAAATCCTTAGCGAACGGCTGACCAACCACGCGGGTGACAGAATTTATTCCCTTTCCGACGCCTACGCACATGCTACCGCGTGTACCTATTTTTCAACTTACGAGGGATTCGGTAATGCCTTCGTCGAAGCGGTACTGGCAAAGAAACCGATTTTCGTAAACAACTACCAGCCTGTGTACTGGCCCGACATCGGCAGCAAGGGCTTCGAAACCGTTCAGCTTGAGGACAACGTGCTAACGGACGATGCCGTTACTTCGGTTGACGCAATAATCCACGACCCCAAACGTCAGCGGGAAATCGCCGAGCACAATTTTGCTCTTGGGCGTAAATATTTTTCCTTTGAGGTGCTGCACACCCTGCTTGAGGGCTTGTTCGCCTTTTAGGCTGCGGGTACCCGGATATGTATTCCGCAACTGCCGAAGCCCTCGACGAACTACTTCGGAGATGGCGCGCCGAAAAAGTAGAAACGTTTTTTGACCTGGGCCTGTTCACGGACCGACTGGCAGACCAGTGCACACATGAGCAGGCTGTTGTGTTTGCCAACCGCGAGGACTTTGACCATAGCATCCAGCGCGGCGTAGCTTTTTGCACCTTTCGCTTCGGGATTGATGGCGTCACCATGGAGGTCGCAAAATACGCCGCCGCCATGAGCGAAATTCACCCACAGATCCCCCTCCACCTCGTTTATGGGCATATCGACAATCGCTGCCAAGAAATGTTCCCAAAGGGTTCACGATTTCACGAGATGTCCGGCATGGACGGGTTCGAAGCCTGGCCCATGTATCAGCCGTTTTTTGAGGAAACGCTGGAGCGTGGGGGACCTCGCTACAATCAGTTGATCGCCGATTTTTGGGCAGCAACGCTAGATCTTGCCGAGCGTCTCGGCAATTTAATAGTGAATGAGCAACCCGGTCTGCTCTACGTGATCAATACCAATAGTAATCCCGGCAACGTCGCTCTCGCTCTGTCGCTGAGCATGATTAGTCATGGTCTAAAAATACCGGTCATCTGCAATAACCACGATTTCTATTGGGAGGGCGGTTCCTCAGCGTTGACGCGCAACGCACAGGGGACAAAACCCGGACCACGGGACCACTTTTTCCGCAACGAACACCTCGGAGAGGTCTTTTCCGTCGTCGAGACGCTCTTTCCTGTCAACAGCACGTCGTGGGTTTCGGTTAACATCAACCGCGACCAAAGCCTCCACCTCAGCAACATCTCGGGCATAAACCCAGCATCCTTGTGCGAGATCGGAACCTCGGTAGACACCGATGGCTACGCCAGCGTCAGCCAAATTCGAGCAGTGCAGGCGAAGCACCAAATGGGTCTCCTCCTGGGCGGCGAGCCTCAGGGCGACCCCCGGCATGTCGAGAGTCTTAGCGTCACCGAGGTGCTCGACCGTAACGAGCTAACGGAGCAGACCCTTCGGCCAATCATCGTCGGAAATACAGCCTGTGAAATGGACTTCGCTGACGATAACCTCGTGGTGCTGCAACCGACGCGCATCGTGCAGCGCAAAAGCATTGGTCACAACATCGAGCTGCTTGGGAAACTCGCCCATGACCCCGAGTTCCTTGAACACTTCGAGCGCCACCCACGGCAACGCATTACCCTGGTGGTCAGCGGCCCGGTGGCCCCCGGTCACTTCGAGTACTTCAAGCATCAGTTGCAACGCTTCGCTGCGATGCTCAAAACCCTCCCTGAGACGATTCGAAATCGCGTACACATGGGGTTTCTGTTCGCTGCTTTCGAC
>JAJDDX010000414.1 GCA_029260055.1 Phycisphaerae bacterium
ACGGCGCCACCCGCCCCTCCACTGTAGTTATTCATGAACTCGCAGTTTTGCACGGAGACCACGCTACTTGACGCGATGTCCATGGCTCCGGACGCGAGTCCCGCGCGGTTTTCAACAAAACGGCAGCCGATCAGCTCAAGCTCGCCTTGCGCAACAAGAAGCGCGCCACCATGGCTGCTCGGTCCGCCGATGTTCCGTACGAATAGGCAGTTGACAACAGTCGCTCTTCCGCCTGGATCGATCGCGATGCCGTACGCCCCGGAAGCGAGGTCCCCGGTGTTCGCGGTGAAGGTGCAGTTGGTGACGAGAGGGTCGGTGCCGTATCGGTTCATCATCCCGCCCCCTAAGCGATCGACCCGGTTCCGGCGAAAGATGCATCCACGGACGGTCGGGCTCCCGCGATAATTGGACATACCTGCACCGGTTTGCCAGTAGTATGACGTGGGCCCGTTCGCGCTTCCCGAGGAGATGACAACACCGTCGATCACGGCCGTCCTGTCCGTGTAGTTTCCCGTCGTTACGTGGAGGCTGTTCTCATTGGTATCCGCTTGGCACGCCATGCCACATATCATGAACGCCATATCGGCACACTTGGCGGTCCAGCCGATCGTGCAGCAACCTTCGTACCCAGGATTCGAACAGACCAAGTCTCTACAGGATTCCATGTCGCAGCCGGGTCCGTCGTGTGAAACACAGCAGTCGCTCGCACCCGCGCTGAGATCATCGCCGTTCAGGTCGCCACTCAGAACGGCCTCGTAGGTTGCGATGTCGCGATCATTGGGATTGGGGGCACCACAGCCCGCGTAGCCACCCATGATCGCGACGCCGTTGAGCAGTTGGAACGTCGCCTCCCGATCGCCGGGCGTTTGGCCGCCGCCTTGATCCGGCGTATAGACGCCGTCCGCCAGGTGAATTTCCGTGACAGCGCCACCTGAGGCCGCCGTTTCGTTGAGGGCGTCCTGCAGATGGACGTAAGCGGAGCACCAACTCGAGCCGTCGTGCGAGGGCCCCGTCGCGTCCGCGTCGACGTAGATCACCGAGGCGGATGCCGCGGACGCCGCGAGGATGTACGGCAACGAGAGAGCCGCCAATAAACCCGATCGTGCGCCCGTCCACATGACTTCGCTCCCGTCTGGCAGGCCGCTTGGTTCGAACGCGAACGCCTGTTCACGCTGGAAGGCACGCGGCGGCCATCACTACGAGTCGACTATGCTACGGCGAGGTACACCCCTGCAAGGTGCAATCATCATACTAACCTGGCCGGGATTGGGATTCAATCGGAAATACCGCCCCGAAGTCACCGAATCTGGGGCCGGACGAGTCTGCGCGTGTACGGCGAGGCCCAGAGCGTCAGTCCCACAGTCGGCCTGTGATCATGCGATGCTCGCTCTCGCGTACGTCCATCAGAGACCAATGCAGCGTGGTACCCACAAGCTGTGCGGCCACCAGGAAGACGAGAAGCCTGTGGTAACTTGCCGAATCGTGAGCGAAGGCTCTTCGCCGTGCCGCCAGTGGGATGAGCAGCAACGGAATAAATGGAATCCAGAGCCGAGGCGTTTCGTTGTTGTTCGCGAAGAAGTAACTGAAGGTCATCACGGCGACGGTGCATAGCAGCAGACGCCCGGCGATTCGATTTGCCGGGTGGTGAGACTTGTTGTCGGACAGGGCGAGCTGCGCCCAAAACATCGGCCCGACAAACAAAAGGAACATCGGCAGGCCAAGCAGCGTGAGATAGAAGGGGTCCACGATCACGCCCTCCTGGATTCCGCGGTACCGTGCCCCGATCCGGAAGGTCATTAGAGCCACGTTCCAATCGAGCACAACATACAGGCACAGCATGACGCCGACCGCGCCGACGCACGCCGGAGCAGCACAGTTGGCGAGCCAGCGGCGGAGGCGGCCACGCTCGGCGAACGCATCCCAGAGGGTGGCGGCTGCGACGATTGCGACGATCCACACGAAGATCAACCCGATCGTCAGGGATGCCGCGAACACAATGCCGGCCGCCACACCCCACCAGCGGCCTTTCCCGTGGTACGCACTCATCCAGCACAGAAGGAATGCGACGACCAAAGTGACTTGTGCCGGGTCTTTGCCCGGCGTGAAGTTCAGTGTGGAGGGGTTGAATACGCAAGCGAATCCCACTGCGGCCGCGGCGATGGGAGGAAGCCACAGGCGGCATAGCCTATAACTGAACACGATCGACATGCCCCACACGAGCGTAAGCCACATGGTGAGTAGGAGCGCCGAAGAGAAGATCATCTCTTGGTCCGGATCGCCGAGGTCCCCGAGCCCGTACGCGTCGCGCAGCGCTTCGTGCAATGCGGGCCATGCCTTCGCCACGCGATGGCACAGCAGCGCGGTGAACGTCATGCCCGGCGGGTTGCTCAAGACCCGCCGTCCGTGCATCTGCGTGGGCTCGAGCTGCAAACGCTCGTAAAACCCTGATGAGGCGTAGTCGCGGATCGACTCCACGCCGCGGCTCTCCAGGACGAACGCGCCGTCGTGCGACGGCGAGAGCAGGTTGACCATGTGCTGCTCGCCGTGGCGGGGGACCGCGAAGAATGTCCACACGACGATCGCCATCCAGGCGGCCATACCGGCTACCAGGGCAGCCGCCGACACGCGTCGACCGCGTGCGGTGATCGCCAGCAGCATCGCCAGAGACCCGATGCCGATCAGTATCGCTATGCTCGCCGAGGCCAGGCGGAGTGGGACGACCGGTGAGAAGCGGTACTTGAGGTGCGGCTGGCCGAGCGGCATCTCGAGGAAGTAAAGCGCGACGAGGATGGCGAGCGGGACCCCCGCAGCTACGGCGACGGTTGCGTAGGTCCTTGGGCTCACTCGCGACGCGGTTTTATCGAGGTCGGAGGCTGGCGGCTCAAGCTTGCTCATTGAACGCCAATCATGGCTTGCCCGTCACCCTCGAAAGCCGGCATGCACGGGCAAACGAGTTTGCCCATGCCACCCGTCCCATCAGCGCGGACGACGCCCTAGCTCGACTCGGACGACGACTCCACCGGCGACGCCGGCTCGTCAGAGTCCGCGTCCGGATCGTCTTCATCTTCGTAGTCTTCGTCGTCGTAGACGGGGAAATACTCAGCCGGCAGTGTCCAAAGGTGGAGCAGATAGGAGGCGAGGATACCGCTGATGATCGACCCGCCGATGTCGGCGTTGGTCAGTTCATAGTCGAAGAACTTGATCGCCACGAAGAAGACCACGAAGGCGAGGATGAACACCGCGGGCAGGATCTTCCAGAAGATCCGACCGACAAAGGGAAGCTTGCCACCCATCATTGTGCTGTTCCTCCAATCCACGGTCTTGTTCGCCCGGCGGGCGATCCCAAGCGGGTGGAATGATACACGGTCTTGTGGCAGCACAAAAGGGCTGCGGGATTAGCTGTCGTCACGTTTCGACCCGAGCCGCAACGAGTTGAGCACGACGCTGATCGACGAGCACATCATGGCGGCGGCCGCGATGCCCGGTGGCACGTGCCCCGTCGCTGCCAGGGGAATGGCCAGAGCGTTGTAGAAGAACGCCCAGAAGAGGTTCTGCCGGATGATGCGTACGGTTCGGCGTGCGAGGCTGATCGCCAGCGGAATCCGCCGGAGGTCGTCGTGGACGATGGTGATGTCGGCCGCGGAGGCTGCTACGTCGGTGGCGGAGGCGAAGGTGATCCCGACATCGGCCGCCGTCAGGGCGGGGGCGTCGTTAATGCCGTCCCCGACGAAGGCGACGCACCGACCTGACTGCCGGCGGCGCTGGACGCTGTCGAGCTTCCCCTCGGGTGTCACTTCCGCCTCGACTTCGGCAATCCCGATGTTCCCGGCGACGGAGGCGGCGGTCGTCGCCAGGTCGCCGGTGACCATCGCGACGGCGACACCGAGTTTCTGCAGCGTTTCCACCGCGGGTGCCGCGTCACGGCGGATCTTGTCGGTCACGCTGATCAAACCCGCGCAGACGCTGTCGACCGCCAGCAGCACGACGGATTGCCCGTCGCCGGTGAGCCGCGACATCCGTTCCTGCACGGGACCGAGATCGACACCGGACTCACGCATGAATCCCGGCGAGCCGACGCACACCTCGCGCGCCTCCACCCTCGCGCGCACGCCTTCTCCGGGCACGTTCGAAAACGAGGACGGATCAGTGAGCGGGAGTTGCCATTCTACGGCCTTGGCGACGATGGCTCGTGCGATCGGATGTTGGGAATACTGTTCCGCCGATGCCGCGAGCTGTATGACCTGTTTCGCATCGAGGGTCACCGCTCCGACAGGCTCGTCGAAGACCTCCTTGACCATGGGCGTGCCCGTCGTGAGCGTGCCGGTCTTGTCGAAGAGGATAATGTCCGCCCGTCCGGCCGCTTCGAGGGCCGCTGCGTCGCGCACGAGGATGCCCTTCAACGCCGCGACCCCGGTCGCCACGAGGACGGCTGTCGGCGTGGCGAGTCCCATCGCGCACGGGCATGCGATGACCAGCACCGCAACCGCACGGCTAGCGGCCACCGACCAATGTAGCCCCGTCAGCGCCGCACCGGCGAACGTACCGAGCGCGAGCACGATGACGATCGGTACGAAGACGCCGGCCACACGATCCGCGATGCGCTGCATGCCGGTCTTGCCGGCCTGAGCGCGATCGACAGCGGCGACGATGCGCCCCATCGTGGACTCCTCACCGACGAGTGTAGCTTCGATCGTGATCAGGCCGTCTCGAACGACCGTGCCGCAGACAACCGTGTCTCCGGTGCGTTTGCGGAGCGGCAGGGATTCACCGGTGACCGGGCTTTCGTCGACGGAGGCAGCGCCGTTGACTAGGCGGCCGTCGACGGGGATGACGGTATCGGCGGGCACGCGCAGGCGGTCGCCGACGTTGATCTTGTCCACTGCGATGTTCGTGACACCATCGTTCGTGACGAGCTGGGCGGTCGTCGGCATTCGGCGGGCGAGTGCGGCGACGGCCGACGAGGCGTCGCGCCGGGCTCGCATCTCGAGGTAGCGACCGAGGTTGATGAAGCAGAGGATCATGGCGGCTGCGTGGAAGTGCGTGGGGTGCTGGGCTGCGGCAAGAAGGCTTGCGACGCCGGAGACGTAGGCCGTGACCACGCCGAGTGAGACCAGCAGGTCCATATTGCCCGACCGATGGATGATCGCTCGCAGGCCGCCCACCAGGATCGGTGCGCCGGCCGCCGAGATGAGCAGGACCGTACACAACAGCGCCTGAATCGCTACGGGCCAGACATGCCCGCCGGGCTCGCTCGATGAGAGAACGGGTCCGAGGTATTGGATGGCGATCACGGGGATGCCGCTCATCAGCGCGTGGGCGAGTGCTTGCTTGTGTTCGTGGAGCTTCGCGTCGTGGGTGCGAGATGCGTCGCCGGAAACGGAATCGCCGGGGCGAGCCGGCGCC
>JAJDDX010000415.1 GCA_029260055.1 Phycisphaerae bacterium
CGTCAGCATCCTGCACCGCAAGCGAGAACGCCCGCATGGTCGCCCGCGGACTGCTCAGGTCGACGGGGATGCTCTTGGGCTTGGCGTCCGCGGGCTCGTCGTCCGTGGGCGCGTCGCCGACTGGTTCGGCCTTCTGCTGCGTCGGAGCTGCCTTCGTGGAGGGCTTGGCGTCCTGTGCGAGGGCGACCGGCGCAGTGGTGAGAGCGGCGAGCCACACAACCAGCGGCACCGCACACATCTTGGCGAAGATTCGAGCGTTCATCATGCGCGGGATGGTACACGATTGAGCGGGAAGTTCCACGCAAACGAGGCCGAAAGTACTACCCACCGTGGCCGGCCTACTCGAAACGAAGGGACTGGACCGGATCCAGCCGCGCCGCCCGGATGGCGGGGTAGATACCGCTGATAATCCCCACCACGAAGGCCATGATCAGGGCGACCACGACGATGCTCGGGGGCGTATAGGTCTTGAGAATCTGCGTGAAGTTGCCGAGGAAGTTGGCCATCGCCCACCCGCATAGTACGCCCAGCGCGCCGCCGAGCATACTGATCGTGCTCGCCTCGACGAGGAACTGCTTGAGGATGTCGAAACGCCGCGCCCCGACGGCGATTCGTACGCCGATTTCACGCGTTCGCTCGGTGACGGACACCAGCATGATATTCATGATGCCGATGCCACCTACGACCATCGAAATCCCCGCGATGCTGTAGAGCACGACCGCGAAAATCTGGGCCACCTGGGCGAACTGCTGCTTGATCTGTTCCTGCGTGAAGACGGTGAAGTCGTCGCCGCTGCCCGGTTTGATCCGATGCGCCGTGCGCAGCGTCTTTTTCACCCGCTGGATTGCGGCCGGCAGCTTCTTCGCGTCACTCGCCTGCGCCACGAGCATGGAGAGGTTGCGGGCGCCGAACATGCGCCCCATCGCCGTCGAGAGCGGGATGATCACCTGGTTATCCACCTCGATGAAGCCGAGCGTGCCTTTCTCCTCCATCACGCCGACGACGATGAAGCTCTTGCCGTTGATCTTGACCTTCTCTCCGACCGGAGAGAGCCAGCCGAACAGGTCCTTGGCGACCTTGTGTCCCAGCGCGCACACCATGGCGTTGCCGCGCACGTCTTCCCGGCCGATGAAACGTCCGTCTACCGTCTCATAGCTGTTAATCGCCGCATAGGCCTGGGTCGTGCCGAGCACGCTGCCCACGACGTTCTTCTCGTAATACTTGATCTGGCCGGCGCCCTGGAACTGGGGTGAGACAGCCTTGATGAGCTCGGGGTTCTCGCGCGCGATCAGCTCCGCGTCTTCAGGTGTGAGCGATCGCACCGACACGCTGCGGCCGTGCCGTTGCTCACTGCCGTTCAGTATGATGACCTGATCAGCACCGAGCCGCGAGAACTTGTCCATGATGTCGCGCTGGGCGCCCTGGATGATCGAGACGGCCGAGACCACCGCGCCGACGCCGATGATGACGCCGAGCGTCGCCAGCATCGAACGCAACAGGTTCTGTTTCAGTCCCCGCAGCGCCGTAAAGATGATCTGGATGTGGAACATCGGCGAAAACTATCCTTGAAGGTCCGCGGGATCGAGCTTCGGCGAGGCGTCCGGCGTGGCCGGCGGTGTCTTGGCCGCCGCCTTGGCTGACAACATGCTGCGCTGAGCGTCTCGCGTAAGCGTCAGCAGGCTGTCGCGATGGGTATCGCTGACGGTAGAATCCTCCAGGATCAGCCCGTCCTTCATGTGGATTGTCCGGTCCGCCTGAAACGCGATGTCCATTTCGTGCGTCACCAGCACGATCGTGATGCCTGAGGCGTGCAGTTCATGGAAGATCGTCATGATCTGCTCGCCGGTTTTCGTATCGAGGTTTCCCGTCGGCTCGTCGGCGAGGATGAGTTGCGGGCTGTTGACGATCGCACGGGCGATCGCGACGCGCTGGCACTCGCCGCCCGACATTTCGGATGGCGTGTGCTTGGCCCGCGGCCCCAATCCGACGCGCTCCAGGGCCGCCATGGCCGCCTTCTTGCTGAACGAGCGTCGTGTATAAACCAGCGGTACGACCACGTTGTCGAGCGCGCTGGTGCGGTTGATCAAGTTGAACGTCTGGAACACGAAGCCGATGTGCCGGTTGCGAATCTCGGCGAGCTGCCGTTCGTTGAGGGAGCTGATAACCTGGCCGTTGAACTGCAGGGTGCCGGCGCTGGGGCGATCGAGACATCCGAGGATGTGCATCAGCGTGCTCTTGCCGCTGCCCGAAGCGCCGGTGATGCTGACGAACTCGCCCGCCTCGATCGACACATCCACGCCATCGAGTGCATGGACGACCGACTCGCCCATGACATAGTCTTTACGCAGTTGTGCGGCGTGGATCATAGAACAGGTCTACTCGATGAGCTTTCCGACGGCCCGCTCAGGGTTACGTGTGATACGGTCAAACGTTTAGCCGTCCTTGTCCTGCTTGACGGGTAGTTGCGTGTAGACCTTCATGTCCTTCTTCAACTCGTCGCACAGTACTTCGGCGTAATTCCCGTTGCTCAGGCCGAACTTGCACGGAATGAACTCGGTCTCCCGGTCGTTCGGGCCGCCGTCCGGGACGGGAATATGGACGCCCAGTTGCCCGTTGAGGTCTTCCCGAATGGCTTCGTTCGGGCACAGTACGGCATTCTCGATATGCTCCGACGTGAAACGCACGTCGGCCCGCATACCGGGTAGCAGCAGTGAGCGATTCGGGCTCGTGATCACCACGTCCACCAAGTACGTCACCACGCCGCTGATCGTGCGCGGCTCGGGGTAGATGCGCTCGATGACGCCGCGAAACTCCTGGTCGCGGAATGACTCCACCGTGATGACCGGCAGTCGATCCATCGCCCGCGCCGCTTCATCCAGGTTCTCGGGCATCAGGTCGGCGTCGTCGTGCCCGGGAATCGCCCAGGGCGGCGCGATGTCTCGAACCCGCTCGATGTCCGACTCGTCGACCTCGGCCCCGACGATCAGGCGATCCATGTCCAGCAACGTCCCGAGGATCGTACCGCCGGTAAAGGTCGTCTTGCCACCCTGGATGACGTGTCCGACCTGCGTCTTGACATCGCCGATGATGCCGTCGAACGGCGCCACGATGTCCGTCTTGCTCAGAATCTTCTCCGCGTCGGCCAGGGTGTTCGCCACGCGGTCGTGGGAGGCCTCCGCCTGCTTGACCTTTTGTTCCGACTGCGGGATGCCGAGCCGCACGCGAGCCACGCCGGCCTCCGCGTCGACCAACTGGGCGAGCTGACGCTGATACGCGGTATCGCGCTGGAGAATCTCTTCCTCAGACTTCTGTTCGGCGGGCAGCCGGTCGAGTTTCTCCTTCTGGTACTTGGCGAGGCGAAGCGATTCCTTGAGCTGGGTGACCTTGGAAATCGCCGAGTCAAGCTCGGGTCCCTTCATCTGCTCGAGATTGAGCTTCGCCTCCTCGAGCCGCGCCGACGCAGACTTCAGGTCGAGCTTCGTCTTTTCGACGTTCCGCTCCTCGTCGTCGCGCCGAAGACGAATGATCAGGTCGCCCGCCTTGACCCGGTCCCCGGGATGCTTGGCGACTTCCGTCACCTCGCCGCTGGCTTCCGACTTGATCTCGACACGTACCGCCGGGCGAACCTCGCCGGTGGCGTTGATCGGAAGCGTCAGGTCGCCCCGTATGATGCGGCCCTGCTTGCCCTCGAGGGCGTCGAGCTTCATCTTCAGGTTGCTGTTGGCTGCGATGTACCCGGTGACCAAGACGCCTATTACGAGCACGCCGATGACTAAGTTCTTCATGGTTATACCGCAGTTACGGGTTACAGTTCCGTCCGACCCGAATCGGAATCACGCCTTGGTGCCCGTCGCCGAGAGCCTGAGCCTGTCCAAGGCCCGCTAGCGCTTGGCCGCCGACGACGGCGTGAACTCCATCTCGAAACAATCCGCGACCGGGCGATGCGTCACCCGTCCGTTCTCGACGTTGATGCCCTCGGCAAGCCCCGGGTCCTCGGCACAAGCCTTCTTGTACCCCAGGTCCGCCAGCTTGAGTGCGTAGGGCAGCGTCGCGTTCGTCAGTGCGAAGGTCGACGTACGACCCACCGCGCCCGGCATGTTCGCTACGCCATAATGAACGATATTGTCGACTATGTACGTCGGCTCTTCGTGCGTCGTCGGGCGGATCGTCTCGCAGCATCCGCCCTGATCCACGCCCACGTCCACGATGACGGCACCCGGCTTCATGTCCGACAGCATCTCGCGAGAGACGAGCACCGGGCAACGCGCCCCGGGAATCAACACCGCGCCGACAAGCAGGTCGACCGTGAGTAAGAGTCGTTTCAGCGTGAGACGATCGCTGAAGACCGTGTGGACGTTTGCCGGCATCACGTCGTCGAGATACCGCAACCTGTCGAGGTTCACGTCCATGATCGTGACGTTGGCGCCGAGACCGGCTGCGACCTTCGCCGCGCTGATGCCGACCACGCCGCCGCCGACAATCACGACCTCAGCCGGCTCCACACCGGGCACGCCGCCGAGCAAAATGCCCCGTCCCATCATCGGGCGTTCGAGGTACTTCGCGCCTTCCTGGATGCTCATCTTGCCCGCGACTTCACTCATCGGTGTCAGCAGAGGCAGCCGGCCGCTCTCGTCCACGATCGTTTCGTATGCGATTGCGACCGATCCGCTCTCGATGACGCCGTCCGTAAGCTCGCGGTCGGCTGCGAAATGAAAGTACGTGAACATGACCTGCCCGTCGCGCATCATCTTGCGCTCCCGAGCAAGCGGCTCTTTCACCTTGATGATCATGTCCGACTTGGAGAACACGTCCTCGGGCGTGTCGACAATCTTCGCGCCGACGGCGAGATACTCGTCGTTCGTGATGCCCGACCCCATGCCCGCCTCTGTCTCGACGAGCACGCTATGTCCGCGGCGAACCAGTTCGTCGACGCCCACCGGCGTCGTGCTCACACGGTATTCGTGTGTCTTTGTTTCTTTGGGAATGCCGACAATCATGACCGACTTGGCTCCGAAAAGAGCGTGCCCCGCGGCACGATACTCTTGGAAGTCCCTGGCCTTTCGAGACGTCTTGACGCGTACTCGATCCGGCTGTGAAAGCTCGGCTCAGCCGCCTGAAAAGCCAAGGATGACCGATCCACAATACACCGACGCAGCCTCCGCGGCAGCGCCGCCGCGAGTCGGGGCGAAGGCGTTGTCGCCGAAGGCGCCGACCTACGAATCACCCACAAGAGGCAACAAGAGTCCGGCTATGGCGGACTATATCGACGCCCCGGCGCGCACGCAATCAGCCCCCACAATGCAACGTTGTACGCATCTGTGGGAACTTGTGGCACGAACGGTGCCGTTTTGCGCGTCGCCCCCGATCCGGTCACGGAAACACGCCCGCGGGCCGCCCGTCGGCTCCGACGAACACCTCGACGCCCCCGGTTGTGAATTCCACGCGGACCGCGCCGACATCAGCCGTGTTGTAGGTCGGAATCGAACCGAGAACGCGAACGAGCCCGTTACGCGTCTCAGCCGTCGTCTTCCCGCTGGATCGGATGACCGCGGCGGGGCGTACCGCCTCGAGGAACGCGGCCGTGTTCGATACGACACCTCCGTGATGGGGAAGAACCAACACGTCGGCGTGAGCATCACCGCTTTCGATCAACGCCGCTTGCGCGTGTGTCTCGATATCGCCTGTCACCATGAACGTGCGTCCGGCGTATGTAAGCCGCAGCACACCTGAGGTGTCGTTGGTCGGGATCGACTCCGGCACCTGCATCGAGGGGTACAAGTACTCGAATCGCACGTCTCCAAGCCGCCATTCTCGCGGCGTCGGATCGAGGGCCTCGACCGGATGGCCGCCGGCTGCGAGAAGTTCGAGCAAGCGACGGCCCGCGGATCGCGCATGGCTCCGCCTGTCAAATTCGCCGTTGACCACGATGGGGCCGGTGGGGAGGGCCTCGACGATCGAGGGGATTCCGCTGAAATGGTCTAGATTGGCATGGCTCAAATGCACGCGGTCGATTCGCGCAATCGCTCGATGCCTCAAATACGGCACCACCACGTGTGTCCCCACGTCGAACGACCCCATCGTGCCGGCATCGCATAGCACCGTCTGCCCGTCCGGAAGCTCGATCACCACGGCTGAGCCGTTGCCGACCGACAGTACCGTGACGACAAGTCGGTCGCCCGGCCGCCCGGGGAGGAGCCACACCGCACCGGCGATGAGCAGCGCCGCCAGCGACGTGGCCAGCGCGCCGGACGCCGCAAGCCCGGCTCCGCGTGGTTCATTCCCGGAATCGCCGCCTCGATCGTCGTTAACCGGCAACGGAGATCTGAACCGCACCAGCATGCACCCGAGTGTCAGGTAGTACGCCGCGCCCAACCACCACGGCACCCGCGGCAGGGTCACCGACGCGCCGGGCAGAGCCGCCAGGAATTCGACGAGT
>JAJDDX010000416.1 GCA_029260055.1 Phycisphaerae bacterium
GAAGCCAATCGCAAGCGCGACGGATGCCGTCACGAACATGACATGAAACGCTTTTAGCGACATCAGGCGGTACCTTTCGTTTCACGGCGCTGCCGGGATCAGCCCCAAGTGCCCATTTGAACGCCGGGTGGAGCGTCGCTGACCGCAAGGACCGGCACAAGCAGCAACACGGCGAAGAAGATCGCGCTGATCGCGAACGTGACCCAAAGCGTCATACCCCTTTCCCATTTGAGGTGCATGAAGACGGACGCTACGAGCGTGCCCTTGATCGTAGCGATGACCAAGGCCAGCGCCACGTTGCCTCTGTGCCCGATGTCCCATTGGGACGCGGCGACAGTGATCACGGTGAACACGGCAAGCGCGATGAACACGCCGATGTACAGTTTCACGTGCTTGGCGATGTCGGTATGGGCGTCGGCCATGGCGCGCTCCTACAGAAGATAAAGCACCGGAAAGAGGAAGATCCACACGAGGTCGACAAAATGCCAGTAGAGACCCGTGCACTCGATACGGTTCGTGTAGTATTCCGGGTTCTTCGCCCACAGCGCACTACCGGGACCGATGAAATACGCGATGACGACCACGCCGCCGATGATATGCAGCGCGTGCAGGCCGGTCATCGTGTAATACAGGGCGAAGAACGTGCTGTGGCTGGGTACGAGGCCGTGCTGAATGTGCGGGAGGTACTCAAACGTGAGCTTGATCACGACGAACAGCAGCGCGAGTGCCATGGTCACGGCAAGGTAGGTCTTGCCTTTCTTCAGATTCCCCATCTTCAGCGACGCCCAGGCCATGACCATCGTCACGCTGGAGATAATCAGCACGAGCGTGTTGAAGCCGCCTATCTTCCAGTCCAGGTGCGCCTCCTCGTGTGAAAGCCACGCGCCGGGCCCGTCAGCCGGTGCGCCGACGCGAAGGAGCACATAGCTCGAAAAGAGCGCGCCGAACAGCATGACCTCCGATGCAAGGAACAGCCATGTGCCGAACTTGCCGCTGTAGAGCCCCGTCACCGGGTGCGATTCGACCGTATATGGAAGCGTATGACTCGACACGGCTATCAGCCCTCCGACGGGGTAAACTGTGGGAAGAAGTCCTGCGACCGATCAGGCACGCTGTACTCGTACGGGCCGCGGTAGACCACCGGTTCGGTAGCAAAGTTGCCGTGCGGCGGCGGCGAAGGCGCGCTCCACTCGAGCGTCGTCGAATCCCATGGATTCTCCGCGACCTTCTTGCCGGCCCGGGCGCTTACGAAGAAGTTGATGATGAAGGGAATCTGGGCGACGCCGAGCATCCACGCCCCCCACGAGGAGGTGATGGTCAGGTCCTGGACAGCCTCGCCGTGCGTGTAGGCTGTCTGGTCGTAAAGGCGGCGCGACACGCCCGCCAGGCCGATCCAGAACATCGGCATGAAGACCACGTTCATGAAGATGAACGAGCCCCAGAAGTGCGCCTTGCCCAGCGCGCTGTTCATCATCCGCCCGGTGACCTTCGGGAACCAGTAATAGACGCCCGCGAAGATCGCGAAGATCGTGCCCGGCGCGACCACGTAGTGGAAGTGACCGATGACGTAGTAGGTGTCATGCAGGTGGATATCCGATGCGGGAAGGCCCAGCGGCAGCCCGGTCAGCCCACCGATCGCGAACATCGGCAGAAACGCCAGAGCGAAGAGCATCGGCACCGTAAAGCGTATCGATGCCTGGTACAGGCTGATCAAAAGCGCGGTGAGGATCACCACCGACGGTATCGAGATGATCATCGTCGTCGTGGCGAAGAACGCACTGATGGTCGTACCCATCCCGGTCATGAACATGTGGTGTGCCCAGACGATGAACGACATGAAGCCGAGGAAGATCGTCGAGTAGACCATGGCACGGTAGCCCCACAGGGGCTTGCGCGTATTGTTCGCGATCACCTCCGCGACGATGCCCATGGCCGGCAGGATCAGCACGTAGACTTCCGGGTGCGCGAGGAACCAGAACAGGTGTTGCCAGAGGATCGGGCTTCCGCCGCCGGATACTTGCTGCACCTCGCCGCTGACCACGAGCCCGGTGGGAAGGAAGAAGCTCGTGCCGGCAAGCCGGTCCATCAGTTGCATCACGCCGGCTGCCTCCAACGGAGGGAACGCCAGCAGGAGCAAAAAGGCCGTCACCAGTTGCGCCCACACGAAGAACGGCAGGCGAAACATCGTCAGTCCCTTCGCCCGCAGGTGAGCGATCGTCACGATGAAGTTCACCGAACCGAGCAGCGATGATGTGATCAGCAGCACCATCCCGAAGAGCCAGACCGTTTGACCGGTCGTGGCGATGTCCGAGAGCGGTGGATACGAGGTCCAGCCGGAGTTGGCGGCGCCGCCGGGCACGAAGAAGCCCGTGAGCATGACCACGCCGCCGGCTGCGTAGACCCAGTAGCTCATCATGTTGAGCTTGGGAAACGCCATGTCGGCCGCCCCGATCTGAAGCGGCATGACGTAGTTGCCGAAGCCGCCGACGAGTATCGGGACCACGCCGAGGAAGACCATGATCGTCCCGTGCATGGCTCCCAGCGAGTTGTAGAACTCGGGAAGCATCACGCCGCCGGGCATCGCTGCCTCGCCGAACAGTGAACCGATGATCGGAAGCGGCTCGCCCGGATAGGCAAGCTGCCACCGCATGAGCATCATCAGGCAGAAGCCAAAGAAGAGAAAACAGAGCGCCGTGACGGTGTACTGGACCCCGATGACCTTGTGGTCCAGCGAGAAGACGTACCGTCGAAAGAAGCTCAGTTCGCTGTCGTGTTCAGCGCTCATACGCGTTAGTCCTCGAAATCATCCTCATCAAACTCCTCCGCCGGCGCACTCGCCTCGCGAACCCAGTCCGCGAACGCTTCGGGCAGATGGAGCACCATCGGCGCCAACATCTTGTAGTGGTTGTTGCCGCAAAGCTGCGCGCAGGCGACTTGAAAGGTGCCCGTCTTGCGCGCCTCGAACCAGACCGGAATGCGCATGCCGGGGATCGCGTCCTGTTTGATGCGCATCACCGGAATCGAGAAGCTGTGAATCACGTCCTTCGATGATATCTCGCAGATGACAGGTCGCTCGATCGGGAGATTCAACTCGCCGGTTACGATGTCATCGGCGCCGGCTGAATCGCCGGGATCGATACCGATCGGGTTGGTGGCTTCGCTGATGAACTCCGGGTTCGTTCGCCCGAACGCGCCGTCCGGACCGGCATAGTGGAAGTTCCAATTGAACTGCTCGGCTATGACGCGCACACGGAGCGGATCATCCGCTTCGGTCGGCAGATCGTTCTTGACGCTGCCCCAGATCGGGATGGAAAAGCCCAAAAGCAAGACCGCCTCGAACGCGATCACACCGATTTCGAGTGCCTTGGCCGGCTTCGCCTTGACCGGGTGGGCGACGGCGGCATGCCCGGCGCGCTGCCGGAAACGGATGAGGCAATAGACGAAGAAGATGCCCCAGCCGACGAACAGCGCCGCCATAAACCAGTGGAGAATGCTGATCAGCTGGTCAATGCCGTGGCCGTGCGCCGACACGTCCGGCGGCAGGCCATACCCGTAGTCGGCGACCGACGCACTACCCGACGCGTCGGCGATACCCTGAGCGAATCCCGGAGTCGCCAGGCAAAACAAGAGTGCCATGCCCGCTAGCGCGGAGATAGACGTACGTCCGCAGATTCTCATCGCTTTCTGCTCCGAGTTCTCGCTTTACGTTCTCGTGCACCGAGACCGCGCGGCCCGTGGCGCGATCTCCAGGTGGCCAAAGGGTGCTCGATGATTCGCAATCGATCGAGCGGACCCGGCATGCCGGGCGGTCGGCCTACCGTCTAAGTGCCATAGTCCGGCACTTCGGCCTGTGTTGCGCCTCGCCCGTGTCCGCGATGAGGTCGGAAGACGGTTGGCAGTTTGTAGCGGGATCGTCCCGTGCATGCAAAGCGCCGTGCGGATGGGACATCGGCGCGCCGCGTTCGCACGGTCGCGCGTGCATATGAGGCGCCCGATTTCGGGGCGAATCTCGAGCAGAACGGCCGCTAACTTCGACAATCATAGTTCTATAGGCGCCCCGCTCCGTGACGCCCATGTGCGAGCGCGAAAAAAATGCACGTGTCTCGGTCGATACCGGGCGCCGATACAATGCCACCGGGTGGCAGTTGCGTTGATTTCGGGCGCCAGCGCCGAAGCGCCCGATGGCGCACACATTGCGCGACGGTGCCTCGCGCATGTCGGCCGGCCTCGCGCTGGGCGTCACGGCGCTGCGCGCGGAGAGATCGCGGCCGCCCTTGCCGGGCACACCTTCTACGACCGCGCTCGGCTCGTGCCCGACGCTGTGGTATCCCGCTCGAACCTCTTGTGAAGGTATCCTGACCGCCGGAGCCTGTTCGACACACACCCTGCTGTCGTTTAATGGGATATCAGGGAAAACCCTGTAGCGGTACTCCGGCCGCTCCGCTTACGCTTTAGGGGCTATTGATATCGATGCCGGTCGGGCGGCACGGACGGGAAGCATCCATGAGTGGAGGACGAGAATGAGCGATGACCTGAAGCTACACGAGAAAGTGCCTAACAAATCCGAGAAAGACGCGGTCGGAGCGGCGACCACGAAAATCAAACGGGACTCCGACGAGTTCAAGAAACTCACAGAAAACAAGAATGCGAAGATCGTATTCAAAGACGAAGAAGGAACGGGCGCCGATCGGATGATGACGACCAAACTGAAAACGCCGCTCGACACGCTGGCGGATTCGGTCGCATCAGAGTGGGACAATGTGAAGCTGCGGGTCACCGAGGCTTGGGACGAGAAGAACGAACACGGGGCCAACAGCACACATTACGAAGCGCGCGGTGCCGACCTGACTACGAGCCCGATCGACGGCACGAAGCTCGGGCGTCTCGGAAGGCTGGCCGTCGACGCAGGGTTCGAGTGGGTGTTCTACGAAGACGACAAGCATATCCACGCATCGATGAAGAAGTGATCCGACTCCGAAACGCGCGTGAAACGACCGCCCGGCTTGCGGCACCATCCGCGGTTGCGCCGAAGTCGGCACGCGTGCGCTGAGGTCGTCGGACACGGCGGCCTCTCGGTCAGGGCATAGACGTTCGGGCACCCAAGACAAAGGGGATGATATGCGCAGCGACCTTCTCATCGCAGTCCGGGTCGGCGAGAGCAAGCCGAAGGAGTACGTCACACTCATGAGGCTCACCGTGGGGCGCATCCCTCAACCGGACGCGAGCGGGGGCCGAATCAAACTCGACGAGATATACTCGGTCGAGCTGTTCACGGAACGGGGCGAATCCTGGACGCTCGACAAGCCCAAGGCAAACGAGAGCGAATCGCTGTATCTCAAGACAGTCGCGACGCACGACGATTGTCTTCTGAAGTTCAATCCCCTTCCCGACGTGGATTACTCGAAGCTACAGCGCAACGGCGAGAACGTGCCGGTGCTTCCCGTCGCAAGTGACGGACTCGAGCTCGAGGCCGTGGTCCGCTGCCCGTTGCTGCCCAGCAAGATGTCGCGGAGAAGCGACTACTATCTCCACCTGACGTTCCTATTCGACGACACGCTCACGGGAGATCAGGAGCGATCCTCGGACTTCCACTACAGCAAGATCACGTCCAAGTTTGCGTTTCTGGGCGAGGAGGAATACCAACCGCAGGATCGGACCATGACGGCGTTCCTGAGAGCTTGGCACAACGAAAGCGAGCTCGGGGGAACCGGAAAACCGAAGCTGTTCACATCAGAGTTCGACGAGTTTGCCGAGCACACGTCCGTGCTGAACCGCTGGATCACCTACTTCGCACGCCCGGCCGGATCGCGACGGTGCCGCTTGACAATCGATTATTCTTGGTATTGCATTCTGCCCCCGCTTTCCCCGCCGGTACTGTGGCCCTATCGCCTGCCGCTGACGGGGAAGTACCGCGATACCCCCGCCTTCGGCGGGGAGTCGCGGCTCGTCGACTGCAGGGCGGTTCAGCGACCCGAAGACCGCAATGAAGCGCGTTGGACTCTGTCCGCTTATTGGGTCGGCGTACCGACTGCGCAGGACGACGAGCGGACCGCGCCCACACCGACTTCACTCTGGAACAGTTGCGTGGCCAAGCCCTACCATGACGCCTTGAGAACGGCCAAGGGTGGTCAACCCGGGTCGATCGTCCCGGAGTTCTTACCCGAAGGCCTGAGTGATGCCGAGCAGAAGTGGGCATCGATCTACGATGTCCTCGACCGAGAACCGCATAAGAAGGAGATCAACGCTGATGGCGTGGATATCCGGTTCCACGGACTGACCCCCGCTACGGAAACGCCGATGAAGACGGTCGTCGCATTGCGGCGGTTTCGTGATTATCGAGGAGAGCCGATCAAGCGGTGTTTCGGCATCCGGCGTTGGGGCGGACAAGTCGGAGAATTCGAACGCCTGGACGGGGCCGGCAGATCACACTTCCTGGCGTTCGACGTGATTGACGTAGCGCGGCGCCCAGCCGAAGCGCCGCCGAAGCCTGTCGAGAACGCTCCGGCCCGCGTCGGCGCGCTCGATCTTCAATTCGCCGAGCGCGCGACGGGGTCCGACGATGAAGTCGAAACGGGGGACAACGCCGGCCGGTTACGAGCTTGGTCTCACCGCCCGTTGAACTTCCCGCAACAACCCGATGAAAGGGTGCAACCCGCCGTCGACGGGGAGATTTCTCTCTACGTCGACGCCTTCGGGCCTGGTGGACAGGATCCCAACGAACTGGAGTACACCGTAGAAGAGCAACGGCGCCCCGGCGTTCTCGTGATGCCGTTCCCGAAGCCCTCCGGTGAACGGTCGAAAGGAGGCGGCGTGGCCACCGGGGACCGGCTGATCAAGTCGGAACGCGGTCAGCCGTTCACCCTCGTCGCGCGGGAGAAAGCCCACGAGCAACTGACACACAGCCTGTCGTTGCGACTCGAAAACACCGGTGATGCGCAGGAGGGCAAAGTAGATTTCGTGGTGATCGATCAGCATCCCACGTCGATCGTGCGCGTCAAGGCAAACCTCAACCTGGCAGCCGCGGGCGAAATAGGGAACTGGTCCGGTGACGACCCGCGGGGTCCGTCATGGGAATTCGCGGACTCGCGCGACGGCTTCAACCTTATCCTTCCCGCACAGGCGGTTGGCGAGGAATTCATCAGGGACTACAAGGACTACGAGGTCTCCAAGGACCCCGAGAACCGCAAAGAACCTCCAGCCTCCGCCAAACCGCTTCACTACCGGTTCTCGCCGCCGGCGGACTTTCTCCTGTCGCGATCTCCCTTCGAGCAGAACTTCTCGGAAGCGCCGTGGAACCTGCGCCGGCTGCTGGGTTTTCCGGGTCAGCGCATGCCGGGCATGGGGGTCTTCTCGCTCGAGTTCGAGCTTCTCTACGGACTGACGACTACGGTAACCACCGAAGGTCTGCTCCTTTCCGAACTGGACGTGCGTCTTGGCCGCGTGCCCGGCTACCTCAGCGACATTCGTCCTGTATCCGCACAACGGGCCGCCCACGGCGGGCCGGCCAAAGACGAGAACCCCATCCAGGCACTCTTGGATGAGTACGATGCTTTCAAGAAGCGCTACAAGCGGTTCCTGGATATCCTGAAGACCCGTTTGGCGCTGTTCCAGCCGGACCTCGCCTACCGTCCGCTGAAGCGCGACGGGGAGTCCCCCGACTTGCTGCTCGACCGGGGCGTCAGTTACCGCTTCCGGAGCACTCGTCAAGTCGTGCATCCCATCGATCCGAATCGGCCCAGCGGAGGTCCCTATCAGTCGGCCGAGCAAGGCGGACTCCGTGGCGGTGTCGACTGGGGCTTCGAGTCGGCCAACGTCTACGAAGAAGTGATCGAGTCCGGGCCGTCGAGTTCAGGAAGCCTTGTCGGGCCGTCGTTCACCATGCTCGGCGGTAACGGCTTCCAGAAGGCGAGCTTCGCCAAGGACAAGAGTTCGATCTACTCGAACACCTTTCTGGGACGCACGTTCTTCTACAGCCTGGAACGGATCGGCCGAATCGGGGCTCTCTGGAACAACGCCAAGCACGTCATCATCTATGAGCGTAGCGTGACCGATACGGGCCAGTTCCCGGATGAGTCCGGAAGCTGGCTAGGTCGGCCGGTCGTTCGCAAGGTGCGAGAGTATGTCGAGGTGCTGGAGGAGGAACGCGAGATTCCCAAACCGGGCGCTGTGGAGAATCCCGACCCCCGCAGCCGCGGGTTTGTGCTCGGCAGCAAGTTCCCCCAGAAGATCTTCCCGGTGAAGAGCAAGTGGGGTCGAGATGTCCCGGGCGGCTGGATCGTGCCGCTCTACCGCCCCGGGGAAGACCCGGATGTCTACCCGGAGCCCGACGTTGAACTGAAGCTGGCTGCGCCGGAAGGGACCGGTCAGGCCCATCTCCACCGCCGGGTCCTGAATCCCGAGATCCTTCACTTTTATACGTCGACCGACCCCAACGTCGGCGCGGAGACGGACTTGTGGGGAGCGGTCCCCGACGTCGACTTCCCCCTGACTGACGTGCATAGGGTACCGGAGCAGGACGAGAAGGGCGCGGAGCCGGCGATCGACAAGCACTCGCCCGACGGGCGTCTGCCGAATCCGCCGAGTGTACTGCCGGGCTACGAACGCTTCACCTTCAAACTGGAAGTGGACGATCAGACCGTCAATCTCATGGCCGACCGCGCGAAAAATGCGGTCGCCGCGGTCATCGAGAACGTCGCCCTCGTGCGCAGGTCGGACCAGCTAATTCAGGACGTGGCGGACGGCGTGGCGGAGGCACGCAAGGACATCACGGACGAAGTCACCAAGGTTCGGGGTGCCGCGAAGAAGTTCGCCGAATCCCTCCCGGGCCTGGCGACCGAGATCGAGAAACAGGTCATCGAGTCCCTTCACAACAACGCGAGCGACGTCAAGAAGAAGATCGGAACTAGGCTAGACGACTTAGACACCAATCTCAACCAACTTCCCAAGGCGCTGAATGACGGCGTCACAAAGGCGCTCGAGCTAGCGTACGACCCCAAGAATCCAGTCACCGATATGGTTGGCGCGATCAAGAAGCGTCAGAGCGAGTTAGAGGCTCGCTGGGAGGGTGGCTGGAAAGAGACCACCGAGCAGACGCGCAAACGAATCGAGGAAGCGATCTCGGCGGTGAGCGACCCGTTGCAGCGGGCACAAGCCATTCGGCAGGAGCTGGAAGCGCTGCGGGTGCAGACGGAGCTGGCCGAATCGGCGCTGTCGGACGTAGCCCGCAAAATGAAGCGTGCCGTGGGGCTGATGCACGAATGGAAGGCGGAGCTCCGGCGCCTCGAGGCCGAGGTACAATCCCGCCTCACCCGCTTCGAGGCCGTAATCGACGGCCTTGAACCTAAGCAACTCGAGCGCGAGTTCAAGAAACGATACAAGGCTGAGACCGCCGCCATCTTCGACACAGTATTCACGCACGTTTCCCTGTTGCGCAAGCGGCTGGGCACAGTGCTACCCGGCGTGGCGGAGTCACTCGGTGCGATCCTCAACGACGGGCGGCTCAAGAAGATCAAGGAGAAACTGGAAAGTGCCGAGCCACCGAACTTCGACGAGTTCAGGAAGAAGTTTGTCACCGACGGAGAGAGCTTGCTCAAGACACTAGAGAAGAAGATCAAAGACGAGATCAAAGACAGAGAAGACGTCGCCAACGGCTTGTTGCGCGAGATCGAGGCACAGTTGGGCGACCAGTTCATTGATGGAATCCTGCGCGATGCCGGAATCGGCGATGCCGTTTCTGCAGCCAACGAGCTCGCAACCAAGATCGCCAGGAAAGGGATGACGGAGTACACGACGGCCGTCAACACCATCAACGAAGGTATGACAGCCGCAGACGGCTACTTCACCAAGGCCAACGTTCTGATCGGGAATTCGAAGGATGCGATCCACGAAGCCCTCGGGAAGGTCGCCGAAATCGAGACGAAGGTTCGTGCTGGAATCAAGAACGCGAACGACTTGGCGAAGGCCTTCCTCGACGACCTGCTCGACGATGTCGACTTCATCGACCCGACCATACGCGCGCCGGAAGCGGAGCAACTCGTTCGTGCCGCATTCGCGGGTCTGACCGAGAACGCCTACGGCGCACTCGCCGAACAGGTCGCGCCTTATGAGGAGATGGCGCGCGAGGCGCTGCGTTACTTTGACGACACCAAGGTCGACTTCGACAACCTCAAGAAGCTCGGCGAAAACACGCTGCGTCTGGCCTCCGCATACGGAAAGGCGCCCATCGCCCAGGCTACGAAGCTCGCCCGGGACTACCTTCAGTACTATCCGAGGCGGCTGGGCAACGTCGTCGATTTCACCCCCGCCACCGTTCTCTACAACCGGTTCAGCCGCGAGATCGGGCAGCTCGATCTGAAGTCGCTCGGCATCCGCCTCCCGAGCAGGCAACTCGCCGAAAAGTTCATTGCGGACAAGCTCAAGGGCTTTGACTTGAGCACGATCCTGCCCGACTTCGCGGGCATCAACCTGTCGCACCTCTTCAAGCAGTTCCGCATCCCGGAGTACAACCAGGACGGCATCAAGGTCACGCACGGCTTCAACCCCAAGACCCGGAGCGCCTGGGCCCAGTGCGACGTGGATATGCCGATGCACGAGACCATGACGCTGTTCAACTTCGGCGTCGTGGCTGTGAAGCTTGATCGGGCGTTCTTCCATGCCAAGACGCGGATCGCGGCCAGCCCGAATTCGCCGCCGAAGCGTGAGGTCAACGCGTACCTTCGTGCCGATTGGCGCCTCGAGATCAGCGGGTCGATGGTGATGACGCTGGAGCAGGCTACGCTGCGATTCGACAACCGCGGGAAGATCTCGTTCGACATGAGCCCCAACGGCATCGTGCTCGCCGATGCACTGAACTTCGTTACCGACCTGATGCAGAGCCTCAAGCCCGACGACGTATCGGGGCTCGTGATCGAAATCATCCAGGCCGCCAACGGCATTCCGATCGGCGCCCGTGCCGCGTTGAATGTCGCGCTGCCCACGCTTGCCAGCGGCGCGTTCTCCATCTCGGGCATGTCGCTGATGTCGCGTTTCGAGGTAGCTGTCGACCCAGCCCGCGGATTCTATATCGGCGCGGGCCTGGGGATCTCGAGCAAGCTGAGGCCGTTCAACCTGACCATCCTGTTCCTAGGCGGCGGGGGCTGGTTCGGGGTGCTGGCCATGTACCGCCCGTTCGCCGCCAAGCCCGACCGACTGCTGACGCAACTCAGCATCGGCATTTCCGCGGGCGCAAGCCTGGTCTTCGATGTCGGCGTCGCGTCCGGCGGTGTCTACCTGCACGTCTATCTGGCGGTTGAATACCAATACAGCCGCGGCAGCAACGACCTGCGGATCATACTCGGCGTGCGTCTCATGGGAGAGGTCCGCGTCCTGGGCATCATCACGATCAGCCTCGTGTTGCTGCTCGAAGCCAGCTATCAATCGGGCGGAGCCCTGGCTTGCCGAGGTATGTTGAGCCTCAAGATCAAGATCTGCTGGTGCTTCTCGATTACCGTGAAGAAGTCGGTGACGTTCGTGCTTGCCGGAACACCGAAGAAAGAGCAGAAGCTGGACGCGCCGGATCGTTCCATGACGCACGGCCTGCATCCCGACGCGGAGCATGCTGAAAAAGAGCCACCGACCGCAATCAAGAACGCCGTGAGCGACTACGTGAGTTCGTTCGGAGAGTAGCTATGCCTGACATTCAACAACCGAAGATCGCCATTTTGACCGCCGTGGTACCAGTGGGGCCGCGCCAGGCCAAACTGGACGATCAGGTGTTCGCCCTGCACATCGGCACGGCTTACCTCATGGGCACCGGTTCTATTCCGGAGCTCAAGACGCGGCGCGAGAACGACCTTCTCCCGTGGATCTGGACCAACATCCCTGCGATCACCGTTCTGGCGGCGCGGGCCAAACAGGACAGCGATGGGGAGTGGGAGTACTCGACGTTTGACACGCAAATTCTGAAGCACGAGCGGCCGCCGGCGCCTACCGAACACGGTATCGGAGCCCTGAAGGCGTGGGTCGATCCGATGGCTGCCTTCGTGATGTGGAACCAGAATGTCATCGTCGACCCCGATGCGGATGACGGGTCCGATGACGCGCAGATGCTCCCCCACCTCAAGGATCAGCTCGCGTATCTTTCGACCTTTCCCGGCGGAATCCCGTCCCAACTCAGGCTCGTGACCTATTTCAAGGTCAAACCAAAGAGCGGGTCCTTCGATCTCAGTGAGGTCGAGCAGTTCATCGCCACCGTGTGCATCTCTCGGAAGGAGGGCGAGAACGGTACCAAGAAGAGCATACCGATTCCGGGCTTCGAGTTTCTGAAGCCGGGCGCCCCCGAAGACACGCCCGAATGGACCAGAGGCTGGAAGTATCAACGGGAAGGTACAACGGAGGAAACCTCGGACGTCGCCTTCGTCCAACCGCTGAAAGTCAGATCCAGGGATCCGCTGGTCTTCAACCAGGAGAAGCGGAACGGCACCTTAGGCCCGGACCCGGTCGACTACTGGGTCCGCAGCGAGCCGGTTCCGCCATGGGCCGAGGTCATCGAGCAGTTGTGCCATGAGGCCATTGATCTGTTCGCTCGGTCGTCGGAGGCTGATCGCCTAGTCGAGCACCCGGATCAGTTGCTCGCCGAGGACTGGGCGTTGCTGCGCCTGATGGCGCTCGGCCAGTTCGCCCAGTGGCGGCCTCCCGTGGACTCGTCGGCCGAGGTGCCGGGCGTCATGGATGATCTCCTCACGGCCCTGCTGAAGCCCGACGTTGTCGGTGAGAAGCTGCTTGGAGTCAGGAAACACCGCGAGACGATCATACAGCGCCTGACGGATCTTCACGGGCAACTGTCTGACCCTGACACAGCGCGTAGCGTCTGGGTGACGCTACTTCGCGATCAACTCGGGATGTCGGAGGATGATGGCACGGACCTACTGCAGCGTGCCTCGGAAACACCACGGTTCGCGGACCGCCTGCTCTTCGCACAGGTTGACTACGCAATCAACTATGGCGAGCCCCCGACTGGCGACGCCGGGGAACCCAAACATGCCTGGAACGACGTCAAGAACAGCGACGAGGTGAGGCGGGTCTTTGGGATCCTCGAACCGGGCGAGCCGTTGCGCGAAGTATACGAGTGGAGCGTTCTGGCACAGCGGAACGCGGCGTGCGCCGAGTACCTGAAGAAGTTCGACTGGACCGCATATGACCGGACCGCGATCAAAGCGGCAGAGCACGTGAAGAGCGGTCTCGCCAAACTTCTCGGCATGCTCCCCGCGACGATGGCAGAGGATCCGACCTTCATCCCCAACCTGGCAAGCGCGTTCAGGATTCCGGAAGCGTGGTACGACGAATGCGATCCGACCGATAAGCACTCGTTCGTGAAGCAGTTCTTCGAGCAACAGTGGTCCGAACTCGACGAGGCGGCCACGCCGCAGGCGAAGCCGAGCGGCCTGACACTGCAACTCGACGAAGTGAAGAAGTTCGAAGGCGATCTGGACGCCGATGTGGAGCTCTGGAGCAACTTGGCCGGCGTCGGGTTCGTCATTCGTGAAGACGAGAAGGACAAGCCGTGGCGGATCGCCACCGCGGCGAACGTGAATCTAAGCGGTGTTCACGTCCGCGACGGTGAGCGAGGCGCTGAGCCCGTCACGCGGATCGAAGCCAAGATCGCGATTCAGCCGCACGCCGTGCCCGGAGAGCGCGCGGTCACGATCATTCACGGCCCCGACGGCAAGCTCGAGCGGCTGGAGGAGGACAAGGTCTTCCAGGTACGCACGGCGCCGTCGGTACAATGGGTCACACCCTATGTCGTCGTGCCGGGCGCAACCGTTGGACCACTCACCGTCCATGCCCATAACACGTTGTTCGAGCGCCACCCGGACGCATACGCGTTCCAGTTCGCACACCGCATCAAAGTGGGCGACAGTACGCCTGGCGGCGACGACTGCGTGGAGCTAAAGGCACTCGATATCCCGGACCATGCGCCCGAGGGTCCCTGCGCACTCGATGTCAAAATCAAGGACGGCGCGCAGTACGACGCGATTCGTACGCCCTTCCGTACGCTGGAGCGGGCCATCTGTATTCGCAGTAAGCCGGAGCCAATTCGAGTGAAACAGGGGTTGGTCGCGTTCGAGCGAGACGACCTCGGCGAGACCAAAGAACCCGTGATTGAGATAGTGCTCACGGATGACGACGCCCGCTTCGGCCAGAAGGTCGAAGTCGTCTTCACACCCAGCCCGGGTTGGCCGTCGGGAAGGACGATCGAGACCAAGGAGCCGGAAGTGAGCCACGACGGGAAGACCGTGACCGTCAAGACCACTTGCACGATTGCGGACCACGGCGTGTGGGATGTCTTGGTCAGAGACATCGGCCAGACACCTGCGACCGAACGCACCGCGGAACGCGCCGTATTCGTGAAGCTTCCGAGCGAGCCGTTCCCTGCGACCCAAAACGGCGACGCCCTGATCAAGGCTGAGCCGCAATGGTGCTACCAGGGCGAGGGAACGGGCAGCGAGGCGGGCAAGACCGTCGTGCTCACGCTCGCTGAACCGGTCGCAAATCGGAAGAAGCTCGCCTTCGGCGCGCTGTTGAAAGAACCGTCGGTTTTTCCCATCCGGATCCCGTTCCGCGGCGAATTGTTCTACCCGTTTGTCACGTACAACCAGCGCCCGTTGGTCGGCGACAGCCCGCTCGGCGATGCCGTCGGCGGCTTCTTCGAGGTACGTGATCAGGGCGGCGCGCTCGGCGCCGATTCGCTGTACGACCACCGCCCGGTGCTGCTGTCAAACTTCGACCGTCTCAAGCTCACGCGCGTGCACTATGGACACGATTACCTCGCCGGTGCCTTCATGATTGACACGGCCGGCGGCATGCCCGCTGAACTCACCGACGGGAGCCCAATCAAGTTCAGGACGGATCTCGAGACGGATGATGGGAAGAAGAAGTTCGATTCCGACATGAACGCCGTTGCCGAGCGCGACGACATCATTCAAGCGTTCAAGTACCGTCGCCGCGTGCCGGTCGGGCCGGTGCGAGCCTATCGCTGGCTCAAGCCGGAAGAACGGGGCGAACGGCAACCCGAATCGCCTCGGCCGCCTGACTATGGCGATTGGCCCGAAGTGCCTGAGAACGTGTCGCCTCTGGCGAAAGAAGTCGAACTGGACCGTCAAACGGTGTGGGGCAAGGCACATCGAGACGCCGGCCACGAACCCGTGTCGGATCCGGGCCGAGACTCGCCTCCGCTGCTGTTGCTGCACGAGAAGCAGACCGAGGTGCACTTTTGCGTGCGCCCTCCCACCGTCGAGATGGAAGTGCTCGAGCGGTGGGAGGACGATGCGGATTCCAGGCAACTGCGGGACGTCTGGACCGAGTACTTGACGCGCGTCGTGCAGCGGCCCGGCCCCGACGCGCCGCACGATCCACAGGCCGACGAGTCGCTCGACGACGGCGCGGTCACCGCATACGCCATCGTGCTCGAGGAATGGGACGCACGCGAGGAGAAGTGGGTCGCCCAAAAGACCATGGAGGTGACCACTCCGAAGGGCACGGGCGACGGGATCAGCCGGCACCAGAGCCAGCCGCTCATCTTCCGCTGCGGACGCAGCGACCGAGAGGACGGGACGGCTTGGGTCCTGGAGCGTCCCGAATCTGAAGGCCCCGACGCCGGGACGATCGTCGTGGAGGTCCCCGTCAATGCCGCGAAGGTCCTGCCCGAGGTTCACGTCGGTCGACTCAGCGTACACCCCCTCGTTCCGGAGAAGTTCGCGAACGCGCAAACGGGCAAGTTTCCAGCGGGCTTCTTTACCGAGTCCATGGTGTACCGGCTGGATCCGTCGGCCCGCAAGATACTGAAGGACAAGTACTACGTCTTACCGCCGTTTCGAGTTCTGCTCGAGACGCCCAACGCGAAGCTTCCGCCGGCTGTGGAGATCTATGATCGGCTCGAAGTCGTCATCCCGGATGGCGATAAGCAGGCGCTGAACGTCTTTCTGGATCGCGAGGTCGACTTCGATTCGCAGCGGCTATGGCGCAACGTCGCCCGCTGCGACCTGCTCATGCAGGAATGGCGATGGCAAGGCCGCCCCATCCCCGGCAAGACTGCCGACCTTCTCGATACCGCTAAGTCGGACCCTCACATCGACACCAATACCTCGGTCTTGCTATGGGAGATGGAAGCGCTGGCCGATATCCATCACCCGTTCGACACGACCACATACGAACTGCCCTTCCCGCGGCGTCCCGCTCCGAGCGCAAAGCGCCCCCCCCTTCATACCGAGAACTTCGATTCGGATCGCCAAGCCCACTACTTGCGAAGGGCCGTTCGCGTTTACTCGCGGTACGAAGGTCTTTACGGGGAGAGATCTTCGAGCAGGCTGGGACAACAGGAAGTGCCGCCCCTCACGGAAGAAGGCACTCGAGCAGTCGGGACGGACGCGAGTATTGAGAGCAGCATAGACAAAGCGCTGTTTACAGGCCCCGGCTGGCGGCGCAAAGTGATTGCCTATCGCGGAGGTCGCCCGAAGAAACCGGTCGTGAAGGCCATCGTGCCGCTCACCGAATCGCTTCCACGCACGCTCGGAGAATCGGCGGAGCGGCCACAGTCCGGAGCCCTCACGCCCGGGCAACCGGCACTTCTCGCGGTCTTCGACGAGACGATGTTCGCCGTATGCGGCGTTACGGAATCCATCGAGTGTCGAATCGAAACGGCCCATGTGGTCGGAAAGAAGAACTGCATCGCCGGGATCACGCGCGACACCAGAAACAAGAGGCTCTACTGGTGCAACTACGGAAACCGGAGGATCCAGTACTACGACTTGGGCACGAAAGACAGGGGCGATTTGACCGATCCTGACCTGCGCATCCCGTCCGGCATCGCACTTGACGAAGAGACGGATTGCCTCTACTGGGCTGACGCCGGCAGCGGCGAGATTCGGCAAATGAGCCTCGGCAACGGCAAAGTGACGGACTTTGTCACCGATCTGGAAGAACCGTCCGGCCTCGCGATTGACCGCGCGAACCGTCGCCTTTACTGGACTGAATCCGGTAGCGGCGCAATTCGGTGGAAAAGCCTCCATGACGAGACCCCTGGAGTCCTCCTGGAGGACAAAGAGGGCAAACCGTCCGGCCTCGCCATTGACAGTGAGCGTGAGCGCCTCTACTGGACCGCCCCGGGCAGTGAAAACGTACAGTATGTCAGCCTGCCCGGTGGAACTCCGACGGTACTGGTGAAGGGCCTGGAACGGCCGGCCGGAATCGCGGTCGACGCACAGGGCCGAGTCTACGTCGCGGATTCGAAGACCGGGAAGCTACACCGTATTAGCGCTGACGGCAAGGAACACACCGAGTTCACGCCTCAGGGATTGGTAGCACCTTCAGGCCTCGCGATCGACCCGGACGGCCCGGTCCTCTACTGGACAGATCGCGGCAGCGACGTCGTAGCGGCGTGGAAGCCGGATGATGAGGCCTTCAAGACACTCACGTTCGGCGTCACACGCGCTCAGGAATACGGCCCGGATCCGATCCTTACGAAGGAGCCTCACTCGGGCCACGAAGTCACGATCCCGCCGCTTACCGGCCCGTTCGGATACACGATGGATACCGGCGCAAGGCAACCTCTGTTCAGGCAGAGCGCCTACCTCATCCCACCGCCGGAATCCGTGCGTCCGTGGGATTTTGCGAAGGTGAGTTTTCGTCGGAAGACGGGCGCGGCCCACATCGATGGCAACGGCTCCGGCACCCCGACAACTTCGGCAGACTCACCCGCCGCCGAGAGTTGGACCAAACCGGTGTGGGTACAGTTCCCGCCCGGCGTTGATTTCGGGCTCGATCCGCGGCGCAAGGAATGGATCACCGTCACGGGCGACGGTCGCACTTGGACGATCCATGTCAAACTCACGACCGAGGCGATCGCTGAGGCTGCCAACATCCCGTCAGACTCGAAGAAGCCGCCGGAGAATTTCGCGTACTATCTTCTGGTGTCACGCGAGATCACGGACTTCCGTGGACAAGCCAACCACGAACTGCCTGAACGACTCATCAAGGTGCCCAGCGAAAGACAGACGGACAGGCAACCCCCTGCCAAAGTGGAGTGGCCCCGCGGGGGCTTCATAGTCAGATTGCTCGAGGTCCAGTTCCGCCCCGGAGCCCTGGAGGAAAACGGTCAACAGGACGACAGCGCCGAGCAACTCTGGCGACACCTGTTCGAGCCCAAGGAAGCCGAGGGGACACGCACAGACGCCCCACAGGAGGCAAGAGCACGGATCACACGGATGTCACTGGGTATGAAGGTAGACGCGCTGGTGAGTGCCACCTGAAGCCTGTGATGCTCATCGACGCGTGCTCCAGCGGGCGCCACGGCAGTTCCGCGCATCTCTGTCGAGAGGCGGTCGCCCGGCGTTGGAACGCGGGCCCACCGGGTTGGGGCGCTGACCTGACGGCGGCGCTTGGCCCGTCATGCACGGTAACTGCACGACGGTGACACCAAACAGAACTCGGGCATGCGTGCCGTTCTCCCGCTCGCCCAGCGCGCCAACTCGCGCGCAACCAGCAACGTTTCGTGCCATGCCGCCTGTCTCTCGGCCCTGCAGTGTCAGACCACCGCCCAGCCCTCGCGCCCCGAGACCTGCGTCTCGCTCCGGCCCGCACGTCGTCGGAGTTATGGGTGCGAAACGCGATCACGACCCGCGCCACGGCCGCTCCAGTGAGGAATCGCCGAGAATCTGCGGCCAACCCGGCGAAAACGCTTGACAAGCTTCCCATGGTACGTTATAGTTCACATGCGTAGTTTGGATCGCGGCTCGTTTTTGCCGCGTTGCCATGGCTACCGGGCGTGGGGCAACGGCGCCCGCGTGTCCGGACCGGGAGGATCAATGCTGAAATGGCGAACAGTCGAGGCTCTGATCAGGCGCCATATCGATGCGCACGGTCTCGCTGCGGGGGCTCCGCTACCATCTGATAGGGAGTTTGCGAGCATCGCGCGGTGCAGCATTCAGCCCGTCATCCGGGCGATGGAGGAACTCGCGCGCCGAGGTCGCGTTCGGCGGCGGCGCGGCGGAACGACCCTCGTCGCGGAGGACGTACTGGCGGTGGATGAGAGCGAGTTCAGCTTCAGCCACGGGGTCAGGCAAACGTACGGTCAATCCCTTGAGAACAGGGTCTTGGAGGCGATCCTGCGTCCGCCGATCGATGATCCTGCCCGCGCGTTCGAGCAACAAGCCAGGAATTACCTCGGCCTTAGAGGGGGCGAAGGCTTTTACGTCATCGCGCGACTGCGGTTGATAAACGGAAAACCGCGAGCGCTCCATCGTTCGTATCTGAACCCCGCGCACTTCCCGCGAGGCTTCCTCGGGCACGACTTTGCCAAGGAGTCCTTGATCCGTGTTATCAACGCGAATGGCTACCAGGTAGACAGGCGACGGACAGAGTTGCATGCACGGCTTCCAACGCACGAGGAGGAAGCTACGCTGGGGATCGAGGGGCTGCCCGTACTCGAGGCACGGCAGGAGCTTGAGGCGATTCAAATGGACACAGGCACACTCGTCCCGATCGAATTCATGCAGGCATGCTACGTGGACTGGCGATACCGTATCGCCAATCGCCGCGAGGGCTCCGGTAATTACATAGCGACAATCATGGACGGTCACGATCATGAGCAACTACAGCAAACGCCCGCCGAAACGCCCGACTAACTCATCCACTCTGCCGCCTCCGACCGTGCAGTCTGTCGCGGTCGCCGACTTGGACTTACCTCCGTCTCTAATCGCGGATCCGCAGGGACTCGCAGAATTCTTCTCGACCCACGTTTGCCTCGCCGCAGACGGACGGCCGATAGCGTACGAACTCGCGTTGCAGCGGCCCTCGTTGGCAACGGCCATTCCTCTCAAGCTCAAGATCCAACTCGAGATCGGGCACTGGATCGAGGTTTTTCTGGATCTCGCCGACCGAGAAGGCAAGAGCAAGGATCGCTTGGGGCCGGTCATACGAGAGAGCTTCGAGGAGCTTGAGCACGAATGTCTCGGCCGGACGGTGCGGATCCTCCGCGCACTCGATCTCCTTCTGACCGAGGGAGCCTGTGACTATCCTGTCGTCGCGAAAACCGTCGCCAAGTGGCGCGGGACGCTGGACGAACTCGATCGGACCCTCGACTGGAGCCAACCGGATCGATTCCTCTGGGCGACGCTGAATGAGGACGGCCTGCGGCGGCCCGCCCGGAAAAGCCCCCGTCTCACGTGGCATATATCGCTTCCACTGTTGCTCGTCCGCGCCGCCGCCTGGTCGCAAGCGGGGTGGCCGCAGCCGTTTCTTTGGGAGGCATATTCGGCGCTGAAGGCCCGTCAAGAGCATGAAGGGAATGAGTGGCTCCGGAATCCCCTTGCGCTGAACACCCTCGCCTTCCTGGTGCGCTTCCAATCTGCACCGGGACAGTTCTCGCGTAGATCTGGTGACTGGCGGTTTGGAGCCGAGCTGAAGAGCATTGTGAAGAACGCGCCGAACGCGGAGCTTCTGCGGAAAACCCTGTTCCTGGGGCTCGGTGTCCTCGCACATGCACAGGAATTCCGCAATCGTAAGCTCGGGCCGGCCGCCGCCCCGCCGCACAGGGCGATCGAGGCCCAAATCGTCGAGTTGGGTGCACTGCGCCCGCACGACGCGAAGGTCACGGACTTCGCACCGTTCTGGAAAGGGCTGCAGAAGGCACCAGTCACGAAAAGAACGGATGTCACGTGGTGCTTTGCCGCGTGGCTGGCGGCCGGAACGCCGGCGCTCAGCGCGGCGCAACTTGCGAAATTCAAAGCGAAAGTACTGAAGAGGTGCTCCTTCGAGGGCAAGTGCACCCCCGTTTTTTCCTTTGATCGCGACTACCTCAGGTTGCCGCGGCTACGACAGGCGCTCGTGCGCACCATCAAGGCGAGCAACAAGAGCCAACGGCGCTTCACCGATGGGTTCACGTTTCGGACGGCGCGCGTCCCCGGCTACCTCGCCGATGGCCGGGAGGAGTGGGTAACCGTCGTTCGCCTTAACGAGTACTCGGCCGCGGCCCACATGGTATTCGCCGAACTCAGCGACCCTGCCTTACAGAGCTTGCTCACGAGCGTACCGATACAACCGGACGCGACCCTCTCGGCATGGAGTCTCATAGAGTTCCTTTTTCGAGTCGCTCAAGATTCCGGCTACGTGCGTGTCGACGACGATCGATATGTGCCGGTCTACCTTTTAAGCCGTATGCTGGATGCGTGCCACGTCCTGCGCCCCGACGATTGCGTCTCCGTCCCGGTACGTATGAACGGTGACTTCCCCTTCTTCCTCCATTTACCGATAGTACCGCTTGATGTCGAAGCGAACGCAAGCGCGCTCCACGCCCTACTGATACAATCTATTGCGCGCTACGTCCCGGCCTACGTCTTGAATGGCGTGGTATCCGGCGTCGTGTTCTCGTGTGATGTCGGACTCGACAGCCTTGCAGCTACCGAAGCCGGTGAGTTCTGGCGAGACAGGATCAATGAGGAATACGCGGCCAATCACTTTGATGTGCTCTTAGGCAAATACCTCGATGACTATCTAGAGACACCCGGGCATGTCCGCTTGGGCGAGGTCTCCGTCCGTGGCGATGAGCTTTCCGACGAGGAACATGCGTCGCCCAATCTTCTCGCGGAACTACGGCAATTGGTCGACGCGGAATGTGACGGCGCGAGCAGCAAAAGAACCGGCGTTCCCCTGCTTGGTGTCGATATCGGGGGGACGTTTGTGAAGATGGGTTTTTTCGAGCTTCGGGCCGTTGGCCGCGGAGGCGTCAAGCTCCGAGCCTCCTCCGGTGATACTCTCCGCGTCCTGACCGCGAAGCCTGCGGCTGACCGCTACTCCAGCGCGGAGGAGTTCTGCGAGCGATTTGCGACTGAAGCCTTGCACCGCCAACGGAGCATGAAACTGCCACCCGCTCGCGCAGTAGGCCTCAGTTGGCCGGGCCCCGTACGGGCAAACGCCGTGCGCGGCACGAGTGGAATCCTGCGACTGTTCCCGGAACTTACGCGGGACATTGTTTCAAACGACATCCGAAAGATCATGAATCTGGACATCCCGAAGCATACGCGTAGGTCGCTGGGTGCCCAATGCTCCGTGGCGATGGCGAACGACGGTGATTGCCACGCCCTAGGGGTCCTGTACGACATCTTCAGGCAGGCTGCGGGATCCCCCTCCGGGCCTGGAGACGACGCGACGTGGGTCGTGATCAAAGCGGGAACCGGTACGGCCGGAGCAGTGCTGGAAAACGGGCAGTTGAGAGACGGCTTGATGGAGTTCGGCAAGCTGCTCGTCAACTTGGCCTACACGCCCAGCCGTACTATGAAGTTCCCGGAGGGACTTGGAAACCTCCATTGCTCAGGACGTACGTTGCCCGCGCTCGCCACGTCCTTGTGTCCTCAACTATCCCGGCTGAGTGACCGGATCACCAGCGTAGAAGTCGGTTTGCTCGCCGCGCTCGCACCAATCAACCGGAAGAAGTGGCGGGAGATGTTGAGAGTACTAGGTAGAGAGTGCGGAGCGATTGTGTTCGCCGAGCGGTTACCATCGGAAGTGGATGCGGAGTTGGTCCGCCAATTGCAGGACCAAACCACTTGGCAAAACAACCGCGAGGCACGCCGTCTCGTCGAAACCTACCTTTGTCTTGTCGGTGCAAGTGCAATCGTGGAGTTTCGCCGGCGGGTCCGCGTCTTCGGCGCGATCCGCCTGGCCGAGATATTCGATCTCGATGTGAAACAGCGCGGGGCACTTGCGGACTTCCTAGTATCTAAGACGCCCCGTGGATCGAAGCATCTCACCCAGGTGTTTACGAAGGTGGAGGAGGTTGCGTCGAAAGCAGAGGAAGCCGTGACTCAACTCGGTGCCCACGTCGGGGACATCATTGCGCTATTGGCCGACACATACCCCTTGATGGATCATGTGGTCCTCGGAGGCGGCGTGTTGAGCGGCCACACTCTGCAGACGGTGCGCGATGCCGCCATCCGACGGCTGCAGGGTTATGGATTCAAGTTCCCTCCCACCGCGAACAACGCGCAAGCGCACCCGGGAGTCATCGCGTTTAGAGGTGGCTCGCAGGTTGCGGTTTCCTCGCGCGCGAAGTCCAGTGACAGCAAGATGGACCCGGGCGTCGCGGGAGCCGCTGTCTGTGGCGCACTGGCTCTATTGAAGGAAAAGCGCCTGGATGGCCTGAGCGAGATTCGGCACCTTGCCCAGCAAATGGGGTCAATGGACCAACTCGAGGTCACGGATGCCGAGGTGCGGATCGTGACCTCGATCGCTGCCGTGCCCGGCAAAGCAGATGTTCCGGTTCGATTAGGCAAATGCGCCCTGACGCGCCACGTCGTCAACCGCTATCTGCAACGGTTTGCCAGCGAGCTCGGGATTCTTCATTCGACGCCGAGTGACGATCGCACCAGGTACACGAGCTATGTTACGAAGTGACGCGCGCAACCGCTGTGGTGAAGACGCGATCGTCAGGCCGACCGCATGCGGCGCCCCGCGACCTCGCCGCTTCGATTTGACTGCAAAGAGGAGCTGACGATTATGGGTAATCTTGTTCTGTGGGGATATCAGAGCACGTGTAGACTACACATACCTCCTTGGCGGAGAGTTGTCGGCCTTGGGGCGATCTTCGACGGATTGCTCTTGAGTTTCCTGATGCGCGAGTAGGTTGTCGCAGTCCGGACGTCGACGCGGCTGGAACTACCGTACGATGTGAACGAGACCGAAGAGGCTCCCAATGAACATCACCCTCAACGTACCCAATGATAGTGCTCTGGCACGGACCTGTCGGGTCGTCATTGACCCAGCCGAGTTGGCCCGCGCGCATCTTCTTCTGTCCTTTCCCGAACAGAGGAACCGAACCGATCGCTACATGCGGCGACACGGGCTCTATTCGAAGGGCGACGCTGCGGGTAGTGCCATCGACCCGAACGAGCCCGACCGATCAGACTCGGAACCCCGCAAACTCCCGATCCCGGACCACATCCGGCAGATGCAAGAAGGAGGTTCCGCCCGGGAATCCGGCGGCATAACCGACTGTGCCGATGAAATATCCGGGACCGAACCCGCGATGTTTGCGGTACCGATCAGCGACCTGACGGCCAACCTCATGCGACCGTCCTTTCACCGGGATGGGCTCGGCACCCACCGCATCTTCCACTTCGACGCGGAGCCAATCGAACGGCGCCCGTATTGGTGCGTCTGTTGTTTCGAGGAATACGCTGGAAAAGTCGAACTTGCAATGCAGTGGGTACGTTTCGAACCGGAGAGTGACAGGGTGTTCGGTGAAGCAGGCACCGACCTACTCGACGCGGGACTCAGTTGGGCGGCGGGCCTGGTGCCGATTGTCGTAGCTGGGCGTCCGCTGACCGCCGTCGAGATCACACGGAACGACTATGATCTGCGACAGATCGTCGGCCGTGAAGCGACCGAACTTGCCCAGTACGCTTACGCTGGCTGGTTTGACGAGTGGGACGAAAGGGTGGCACAGATCGTGGCTAGACATGCACAGAACGGCGCTCCGTGGTCTAGTTTCTATCACAGCGTGCTTGGAATCGACAAGCACAACCGGCTGCATGTTATGCAACTGGAAGCGTCCCTTCCGGATCTAGCTCTGACCCTGGCGGGCGAAGGTATCGTCCATGCCGGCGTCTTGGATTCCGGCGGAAGCTGCGCGCTGTATGATGTTTGGATGGCTAGTTACCTGAATCAGAGTTGGTATTTCCGCGAGCCGCGGGGGAGCGTTTTGGTTTTCGAACTTGCTCGGATTGAACGGCTCCCGCGAGCGGACCGGAATTCTTGGCTCCACAGAAGAGAGAGGGTATAGGGATGTACGTCGTAGTCTTAGCGGGATCGCATGAGCGCGGAATCAACAGTGCCGGCACAGAGGTGCCCTACCCATTACTAGACCTGTATCAGGAGCCGTATCTGACGACTTTAGTGAGAAAGGTGAGTGGGTTGCCGCACCTTCAGGGTGTTGTTGTCGTGACTAACGACGCAATCGGACCCGAGATCGATGAGTGGGCTGCGGCCCTGCCTTCCGGCCTACCGCGAGTCTTGGCGATCAGCGATGGGACTCGCACTCCGGAAGACCGCTTGGGGGCAATCGGCGACCTCCGCTACGCACTCGAAGCGGCGGGCGTCGACACGGACGTACTTGTTCTCGGCGGGGATAACTGGTTCACGTATGATCTGCAGGATTTCGTCCGGCAGGTTCAGGATCGCACCCCTGCGGTCCTCGTTACGCCATTCCGGCCCTCATGGCGTTGTTCGAGGTTTGGCCTCGTGCGCGTGACGCCGGCCGGGCGTGTGGTTGAGTTCCTCGAGAAACCCGACCGCACTGAGGCCCACTGGCGGGCGTCGTGCGTGTATTACTTCGGTGCACGGGATCTGAAGTGGTTGGATGAGTTTGCAGAGTCGGAATCCACGGAATGTAGTCCGGGCACATTCTTCGCCTGGCTGGTCGATCGGACGCCCGTTTACGCCATGCAGACGGAGGGCACATGGTATGACATCGGCGGATCAAGCCCCACGGCCGCGAAGGGGCCTGATTTCCTCGCGATACGGGATATGGTCCGGCACTTGGCAAGTCCCGCATTTTCGACATGGGAGCGCAGTGCGGCCCGAGAGCTCCAATGGGTCACATCACACGAGCAACTGCAGGCCGTACTGGACGACGAGGATCCGAATCGACGCATTATCGCAGCGATGCTCCTGGGGCACGCGGCATGGTTGCTCAGTGAGGAGGGCCAAGCCGACGTGATCCGGAGTTTGTTGGAACGCTTGGCTGACCCCGGGTTCAACCAGTACGAGTACGCGAGTCACCAAGAAGATGAAGACACGATCGTGTATGTTTCGGTGACGGTGGCTGAGTCTCTAGTTAGGATAGGGTATGCAGACAGTGTTCAGGGGGTTTTCCGGAGGGCGAGCGAAGAGGGTCATCCGACGGGAGAGCACGGAGCAGCGGAGTGATCCGCCAGGGTGGAGACCCATGCCATCTTCGGAAGGACCACGCACGTGGCGCAGTGGTGTGCCGGCCCACGTGTGCCGTGAAAGGGTCCGTTGTTCCAGCAGGTGAAGGCCCTGTCCCGGTAAAGGTCGTCCCGGCCGGGGAGCTATGAGGCGGACTTCACGGACGACGCATACGTCTATCGCCCTCGGCGGAGCACTCAACACACGGTTCGCGCGGTGCACAAGGCTCTGAAGGCCGGGCATCTCCATGTAGTGGATGCTGATCTGTCGAAGTACTTCGACACGATCCCACACGCGGAACTGATCCGTTCGGTCTCGCGTCGGGTGTCCGATGGCTCGATTCTGCATCTGGTCAAGATGTGGTTCAAGGCGTCGGTCGAAGAGACGAGTGACCAAGGCACATCCACACGTCGAAGTGTCGGCAGTCGGAGTACCACACAAGGCGGGGTCCTCTCGCCACTTCTGGCCAACATCTACATGCGCCGGTCCCTGAAGGCATGGTGACGGCGCGGCAACGTCCTTTGTTTCGGCAGCCGCATTGGGGGCTATGCCGATGACTTCGTGATCCTGTGCCGGCCTGACGCCGCCGGAGCGTTGTCTGAAGCGCGGAGCATTCTTACGCAAACTGGTCTGACGATCAACGAGACCGAGACGCGCATCTGCCACGCGCCGACAGAGTCGTTTGACTTCCTGGGCTATACCTTCGGCACGCGATACTCCTTTGGGAGTGGCCGAGAATACATGGCGGCCCATCCATCTGACAAGAGCGTGCGTCGCTTGAAGAACACCTTCCGCCGGATGATTGGGGTCGCACATGTCATGGCAAAGTGAGGAAGACCCGGTTCGGAACGTCAACCGCGTGATGGACGGATGGATGAACTACTTCTGCTACGGAACGTTAGGGACAACATACATCCGGGCGGAGCGCTTTCTCCAACAGCGCGTACGCGGCTGGCTGGTTCGCAGGCACCGAGTGGGCACGCGCGGGGAGTGCCGATCTCCGCGCGCTATCTCTACGAGAGCACGGGCCTCGTGAATCGCTGTGTGCTTCTGAAACTGCGCAAGCCTTCAGGCAGTTGGGCGGTGAACTGTCAGGTCACACGAGTACGACGTACGGCGAAGATCGATCGACTCCGGGATGCGATCGGTACGCTCAACACTCGCCAATCCCATCTAAGGTACAAGCCGTGAAGGCGAATGGTTGGAGCGCGACGGTCGGCCTCTGCATAATTCGGGCGGTGTTTGTCGTGTGGATCGGTGCGCTGCAGCGGAAGTTCAAATCCGGCCACTTGCCGTCCCACAAGGCATGCGTTGACAAGGCTTTAGAACCACTCGGGGCGACAGGATTTGAACCTGCGACCTCAGCGTCCCGAACGCTGCGCTCTACCAGGCTGAGCTACGCCCCGCTACGCGAGGAACGGTACCCAGTTTCGGGGTCGGAGTCAAACCCGGAGCCCGAAACACCCGCCTCACGACCCGTACGCCCGCGGTTACCGGAACACCGGGCGGGCGCATCGTCCGGTAACCTGAAGACCACACGAGCCCGCCGCCCGGGTACCTACTCGCCGCGCAGAGACACCAGCAGCCGCCTCACGCCTTCCTCCGTCGACACACGCGGCTCGTAACCGAGATCACGCCGAGCCGCCTCGATACTGAAATAGTGCGACTTGGCCAATTGCGACGCCAGGAATCTTGTCATCGGCGGCTCGGATCGCGATCGTAGAAGCCGATAGAGCCGTTCGAACATGCCGCCCATGCGGTCAGCCGACCGGTACGACACCCGGCGACATACGACCGGCACTTCCATCGCCGCCAGTAACTCGTTGATCCACGCCCACAACGTGACCGGCTCACCCTGACTGATGAAATACGCCTTCCCGGCACACGCGGCGCCGGGAGCGAGCGCGTCAGCCGCCAGAATATGAGCCTCGGCTGCGTTGTCGATGTAGGTAATGTCGACGAGGTTCTCGCCATCACCCACCTGACGGAGCTTACGCCGTTTCGCCCGCTCGATCACACGAGGGATCAGGTGCGGGTCGCCGGGGCCCCAGATCAAGTGCGGCCGCAGCGCGACCGTGGCCAGCGCCGGCGCATTGGCCCGCAGCACCATGCGCTCGGCGACGGCCTTCGTCTTGGGGTAGTCCGCCAGGTGTGTTTCCGGATAGGGCTCGGACTCGTCCACGCCGCACAGGCTGCCGTTGCCGAACACGACGCTCGGCGAACTCGTGAAGACCAGCTTGGGCACCTTGCACGAACGGCAGGCCGCCAGCACGTTCGCGGTACCGCCCGAATTGATCTCCCAGAACATGTCACGCGGGCCCCAGATCCCCGGCATCGCCGCCACGTGGAACACCGCGTCCATCCCTTCGCACGCCCGCAGGATTGCGCCGGCATCACAAAGGTCGGCCTGCACCGTCGCAATACCGGCCGCTTCGTGATGCGGATAGCGGTTTCGGCCCAGTGCGCACACGTCGTCGCCGCGCGCGTGCAACATCTGCACGATGCGCGTGCCGAGAAAGCCGCCTCCCCCCGTCACCAGTGCCTTCATACGCGTTGCCCCGCCGCCCATTCGGTCAGTTGCTCTCGGTTGATTTTCGCGTTGTGGCGAATGTCCACCGGAAAACTCCGTTTGAAGAGCACGCGCTTGATGCCGCGTGTCATTTCGTTGTCATGGCCGAGCGCAAGAAGCTCCCGGCAGATCGTCGTCCGACTTCGCCCGCGCGGGACCTTGCCGTCGGCGGGCTCGATCACGATCACGGGCTCCCGGCTTTCGCGCGGGCCGACGCCCACGAGAGCCGACCTCGCCACGCCGGGATGCTCGTTGAAGACGGCCTCACATCGCACGCTGAACAGGACACCCCTCGCCGTCTCCACGCGATGCGCCTTGCGTCCACAGAACCAGAGACACCCCGCTTGATCGAAGTAACCGATGTCCCCCATGCGATGCCACAGATGATCGCCGTCACGGATCTTCGCCAGCGCCGTCGCCCGCGCAAGGCCCGCGTATCGCTTCGTCACAACGGGGCCGCGAACAACGATCTCGCCCGCTTCGCCCTCACGGACGCCCTGGGCATCGCACCAATTGGGGATCGGCTCGTCGGTGATCGTGATGATCCGGACGTCCATCTCCGGCAGAGGTCTCCCCACGCACGTGCCGGCACCGGCTCGGCTTCGATCGCTCGTACTCTCCAACACCTCGCGACCCGCGATTGAACAAACCGGCAGCGACTCCGTCGCACCATACGGCGTGTGGATATCGGCATCGTCATGCAGCACACGATGCAGCTTCTCGATCACATGCCATGGCACCGGCGCCCCGGCCACCAACACCCGCTTGATGGTGGGAAGCGTGATGCCGCGGTCCACGCAGTATGCACCGACGCGCTTCCACATCGCGGGCGAGCCGAAGGTATTCGTAACCCGGTGATCCTGAATCGCCTCGACGATCTTCGCGGGATCGACCCGCGCCGGATGCGTGGGATCCATATCCGGAATCACGCTCGTCATCCCCATCGCCGGATTGAACAGAGCGAACAGCGGAAACCCCGGAAGATCGACCTCACCGGGCGTAATGGCGTAGTGCTCGCGAATCAAACGCACCTGCGCATCGAACATGCCGTGCTCGTAGACGACACCCTTGGCAGGACCCGTCGCTCCGCTGGTAAACAGGATCGCTGCGGTTTCATCCGGCGCCGTGGCGGCCATCTCGAACGTGTCCGGCGAGGTAGACGCCAGCTCCGCAAGCGTCGACCCGCCCCACCAACTCCGGCGCCCCACCGTAACCACGTGCGCGACCTTTCTGAACGAACCGCGCCGCAGCACGCGCATCATCTGCGCAATGGGAATACCCACGAACCCTTCCGGCTCGACCGAGCGAACGCATTCGAGCATGCGGCTAACGCCCATTCCCGGATCGATCATCACCGGCACGGCACCCAGCTTGAACATCGCGAAGGTCAGGCCGATGAACTCGAAGCCGGGCTTGACCATCATGAGCGTACGCATGCCGCGCGTGATGCCGGCGCGAGCGAGCGCATTAGCGTACCGGTTCGACAGCGCCTCGAGTTCGGCAAAGTCGATCGACTCGTAGACCGCGCGCCCGGAGCCGTCGCGCGACTTCGTCACCACGAGCGCCGGGTGCGACGGGACCGCGCGCGCCATGCGCGGAAGATGCGAAGCGACATTGCACGACCGCGTTTGCGCAGCCGTGGTCGGCGCCTCATTCGACGTTGCTGTGATGCCTTCGGTCATGTCGGCCGCGTCACCCCTGGGCAAAGCACGCGAGCAGTCAGAATCACCGAGCGTGCGAAAGAGCCGGTCGTGTCAGGCTCGGTCGCATGCGCCTCACGCGCAAGCCGGGAGCGTAGTGGGTCGACACGGGATTTACCAGCCCCGCAGCCACGATTCCTCGCTGTCAGCCGGGCCGCTAGCACTTGATTCCGCCCGCCCGTAACCTATCATCTTCAACAGGATGGAACAGGGAGGCTTCACCATACGACATGCGCTAGGACGCGCGCCACAAAGAGCCAGCCGCCTGATGCTCTTGGCCACGGGCTGCCTCTTTCTCGTTGCGCCTGCGCCGACGCGCGCCGGGACGCAAGAGCAACTCGCCTCCGCGCTCGCATCGCTCCCGCATCGCGATGCCGTCGTCGGCGCGTGTGTCATCGATCTCGATTCAGGGAAAACCATCTTCACGCGCCATGCCGACCGCGCTCTGATTCCCGCCAGCGCACAGAAGGTCTTCACGATGGCGGCCGCCCTCGCCGAACTGGGACCGGAGTTCACGTTCGAAACCACGCTCGCCACAAACGGCGACCATCTCGTCGTCATCGGCGACGGTGATCCCGCGTTGGCAGACGAGAAGATCGCACGCAAGCGCGGCGAGTCCATCACGGCCGGCTTCGAGCGATGGTCCGATGTCCTGCTCAGCCGCGGGCTGACCACGTGGCCCGGCGACCTGATCATCGACGAATCGATCTTCGACCAGCAGACCATTCATCCGTCGTGGGAAGCGGGCGATATCGGAAAGTGGTACGCCGCGCCGGTCGCGGGCCTGAACATCAACGACAACTGCCTTGACGTGACCGTGTCACCCGGCGGAAAGAAAGGCTCACGAACCTCGGTCGCCGTAGAGCCGCACAACAGCCTCGCCAAGTTCAACAACAAGTGCAAGACCGGCCCCGGCAAGAACCCGATCCTCCACCACAAGCCGGGTACGTTCGAGTACGTCATCAGCGGCAAGTGCAAGAAACCCTGGAAGTTCTCGCCGGTAGCGTTTCCCGATCCGGGGATGCTCTTCGCCGACTCCTTCCGCACCTTCCTCGCGGGCAAGGGCGTCCGCGTGGCTGGACAGACGCAGCGTGCGCGCGTGCGTAACTCTGATGGCGGACTACCGCCGAACCTGGGCGTACTGGCCACGCACACAACACCCATTGCGGATGTGCTGCACCGTACGGGCAAAGACAGCCAGAACCTCTTCGCCGACGCGCTCTTCAAGCGAGCCGGCTACGCACGAGCCAAGCGCCTCGGGGTACCGTCAGCACAGGGCACCTGGGCATTCGGCAGTCAGGCCGTCATGGACGTAGTGGCGCACGCCGGCATCAAGGCCGACGGTCTGTCAGCCGCCGACGGCTCGGGGCTGAGCCGGGAAAACCGCTGCACGGCACGGCAACTGGCGCGAATGATGGCGTGGCTACAACAGCAACCCTTCGGGCCAATGTTCGAGGACAGCCTTTCGATAGCCGGGGTAGACGGGTCACTGCGGAAGCGCCTCAAGAAGCTGCCGGGGAGGGTCCGCGGAAAGACGGGCACGATGCGCGGGGTCCGGGCGCTGGCGGGCTACGCCTACAGCGGCGAGCGACCGAGGTTCGCCTTCGCCGTCATCTTCAACGGATACAAGGGGCCCAGCACGCCCTACCGCGGACTGCAGGACCGCGTTTGCC
>JAJDDX010000417.1 GCA_029260055.1 Phycisphaerae bacterium
ACGAGGCGTTGATGAGCTGCTTCCGCAAGGCACCCGCAGCGGCGGTCATGCACCACGCCTACCTCGGCGGGCTGCTCGAGCACACGCTGAACCTCATGGAGATGGCTCTGCGGGTGATACCGCTCTACCCCAAGCTAAGCCTCGAACTCGTGCTCGGCGGGCTCTTCCTTCACGACATCGGTAAGGCCAAGGAGCTTTCGTATGAGACGGCCATCGCCTACACGGACGAGGGGCAACTCGTCGGGCACATCGTCCAGGCTGTGATCTGGATCGAGAAGAAGGCCGACGCGGTGGCGGAGCGGTCCGGCAAGCCGTTCCCCGACCAGTTGCGATGGGTGCTCAAGCACATCATCCTGAGCCACCACGGCAAGTATGAGTTCGGCAGCCCGAAACTGCCGGCCATCCCCGAGGCGATCGCGATTCACTACCTGGACAATCTCGACGCCAAGGTGAACATGTTCGTGGCGGAGATCGACAACGACCGCGACCCCGCCAGCCATTGGACGAACTACAACAGAGCGGTCGAGACGAGAATCTACAAGCCGGACGTCATGGGCGTCCGCGGCGAGGCGGGGTAGAAGAAGGACTACGATTGACCGGTGATCAGCGCCGGTTTCCTCTTGGACGATTCGGCATTCACTTACCATTCCCGGTGAACGAACGATGCGCTACACGCAATTCACAGACAGCGATGTCAAGCACATGCTCTCTACGATCGGCGTCAAGTCGATCGATGAGCTGTTCAAACCGGTTCCAGCCGGCCTTCGTCTGAAGGGGGCACTGGACATCCCGTCAGGCTTGAGCGAACTGGAGTTGCTCGACGATGTCGGTGCGCTGGCGGCAAACAACAGCCCGTGTTGTGAGCGGGTCTGCTTCCTCGGTGGCGGGGCGTACGACCACTTCATCCCGACGATGGTCGATTCGCTGGCGGGGCAGACCGAGTTCCTCACCGCCTACACGCCCTATCAGGCCGAGGCCTCGCAGGGCGTGCTGCAATTGTTCTACGAATTCCAAACGATGATCTGCATGCTTACGGGCATGGAGGTGGCGAACGCATCGCTCTATGAAGGAGCGACGGCCACTGCCGAGGCGGTCACCATGGCCACCGCGATCACGCGCCGCAACAAAGCGATCGTCGTGGACAACGTCCACCCGGATACGCTGTCCGTGCTCAAGACGTATGACCGTGATCGGCACGTCGAGACGGTGGCCGTGCCGGCCGCCGGCGGCGTCGTGGATGAGGCGGCGTTACGAGCCGCGTTGGGCAAAGACACCGCCTGCGTCGTGATCCAGTCGCCGAACTTCTACGGCTGTGTCGAGCGACTTGACCGGATCATCCCGATGATCCACGAGCACGGCGCACTGGCGATCGTCGCGGCTGATCCGCTGGCCGGAGGTGTGCTCAAGACACCCGGCGAATTCGACGCGGACCTGGTCGTCGGCGAGGGGCAGTGCCTGGGCATTCCGCTTCAATATGGCGGACCGTACCTCGGTCTGCTGGCGGGGCGAGAGAAGTACTTGCGGAAGATGCCGGGGCGTGTCGTTGGCGTGGCTGAGGATGCACAAGGGCGACGCGGCTTTTGCCTCGTGCTCCAAGCACGCGAACAGCACATCAAGCGCGAACGGGCGACGAGCAACGTATGCACGAACCAGGGCCTGATGGCCATTCGTGCGTCGATCTATATGGCGGCCATGGGCCGCAAGGGCATCGCGGAGGTCGCGTCGCAGTGCTTCGACAAGGCGCACTACGCAGCCGATCAGATTGCGTCCCTTGACGGATACGAACTCGCGTTCGACGCGCCCTTCTTCAAGGAGTTCGCCGTGCGCACGACGCACGACGTGCCGACAGTGCTTGCCTCGTGCCGAAAGCGGGGCATCGAAGCGGGCGTTCACCTGGGGCGCTTTGGCGATCGTCTGAACGATTGCTTCGTTGTTGCGGTGACGGAGAAGCGAACCAAGGCGCAGATTGATGATCTGGTGGACGCCTTGCAGGACGCGTGATTTGTGTCGGATGTAATGATCGGCTTAGCGGGCTCCTTGCTCGTCGTGGTTGTCGTCGGTTGGACGTTTCTCGCTTGGCGATCGGGATATAGGCGGGGATGGGAAGCGGCACGCGACAAGGCGCCGACGTGCCTGCAATGCGGGTACAACATGTCCGGGCTCTCGCAATGTCGCTGCCCGGAATGCGGTGAAGAGTATCGGCTCGACGACCTGTGGCGAGCATACATCATTGGGAGGTGTGCGGAGGCGGATCGTGACATCACTCCAGACACCAACAGCCGAGGAAAAGACGAATCATGAGCGTGGTTGCTGAGATGCCGCAGAACACGACTACTCCTAAGTTGCAGCAGCACGACTATCCGACCTTGTTCGAGATCGGGTCGAAGGGATTGTCGGCTGTGTCGCTATCCAAGTCGGACGTGCCGGCGGTAGACCGCAAGGCCGCGGTGCCCGCCGAGCTGCTTGCCGACACGACGCCGGCGCTGCCCGAAGTGGGCGAACTCGACCTCGTCCGCCATTACAAGCGACTGGCCCACCGCTGCTTCAGCATCGACGAGAACTTCTATCCGCTCGGTAGTTGTACGATGAAGTACAACCCGCGGATCAACGAGCGTGCAGCCGCGATGGGCGGGTTCGCCAACGCGCATCCCTACCAGGATGACGCCGACGCCCAGGGCGTGCTCGAGCTGCTCTATCGGTTGCGGTGTGATCTGGCTGAGATCGCCGGATTGCCCGAGGTGACCCTCCAACCGGCGGCCGGCGCCCACGGCGAGATGACCGGCCTGATGATCATCAATGCCTACCACCGTGCCCGCGGCGAGAACCGCCAGACGGTCCTGACGCCCGACAGCGCCCACGGCACGAACCCGGCCACCTGCACGGTCTGCGGACGGGCGTCGGTGTCGGTCAAGAGCCTGCCCAACGGTCGGATGGACCTTGATGATCTTCGTGCCAAGACGGATAACGACACCGTGGCGCTGATGATCACGAACCCGAACACCGTCGGCGTCTTCGATGAGACGATCGCTGATGTGGCGGAGATCCTCCACGCCAAAGGCGCGCAGCTCTATCTCGATGGCGCCAACATGAACGCGATCCTCGGCATCACGCGACCCGGGGACTTCGGGGTCGACGTGATGCACTACAACACGCACAAGACCTTCAGCACGCCGCACGGCTGCGGCGGTCCGGGTGCGGGCCCGGTGGGGGTCGCGGAGCATCTGCGTCCGTTCCTACCGGTGCCACAGGTCGTCAAGAAGGGCGACGGCACGTTCGCATGGTGCTCCGATCGACCGGATACGATCGGCAAGGTTCGCTCGTTCATGGGGCAGATCGGCGTGCTGGTGCGGGCCTACACCTACATTCGAGGGCTCGGCTCCGATGGTCTGCGCGACGTGGCGGACAAGTCAGTCCTGGCGGCGAACTATCTGGCGGCGAAGTTGAAGGACCGCTATCCGATGCCGTTCCCGGCGCCGTACGCGCACGAGTTCATCACCGTGCCCGACTTTGCGGGTGCCGACGAGCACGACATCGCCAAGCGCCTGATCGACCACGGTATCCACCCGCCGACGATGAGTTGGCCCATTCACCATTGCCTGATGATCGAGCCGACGGAGACCGAGTCGCTTCGGACGCTGGATCGGTTCGTCGAGGTGATGCTTTCGATCGCAGACGAGATCGAGTCGAATCCCGAGGTGGTCCGCGGCGCACCGCACACCACGCCGGTAGGCAGGCTCGACGAAGTGACCGCCAGCCGCAAGCCGAACGTCCGCTGGCGGCCGGAGTAACGCAGCATTGCCAGAGCCTCAGCCGCGAACCCTCCGTCTTCTCGTTGATCCGCCGCTAGCCGGGCCGGCGAACATGGCCCGTGATGAAGCGCTCATGCAGCGGGTGGGGCGGGGCGAATCAGTGCCCACGCTTCGGCTCTATCGCTGGGATCCACCGACGATCTCGCTGGGCTACTTTCAGCCGATTGCGGATTACGAATCATTGCCCTCGCCCGAGGGTGATCTCGCGGTCGTCCGGCGGCTCACCGGCGGCGGGGCGATTCTGCACGATCTGGAACTCACCTACTCACTGACGCTTCCGGCTGCGCATCCGTTGCTCGACGGCGGCCCGAATCGTCTCTATGAGTTGCTCCACGATGCAGTGATCACGTGTCTGACCGGTCTCGGGCTCGACGCGAACCGCGACGGCGAGACGGACGACTCGACGCCAACGCGAGGCCCGTTCTTCTGCTTCGCGCGGCGGCATCGTTACGACGTGCTGATCGGCGGCGACAAGATCGCCGGCAGCGCCCAGCGCCGCACGCGCGAGGCTGTCCTGCAACACGGCTCGATCATCCTGGCCAACCGATACGCTCAGCAACCGACAGCCGCCGCCCCGATGGCGTTCGAGGAGGCGGTGGAGCGGGTGCTCACGCGCTTCCCGGCGGATGTGTCAGTCCGCCTGGGTGTGGCCCTCGCCCCGGGCACTTGGCAGGAGGCGGAACTCGCCGCGGCGGACGAACTGCTACCTAAGTACGCCGGCGATGAGTGGACACGGCGGACGTAGCCCCGCCGATTTGCCGTCGGGCCGCCATTCGAATTACTTTCTTGGCGCCAGCACGCGCCAGCCGATGATATAATGACAATGTGGGAATCCTCGTGGGCGTGGCACGGCGAAGATCATGGCTGAGAGCGTCTCCATCAAACCTGAGCTTATCGCCTGGGCCATTGACCGTTGCCGAGTCCCTCTTGATGACCTGCTTCATGCATTCCCAAAGCTCGATGCCTGGAAGAGCGGCGAGAAGCTCCCGACATATAAGCAGTTAGAGAAGTTTGCCAAGAAGACGATGACGCCGTTTGGCTACTTCTTCCTCGATTCGCCGCCGGATGAGAAGCTTCCCATCCCGGACTTCCGTACGGTCGGCGACACGTCGATCGAGAGGGCAAGTCCCAACCTGATCGAGACAATACAGATCATGCAACGGCGCCAAGCGTGGATGCGCGAATACCTGATCGACGAAGGGCAGAGCCCGCTTGAGTTCGTCGGAAGCGCCGGGAATGTGCGCAATCCCGTGTCCTTCGCCGCCCGTATCCGAAAGGCGCTGGCGCTCGGCGTTGATTGGGCGGAGGTTCACTCGACCTGGGAAGGTGCGCTCGCTACGCTCCGCGACGCGGCCGAACGGCTCGGAGTCCTGGTCGCGACAAGCAGCTTCGTGCGCCTGAACACCCGCCGACATCTGGATCCTCAAGAATTCCGTGGCTTCGTGCTATGTGACGATCACGTGCCCCTCATCTTCGTGAACGGGGCGGATTCCAAGTCCGCACAGATGTTCACGCTGGCACACGAGATGGTCCACGTCTGGATCGGACGAGGCGGTCTCTTCAATCTGATCAAGATGATGCCACACACGGATGCGACGGAGCGGTTCTGCAACCAAGTAGCTGCGGAGTTTCTCGTTCCTGCGCGCAAACTCACCGAGCATTGGGATGACGTGAAGACCACGGAGAAGCCCTTTCACAGCATAGCACGGCTGTTCAAGGTCAGTCCCGTTGTGGCGGCCCGCCGTGCCTTGGATCTGAGGCTGATCAACCGGGCGCAGTTTTTCGCCTTTTACGAGAAGGACCAGGACGAGTGGCGCCAGCTGAAGGCGAGGCAGAAGGCCAAAGCCAAGGGCGGGCCCAACTTCTACGCTGTTCAAGATCTGCGTTTGAGCCGGAGGTTTGCGTATTCCGTGGTGCGTGCCGCTCGCGAAGGCCGTCTCCTCTATCGTGAGGCATATCAGCTCACCGACCTCAAGGGCGACGTGTTCGATCGCTATGCCAGAGAACTCGCGGAGAGGATGAGGAATGAACGCGGGTAGGCGATTTGTGTTGGATGCTAACGTCTTGATGCAAGCGCGCAGGAGCTACTACGCGTTCGACATTTGCCCTGGGTTCTGGAACGCCCTTCTCCAGCAACACCGTTCCGAGCGAGTGTCGAGCATCGATAAGATCAAGAACGAAATCGACGCAGGCCGTGACGACCTCAAAGACTGGGCCAATGAGACAGCACCCAGCTCGTTCTTCAAGGGTACTGCAGACAAGAAGGTTTCGGATGCCTTCCGCGACATGGTCAACTGGGTCCAGGGCGAGGAGCTCTTTCTGCCGGAGGCCAAGGCCAAGTTCGCGGCGGTGGCCGATGGTTGGCTGGTCGCGTTCGCGAAGGTCAATGGCGCGATCCTTGTGACGGGCGAGGTGTACGCCCCCGAGTGCAAGACCGAGGTCAAGATTCCCAACGTCTGTGTCGAGTTCGGTGTCAAGTACGTTGATACGTACGAGATGCTGCGAGACTTGAAGGAACAGTTCGTGTTGAAGACACGAAAACGCAAGAAGTGATGGGATGCGGCGCCCCCGCATAGACGCCCGTCCCAGCAGCAAGCCGCTGTCGATAGTTCTGTGTCAGGATCCCCCGCGAGCGTTACCGGATAGCCGAGTTTACTGCTTCAGGCGATCGAAACGCTCGTCCTTACGGCTACTCGACGACCCGCGCCGCTTAGTTCCTCGTGCATATGTTCTCGAGATCGTCGCACGTCTCGCCCTGCGTGCACGGGGCGGTGCCGGCCGCGCAAGTGCCTACGTTGAGGCCGTCGAAGGCGCACGTCTCCGCCCCGTTGCAGAAGACCCCGTCGTCGCAGCCGTCGTCGGCGGTACACGTTCGCGCGCACGCGTTGTTGACACATCGCTCATCCACCGTGCATCCGGTATCGTCGATGCAATCGACGCACGTGCCGGTCACGGTGTCGCACATCTGCTGACCGCAGTCGATCGCCGTGTTGACGCAGCCCGTCTGCGAACAGATGTCGGTCGTGCAGGCATCACCGTCATCGCAGACCGCGTCGTCAATGCAGCCGGGGATGCAGGTGCGGTCGACGCACGTCTCGCCGCCGCCGCAGTCGGTAGCTTCGACGCAATCGGCACAGGTGCCATCGGTCGGGTCGCACACGCGCTGGCCGCAGTCGACCGGAGCGTACCCGCAGGCGCCCTGGGCGCAGGTATCAGTGGTGCAGGGATTCCGGTCATCGCAGGCCTCGTCGTCGGCGCAGTCGCCGCACGTGCCGTCGTCCGGGTTGCAGACGCCCTGACCGCAATCCACCGGCGTATACGTGCAGACGTTGGCGCCGCAGGTGCCGGTCGTGCATCGGTTGCCGTCATCGCAGTCGGTGTCTTCGATGCACTCCGCGCACGTGCCGTCATCCCGGTTGCAGACGCCCTGGCCGCAATCGACGGGTGTGTAATCGCACACGCCGTCGCCGCACGTGCCGGTCGTACACCGGTCGCCGTCATCGCAGTCGGTCTCGTCCCGGCAATCGACGCACGTGTCCTGATCCTCGACGCAGAAGCGGTCGGGCGCGCACGGGTCGGTGCCCGCGTCGCAGGTGAACCGGGGGTCCGTGTCGCAGGCCGCGACGCACGTCTCGGTTCCGTTGCAGAACACATCGTCCGCGCAGCCGACATCGGCGCAGGGGTCGACGCACTCGCCGGCGGGCTCGGTACAGCAAGTGCCCTGGTCGCAGGCGACCGCGTTGCCCGCGCTGCAGTCGAACAGCACGGTATCGCTGCAATCGCCCTCATCGACGATGACCGTGCAGACCTCGACGCCGTTGCACGCCACGCCGTCATCGCACGGGTCGTTCATGCAGGGGTCGCACCCGGCCACGCAAACGGCGACGCCGATCGCGAAGCCGCGCAGGCTAAAGCCTGCGGCTCGGCAGGCGAAATCGGTGAACGCTCGACCGTGCGCAGTCGTGTAAGAAGGGCTGGTGATTGTCGGCATGATTGACCTCCTGTCGTTGATCCTTCCGTGGTGGACGGGCATACCGGCCGCGATCATACCGGAGTCTGCCGCACTTGGTAAAGAAGAATCGTCCGGATCGACGTGAAAACCCGCACCCGCTCCCGATAGGACGCAAGGCGTTAGTTTGGGGCGTCGCACGCTGGGACCGCCGACCGACGGTCGGGCGACTCGACGCCTGCTACGGCGCGTTACCCTGTTTGTAGAAGCTGCTCTTGGCGCCACGGTCCCAGTAGGCACGGCGCTCGACATGCTCGAGTTCACCGCGCATCGGGCCCACGTGGAAGCGGAGCAGGCGATAGGGCGGTTCAGCCTCGACGAGGAAGCCTGCCGGCGGGCCATCCCAGGATACGTCGACTCGCCGTGCCGAGAACTTGCCGGCCGACAACGCCACGCCCTGCACGTCGCGAAGCACGAGCTGAGCCTTTTTGATCTGTGGTGCTACCTCATGCGCGGACCGCATCGACGGGAGTACGTCGACGGTGCGTGACTCACCCGCCGCCGCCACGTCACGCGCGATCAGAAAGAGCGCCTCATACGGGACCACATCGTCGCCGCCGAGTGCCCAATCCTTGTCGCCCTCGTCGCCGAAGTAGGAGAAGCTCTTGATGGAGATGCCGTTGCCGTCCCATCGCGCGTGCTTGAAGGTCGTCCCGCACCATTCCTGGCTCGACGTGACCATCTTCAGCGGCGACAGGTCGGGCCGTTTCAGAAACACGGTTGTCAGGTACCGATAGTTGTAGTTCTCGGTCGGAATCTCCTCGGCGATGTTGAGCTTGAACGCGGGCACGGCGTTCGCCGACCCCTTGTCCGCCTTGACTCCCGTCTTCGTGTCCATCCACTGCCGGTTGACCAGGTGTACGCGCGTATAGGTGCGCGGCTTGCCGTAGATCTGGTCGCGCGTGCGGTAGTAGGACATCTCGCATAGACCGTCATCCCAAACGGGCAGACTGCTCAGGCCGGCAGTCGCGCCGGCGTCGCCTGAAGTAGCGGGGGCCTGCGCGTGACTCACGGCGCAGGCCGAGCAGGCCAGAATCAAAACGAACGGAAAGTGCATCACACGTCGCATGGCTTACAACTCCGATTCAGGTCGACCGGCCGGGCGCAGAGGGCCGAACAGGTCCGCGATGTTGGGCTGCTCCAGCATGAACTTGGCGTTGATCGACTGGTCGTTGCAGAGGTCGTGCAGCGCCCCGACAATCGACCCGTAGTCCAGCCCGAGGCCGGTCACGCGCTTGTCGTGCGATATCCCCGCCTCGCCACCGAGAAGCATGATCAATTGCGCAACGTTCGTCGGCGCGGGAACTGGCGGCGAGCTGCGTCCCGTCGTGGCCATGTGCCGCAAGACGGTCAGCGCCGCGTCACCCTCGTGGGCGCTGATGGTCACACAGCCGTCGGGCGCCTTGTAGAACACGGGCGAGGAGCACTGCATGGCATCACCGAACAGCACGATCCGCCGCGTCTTCGATCGCTTTGCGTAGACGAAGTTCGTGGGGCTGTTGTGTACCCTATGGAGCACGAAGTTGTCCGCTCCGATCGGGGTCGCGTCGATACTGCGATCGCGCCGTGTGATCAGCGCTTCGTAGGCCGCGATCTGTACGCGCGGGTCCTCATCGCTGAGCAGGTGCCGAAGGACAGTGGCCGCACCGGCCATGCCCTTCGGCTCGGCCGCCGCGCGAATGGCTGGGAAGCGGTACTTGCTGTTCGGATCTTTCGCGTGCATCGCGATAACGTCACAAGCGAGGTGGTCGCCGAGCCGCATCCCTGCGACGGCTGCGTGGAAGTTCACGTAGTCTTTCGGATGGGCGTAGAGGTCCTTGAGCAGCGGCAGGGCGTTTCGTCCCAACCCTTCCATGCAGAGCGAAATCTCGCCGTGCTTGGCGTCCGGTCGAAGGAGTTCCTTCTTGAGTTCGCGGGCGCGTAACGCACCGAACCGCGGGTCGTTCGACAGGTAGAGCGCACGCACCAACGCGAGGAAATGCCCGGTGTTGTCGAAGTACTCGAGCGGCGGATGCAGTTGAATGAACGAGGGAGAGATCGCGTCGGCGACCTTCTTCTGGCCGGGGAATTGCGAGTTGATCCGATCCTGAATCCGCCGCGCCAGTTGATACGAAGGTTTCACGAGGACAAGCCGGATGCGTCGATCCTTAATCGCCCGTCCGCCGCCGAGAATCATGCCCTTCCTCGGATCGGTCTTCGTCGCGGACTCTTTATCGGAGAATGGATTCACGAAGACCGAGCCGATCGCGCGGGCCAGCGCCTGGCCCGTGATGGAGCCGCCTGAACCGGTTTCTTTGAATATCTCGAGGTCGGTGGGGAAGAGGCGTCCACCGCGAAGTGACTCCGTCTGCGTATTCGGCAGCGCCCGGACCACGACATCGAAAGGTGCTCCTTTCACCGACGCGGCGGGAATCTCCCCATAGACCGCGACCACGGCGCTGTCGAGGCTGTTGATCAACTGTTCGGGCGTGGTTGACTTCACGCCGATCTCGCTGCTCGCGAAGCTATGCTGCTTGTACATGGCCTGGACGAGCGCCTTGTAGATGTGGCTCGGGCAGTCGCGGGAGCCCTTCGTGCCCAGTCCGACGACCAGGCCGTAGCCGCGGACCCGCATCGGGCCCATTCCCTCGTAGTAGGTGATCGAGCCGATCGTGTCGCGGCGGGCGGGCGAGTTCATCCCGTCGTCGTCTTCGGTCGCGACCCCGAGGTCCACGTCGTCGCGTTCCTCGTGCTCCCAGATGAAGCCGGGGCTCTCGCAGCCGCAGGCTGCCAAAGCGGCTGTGAGCAGCAGCAGCCGTCCGAGATGCGTAGGTTTGATCATGATTCTGGCCTCTTCGTGGTCGGCTCGGAATGCGGGTTGCGGGCTTGGTCGGGTCCGCCAGGCCGGATGGTCCGCCGCCGGCATCGCGCCGGCTCCTCGTAACGGGGAAAGTCTCGCGTCAGCCGGCTGATTCGTCAAGGATCGGCGAGGGCCCGAGAATACGGGGGCGGTCGGGGCGGTCGGATCGGGCGTTGACTGTCCCCGTGTCGTGCATCCGCCGGGCGCATCGAGCCGGTAGAACGCTCGAGCGACGAACCGAGGCATCGACGGTGCCCGGCGACACCGGCTGTATCACGGCTACTCGGGTCGGCACGCGTCAAGTTCCGATGGCTGAACCAGGGCATTCACCGACCCGTGCAGAGCTTCGACCAGCGCGCTGTAAGTCTTCGATTCCGTGAGCAACGACGCGCCGGCACGCCTGAGGCAGTCGACGTCCTCATCCGGCAGCTTGAGCGACGTGGGGAGGTTTTGAAAATACCGCCGGGTTTCTTTTCTGTCATGCCCGGCAATGCGATCAAAGCCGACGTGGATCACGTGCCAGTCCACCGGATGAATGGCTCCTCCCGGGATTGTGGCGTCTTCGCACTTCCTTTGGCGCAATAGCATCTCGCAATCCCTGCGAGACGCGGCGCTCTGCTGGTATTGATACAATTGATCTCGTTGTTGCGCGGCCACGAAGAAGGCGCTAGTCCCCAGAAGACCATTCGCGGTGGCAATCGCGACATCGAGCAAGCCGGGCGTCTTCTCTTCCTTGTCCCACGCAGTATCCGGGGCGGTTGTCGCGTTTACAACGATAACGACGACCCTGTCGACCCTCTCCATGTTGATCTGGCGCATCATGCTCCAGCCTCCATCTGTCGTACTCGCTGCACGCAACACCGGGCGAAGGCCGAGGATATCCACGACCCCGCCGTCGAGCAGGTGGATGAAATGGCGGCCCTGCGATACGTCAGAGTAAGAGCGCGCTTGTCGCGCATCCTGAAAGCGGTGACCCAGTTCCGGGCCGTCTTTCAGGGCGGGGTCAATCCACAGCGGCTCTACGAAACCATCATGCCCGGTGGAGTTCCAGTTCTTCATGGCGACAGGGCTGAGGAGGAGCGGAAACGCCGAACTCGCTGCCACCGCCCGGCCCACCGGCACGCTGGCCAGGTCGGAATACAGCAGATCGAACTGGTCCTGGGTGAATTCGAACGGCGATCCCATCGTCATGTCCGCCGCATTGATGATGATGAACGGCCGGCGATCGCGTTGAATCAGGTCGCCGAACGTCTGGTGTTCGAAGAATTGCTCGGCGTAGTATTCGGCAGCCAAATCACTCCGGCTGAACGTAGGCGACGCGAGACGAATCCAGTTCCACGGTGCGAGCACCAGCCAGATGAGTTCGTCTTGGATGTTCCGTTTGAGCACCCGTTCCTCGAAGTCCTTGAATAGCCGGTCGCCGAACAGCCCGTAGTAGGCCGACGTGAAGCTTCCGCCGGAGACGGAGGAGATCACATCGACTTCGTCAAGAAGAGACCGCGTTTCGCCCTCGGCCTCAATGATCGTAGCCTTGAGTTGTTGCGCTACGCCATACGAGAGGGCCGCCGCACGAGTCCCGCCTCCCGAGAATGTCAGGATGACGAGCAGCTCGTCGGAGTTTTTCGGGGATGATAGAGTATCAAAACGGTATCCCGCGTCGGGATCGAAACTGGACAGCTCGGCGTTTCGCTGAGGGCTCGCGCATCCGGCCAGCAGCGTGCCGGCCGCCACCACGGCGATTCGCTTACAGTTCTTCAAAGGTCACCTCCATGGGGCTTACGGGCGTGGTGCCCGTTACGTTAACGCGACGCCACTTTGGTCGGTAATCTCGCGGCTCGCCCAGGTTGAAGGTGTGCGTTCCGCTGCGCACTCGAAATACCCGATTGGTGTAACCGGTTTCCTCTCCACGGAGATTGACGACTCTACGCTTCGGGTACCTGACTATGACATGTTCCATCAGTGCTCTCCTTGACGTCCCGGCTCCCGAACCCTCAAAACGACGAAGACGAAGACTCCACTTCGGACATCGGGCAACGTACCACTCGCTGCGACTTCCGCAAGATCGCCTCGGCAACGGCGGCGGAGCAGTGACGTGGAAGACGCTCCGGTCGCCGTCGGCTCCATCCGGCAATGGCTATGGCTCGTGCGAGGCGAACCGGCGTCGACATAGGGCGGACTAAGCGGTTCGAGGCCCTAACGCCGCGGGGCGCCGGCTCTAGGGTCATTCATGCACCGCTGGGGCCCGCCGGGGGCACCCATAAGTATACACCCCTACATGGAAACCCTTAGGTGGCTGCACGGGCGGTGGGCGTATAGGCGGCGATACGAGAAGCTCGGCCTGAACACTCCACTTTCCGACCGGCGCGGATGACGGTGAGTTTTTCCTCAGATAGAATCTAGAATTCACGGGATGCTTTCGTTAGAATCCCGGATGAACGACCGGTTTCTCACGGTCGGGTGCTCCTTGGGTCTTGTTGATGTGCGGCGTCGCGGTACTCGCTCCGGCACTTCCGTGCGGATTCGGCCCAAGCCTGTCAGTGGCATCGAGGGTTCAGGGGACAAAGACGTGAGCTCTTTTCGGCATGTGGGAGCTAGGCCGTGCGCGGCGCGCGGGTGCCAGGATGTGGCACTTATGGGCGCGTTGGCGCTCAGTGCGTTGCTGACGGCTGTGACGCTGCGCGTGCCCGGCTTCTCATGGCTGGCTTGGGTCAGCCTGGTGCCGCTCTTTTACGCGATCCGTTCCGGGCGCGTGCTCCTGGCGGTGACCGCCGGAGCGTTTTGGGGTGCCTGCCTGCACTCGTTTTCGGCCGTTCCGTGGGGTGATTCGGCGGCTGTCATCGCGCAGCCGTCGTTCATGTCGCAGGCGCTGCTCATTGCGGTGCCGGGCATCTACGCCGGCCTCGGCGCGCTGTTGACTCGGTGGCTCGGCTTCAACCCGTTTGTCCTCGCCGTGGGGTGGGTGCTGGTCGAGGTGTCGCTCAGACCGCTTGGGTTGCACCAAGGGCTGCTGGCCGGCACGCAGAGCGGGGTCACGCTTGCCCATTGGATCGCCCGCCTGCTCGGCTACGTATTCGTAGGCTTCCTGGTGGTATGTGTAAACGCCTCTTTGCTTGCGATCCTGAGCAGAGCGCGATTGAGGGTACCACGCGCCCGGCCCTTCGCACGATTGCCACTGGCGCCGGCAGTTCGGTCACTCCTTACGAGCATTCCCATCCCGTTCCTGGCGCTTGGCCAGGCCTATCCGCGTGCGCCGCCGCGCTAACCCGCGACTGAGCTTCGCCGAAGTGACGAAGATCGTGCCACGTGCGCCGTTCGACTCGGGCCGGAGCGCCATGAGCCCGGGCGGCATCGTGAGCATGGCAGGTCGAAAATGTTTCCGTACAACCAAGGCGTGGGCCGGCGTGCCCGCCGGCGCGGACCGCCCAGGGCGAGTCTCGCGGCGGGGCCGCTTGCCTCACATAATAGAGATGGGAAAGATCGATGCGAAGACAAACGTTAGTGTCCGTCTTGGCACTGCTTTGCCTGCTGTCGGCCACTCAGTTGGCCAGCGCCGGAACGACGAGTTACTACTCGACGACGGATCCTGGAACGGCTAGGCCGCCGGCAGCACCTTGGGTCGCCGCCGGTGCAGGTGGAGTGCCGTTTCCCGCTGCCGTCGAGGGCAAGATCTGGATCGGCAAGGACAACGTCGTTCTCTTCAGCCAGAAAGACTGGACCGTCAAGTTGAACGGGCCTGATGCCCAGAAGTTTGGGCTGAGTAAGGTTAGCGCCTACCTGGCAGGGCCGCCGATCACGGCGGCGCCCGTGGCCGCCTCGACCGGAATCACGGATACCGTCGGTCCGCCGGCGACACGCACGTTCACGTTCATGTTCAAGCCTCAGCCGGATTGGGAGGTCGTGGAACTTGTTCGCACACTTGCTGCCGCGCGGGGAGGCGGGGGGACGACCGTAACGTCCTACTCGCATTGCAGCGGGCCGGTATGGGATGGAAACACGCTGCTTGTCGAGGAGGCGTTCTTCGGCCATGCGGCGGACGACACCCTGCAGATTACGCAGGTCACGATCTTCCCCGAAGTGGGTCCGATAGCGCCGTCGGGGCACTCCTTCACTCCGCCGCCTGGGAGCGGAGATTGGATTTCGGCGATTATCTTCACCGATCCGGAGGGCAACCCGCAGCCGCAGGGCGGCGTAACGTGGACCGCTCCCGCGGGAGAGTGGCTCGCCGCCGAGGACGTGTATGGCTTCACGCTGGAGATGGAAGGGGAGGCCGACGCCGCGTACTCATTCTACGCGTTCGACAACGCGCCGGATGGAGGATTGCAGTATTACAGGCTAGTGGGGCCCACTCCGGTTCCCGCCGTGTCGGAATGGGGGCTGGTCGTGATGACGCTGTCGGTGCTCGTCGCGGGTACGATCGCCATGAGTCGGCGACGCAAGGCCAAGATGGCGTAGGCCGCGGAATGAAACTCCGCCGCCCTTGATTCGATCGGGTGGCCCATCCCGGTATTGGCCGGATGGGCCACCCGTCTGTTTGTACTCTGTCACGGCGCAGGCTCGACGCGACGTACACCCGAAGTTTGGTGCGCCGACACGTGTGAGCGCCCGATGGAGCGCGGTCTGTCGAGGCGGGATCGCGCGGAATCTCCAGGTACCTACCACACGGTATCTCCCCTTCTTCAGTACATTGGACACCAGTCTCGTCTCGGCACGCCATGCGCCAGAGCAACCGTAACTCGCTTCACGGGCACGGGTTACAGAAAAAGAAGGAAAAACCGATTGTCGTGTAAGATATCGGCCCCCAAACCGGACTTACCACTGCTGACGCTCGCTGCGCGGCGAGTGCGCTTGTCCGCAAACACAGAGGAAAGGGAAGTAGATGGCCAGACTGCGAACCCGTCACACCAAGACGCTCGGTCTACAGTTTCTTGTAGTCTTGGTTCTGGCCGGTGCCCCGACGGCCCGGTCTCAGACAGTCCTCTACGTCGATACGAACGCGGATCAGCAGCCGCACGACATGTCACACTGGTGCCAGGCCTATCGCACACTTGACGAAGCGCTTGCCGTCGCCGAGGCCGGCACGATCATCCGCGTCGCGGACGGCACCTACATCCCGTCCGTTCGGTTCGATCCGAGAATGCCGAGGAGCGAGACGTTCCAGCTCGTAAGCGGCGTGACGCTCGAGGGCGGCTACGCCGGCTGCGGCGATGGCGGTGATCGGCGTGACATCGAGTCCTACGAGACCATCCTGAGCGGTGACCTCAACGGGGACGATGTCCCGAGATACTTTCCCGATGGCAGGACTTACGCCGACAACTGCTACCACGTCTTCTACCATCCGGGAGGTCTGGGCCTTGATGAGACGGCAGTCATCGACGGCTTTACGATAACGGGAGGGAACGCGAACGCCGAGGCCTCATCGCCACACACTAAAGGGGGTGGCATGTACAACGCGCAATGTTACCCAACGGTAGCACGCTGCAAGTTCAAGTACAACTCGGCCGCCAGAAGCGGCGCCGGACTGTACGGCGAAGACGGAAGTCCGACGATCACAGGATGCCGATTCACCTCGAACGCGGCCGTAGTGTTTGGCGGCGGCTTATACTGTAAGACACACGAGGAGTGGACGTTGCGAGATTGCGTTTTCGACTCCAACAGCGCCCGGATTGGCGGTGGCGCGTATGTTTCGCACGGCTCCGCGACAATCGAGGACTGTACGTTCGAGTCGAACTCGGCCAACTACGGAGGCGGTGTTCGCGTGGTGTCGAGTAGTCCGACCCTCGACCAGTGCCGTTTTCTGAATAACTGGGCCGCCAATGACGGCGGTGGATTGTACAACATAACTTACTCCCATCCGACGATCACAGACTGCGAATTCGCCCGGAACTCAGCCGGGCGAATGGGGGGCGGGATGTACAACGGGGTCCGCTGTCATCCGCATGTGGAGCGTTGTGATTTCGCGGACAATTCGGCAAGGTGGGGTGGCGGCATGTTCAACAAGAACCTCTCCGAAGCTCTCGTGACCGGTTGTTCGTTCCGCGGAAACTCCGCCGAGTTTTCCGGTGGCGGGATGGAGAACTCGGGCGATTGCGAACCGATCGTGATCGATTGCCTGTTCGCCGGGAACGCTGCCGATGCAGGCGGCGCTATGCACAACACGCGGAGCAACCCGACCCTCATCGACTGTATCGTCTCGGGTAACACGGCGCGCCTCGGCGGCGGGTTGAAGAACGGCAACGGAAGCAGCCCGATCCTGGTTAACTGCTTCTTCACCGGCAACCGGGCCGATGGGGAGGGCGGCGCGACGTGCGATTTTTCGAGCACTCCGACGATGATCAACTGTGCGCTGGTCGCGAACTCGGCGGGCATGTATGGCGGCGGGATGTATTGCGCGTGGGATAGCGCTGCGACCGTGAGCAACTGCACCTTCGTCGCCAACGCGGCCGGTGACGACGGTGGCGGAATCTACAACCAGTCGAACAGCGGAGCCACGGTCGCCAACAGCATCTTCTGGGCGAACACAGCGCCCGACGGTCCGCAGTTGAAGGATGCTGACGGCGCGGCGTTGCTGGTGACGCATAGCTGCGTACAAGGCGCGGACCTTTGGCCGGGTGTCGGGAACATCCGCGCCTATCCACAGTTCGTCCGCGACCCTAACCCCGGCGAGGACGCTCTGTGGGGTACGGAGGACGATGACTACGGCGACTTGCGGATTCGTGCCGGCTCGGAAGCTATAGACGCCGGAAACACCACAGCCGTCCCGCCGGACACATTCGATCTCGACGACGACGGTGACACGAACGAACCCACTCCGCTCGATCTTGGTGGCGGTCCGAGATTCGTCGACGATCCACAAGCGCCGAACGGCGGGCCCGGCGGTTTGTGGTTCGTGGACATGGGTGCGTACGAGTATCGGTTGATGGCTGACTAGGACGGCGACTTCGATGTGGACGAGGATGACCACACCGTCTTCGCGACCTGCATGGCGGGGGCGTCAGTGGCGTGCGGAACCGGCTGTGGGGCCGCCGACCTCGACGCCGACGGAGACGTCGATCCGGCGGACGCGGCTCGTTTCCAGATCGTGTTCACCGCACACGATGGTCGCCAGGCCGTCACGCCGTAGGGTCCGCTGTACGGGCCGATGCGCTTCGTGGTCCGCACAGCGGATCCTACGATTACGACTACGCCGGCGGCGGGAGAGCTTCTACCGACTCCACGCCGGCGACCATCATGAGCAGGCGCATGCATAGGTAACCCGCGTAGGTGCCGAGCACGTATCCCGCGATGGCCAGCAACGCACCTACCGGAGCCAGGGCGGGATGGAACGCGGCTGCCACTACCGGAGCGCTGGCCGCTCCGCCGATGTTGGCTTGTGATCCAACTGCAATGAAGAAGATCGGGGCACGAATGAGCCATCCCACCGTCAGCAGAATGATGATGTGTATCGCCATCCAGATGCCGCCCATCGCAAGCAGCCAGGGCTGATCGATGATGTCGTGGAAGTTGGCGTGGGCACCGATACACGCCACGAGCAAGTAGATCATCACGGATCCGACTTTCGACGCCCCTGCGCCCTCGAGGTCGCGTGCGCGGGTGAACGACAGTACGAGGCCGAGCGTCGTGACGAGCACATACTTCCAGGTCGTGTGGTCCGCGCTCTTTTGCAGTTCGGTTATCCAGCCCCAACCGTACTCGCCGTGCAATACCGTCAGGCGGTAGTCGATTTCGACGCCGAGGATGTTCCCGAGCCAAGAGCCGCCAAACCCGATCGCGAGGATCAAGAGTAAGTCAGCAAGGGACGGGAGGCGATTCACTCGCTGCTGGAAATCCTCCATTCGCCGTTCGAGGTCGCGGATGGCGCTGGCGTCGGCGCCGGTGAATTTGTCGATCGCACGTTGCTTGCCGGACAGATAGAGGAGTACCCCCATCCATATGTTCGCGACAAACACGTCCGGAATGACCATGGTGGCGATCATCGCGTCCGAGGCGTCCGCCATGTCGCCCATGGCCACGAAGTTGGCACCACCACCAATCCAACTACCACACAAGGCGGACATGCCACGCCACGCATCCTCCGGCAGGTAGCTCATGGTCACCCACAGCGCGATCGGCCCGCCGATGACCACGCCGAACGTTCCCGCAAGCAACATGATCCCCGCCTTGGGCCCGAGTCGGATGATGGCGGGCAGATCAAGCGAGAGGATCAGCAGGACCAGCGAGGCCGGCAGGACGTAGGCCTTGACCCAGGAATAGAGGTCGGATGAATCCGGAATCACGCCGAGCGTCGTCAGCAGCGTCGGCACGAAGTAGCAGAAGACCAGCATCGGGATGACCTTGAAGATCTTCCCGAGCACCGGGTGGTTCCCTGTCCAGAAGATGGCCGCCAGAACCGCGAGTAGGATCGCGAGCAAGCCGGCGGGCTCGGTAACGAGCGGCGGCGCCGCCTCGGTGACGAGCGGCACGGACGCTTCGGTGGATGCTAGCAAGGAGACCATCCGGATGTGATAAGGGAAGCGGGCATGAGCGTCCAGCGCGGCCCAGAGCGCCCGGCCGGCCTACCCGCCCTGTACCGTGATTCGATCGAAAAACAACTCAGCCGCGATCGCGTTGCCCGCGGCGCTGAGATGGCTGCAGTTCTCGAAGTTCGCAGCGCTCGACGTCAACTCCGCGTTGAGCGTGGCGATATCGACCAGGACGGCCCCACCGTTTTCAGCGGCGTCACGAATCCGATCATTGAGCAGAATGACGTACTGGTTCGCGTTGGATGCCTGACCGGGGAAGAGCAGTTCGAATGGAAGCGCGGGACATGAATCGAGCGTCTCACGTATGGAGAAGTAGGTCGCGACGTATACGTCCATCCCGACGTCCTGGGCCGCGGCGATCGCACGCTCGATGTTCTGTTGTGCCTCGTCCAGGCGGCTGTCCAGCCGACTTGCGAATGGGAACCCGGGGCTGGTCGGCGTCAACGTCAGCAGCGGGTCGTTATTGGCGATGAAGTCGGTGATCTCGTTACCGCCTTCCCAGTAGAGCATCACCTGAGCGTTGGGGAAGATCTCCGCGTTCAGGAGTCGCTCGAGCCGTTCGAGACCCTCGTCCGTCTCCTCGCCGCCTTGGCCTTCGTTGGCGAAGGTCGCCGCCGGCATGTCGAGCAACTCGCGGAGGATATCGGGATAGTCGCGGCTCGACGGACCGGCCGTGGTCGAGTCACCGAACGCCAGGTAGATGACGTCGGGATCGGGAGTGCGCAGTTCGATACAGCCCGGTGACATGCCGAGCAGCAGAACGCCTATCGATACGCCGCCGAGTAATCGTGCGATGCTCATGCTTTGGCCTCCTTCCGCCGTCGCTGCGGCATCCTACGTCGGCGCAAGTGCCCGTGGAAGGGACATCCGCGGTTTTCGCCGCCCATCTCGGCGAGCGCGGTTGCGCGGCACGGTGCACGGCGAGGCCGTTTGGAGGCCCGGCGGGCTGGCGAAGAGGCCGAGGCGAGGCACCTCGACCCGCGTTACTTGGGCTCGTGGAAGACCGGGTCGCCGAGCACGCGGAACGGAAGGAGTTCCATCGCGCGGCTCCCGTTGAAGTCCAATACGCGCAGGTCGTCCGTTTCGTGCAGGTCCCGGCAGACGATCTCGAAATGAACGCCGTACCGTTCCTTGAGCACGTCGACCGGGACCGGAAACGCGATGAACTTCTTGATTCCTTTCCTCGCGAGCCGGTCGAGAAGACTCTCGTCCTCGATGCCCCGATGACTCGTGAGGATCACGATGGGTCCGCTCCCTGCGAAGATGAGTGCGGCATACATAACAGGCCTCCAGAAATGGATGTGCTGACACCGATGAGGCTCTGTTCAATTATACGCGGTGGTGGCAGCGCGGACCAATACCATTGGTGTGGCCGGCGACCGCTGGTATTCCCGTGGCTAAAAGAGCAGGTGGAACAGGTAATCGAGCCGGCCGGAGAGAACCAGGCGCCGTCCCGAATACTTCATGACTTCCCGGATCTTCTCGCGGTAGGAGGGGTGGTAGCAGTGCTCCGGGCAATGCTTGCAGGCGGGTTTGGGCTCGATCGGGCAGTTGGCACGCTTCACGAAGGCATGGCTGAGGAGCTTGGTGCATGCGGGGCACAACATCACCCGCCGCCCGGTGATACGTTCGACATCGTGCGTCTTGAAGGCGACACGCGACACGCCGACATCCCCATGGCGATGTCGGCAATACGTGCAAATAAAAAGAGCAAGCGTCTTGAGGTCTTGCTCCAGTTTGTGATCCATGCCTCGATCCCGCTTTGAATCCGACAAGACCTCCTCCGACCGTCCCGATCGCGGCCCCTCCTTGGACGCCCTCGGTACGCATATTGTAGCTTCAGGGGACGCCGTCATCCAGTTGCTGTAAGTGCGGTCCGAAAAAAAAAACGCCGCGCCGCGGCGATGGTGTGTCATCCGCGGTCACGGCGTTTTGTATTCACTTCTCTCGTGGCGGTCAGGCCGTGCAGCCGGCCTCACGTCGCCTGAATGCTACGGTAGCCACGGCAAAACCGAGCAGGGTCATCACGATCAGGCCCCACTCCGATACCGTTGGTACCGGCGGGGGTGGTCCCGTCGGGAAGTTGAGCTGGGCGTAGCGCCCGATATCGGCAGCGCCCTGGTTGGTGCCGCCTCCGAAGATCCAACTCATCATCATGTCGCCCGGCTGGCCCAGGCGAATCTTGTGTATCATTTCCCAGGGGTTCCCGACGGCGATCGTGCCGACGTACTTCGGGTTTTCCTCGGTACCGAAGTTGATTGTGGTGCCGTCCGCACCGTGGCAATCCATGCACGAGAGGTTGACAAGTGCCGTCGTATAGAGCGTTTCGCCCGAGACCGGGTCGCCGATGAAGTCGTTATTGCCGTCGATGTAGACGTTGGTATCGATGAGCCACCCTTGCAGGTAGTCGACCACGTCATTGATGTCCGCGTCGCTCAGGCCGATGGTGCCGAAGTCGTGCCCGTTCACCGTGGTCCCGCCGGTGCCGTCACCGTTGGGGTTCTTGATGATGTCGAACATCTCACCGGCGGTCATGGTCGATCCGAACACGCCCGGAATACCGGTGTAGTGCGAGCCGGAGCCGTAGGCCCCGCCAGTGCCCTTGTAGTCCCAGCCGTGGCATTCCT
>JAJDDX010000418.1 GCA_029260055.1 Phycisphaerae bacterium
AACCGCATCCGACGGACCCAACCAAGGAAATCGTTTATGCATGCCTGGAAGCCGGTGAGGTCGGGACCTACTGGCGAGGGACTGCCCAGCTTGTAAAAGGCCGAGCTCAGATCGAGCTCCCTCAACACTTTTCGCTCGTCACAGCTGAGGTACTCTTAACAGTGCAGCTCACGCCTCGAGGCGATTGTCGGGGGCTTTATGCTGAACAGGTTACGCGCGATGCGGTCGTCGTGCGCGAGTGTAGCGATGGCCGCAGTAGCGTGGTATTTGACTACTTCGTTCAGGGACGACGACGTGGCTATGAAAAGTACGTGGTCATTCGCCCAGCCGGACCTCGCCTCGCAGGTGGCACATCGGTTCCCAATAACGAACATCGCCGGACACAAACCGTCGAGAAGAGAGGACATGAAGGATCAGACCGCGACTACGCTTCGGAGGGGCAGTAAGCTCCGTTTCGGCACACTCGGCATCGCGCTCGTCACCATGTGCGCTGTCGCGGCACAAGCGCCTGCGCAGGAGTATCACGTGTCCTGGTACACCGTCGATGGTGGTGGCACTTCCCATGTGTCTTCCGGGACGTTTGTTGTATCAGGGACGTTCGGTCAGCCAGATGCCCACAAGGCAGCGGCGGATGGCTACGTCCTGTCCGGTGGGTACTGGCATGATGATGCGGACCCGCAGGCGATTCCTGCTGTCTCATCGTGGGGCATGGCTGTTGCAGTTCCTCTGACGCTGATTGCTGGAACATGTCTATACGTGCGCAGCTACTGGGACCCTCTTGATGCAGGTGGCGCGTGCGGCGTTCGTGCGGGTAGGAGTACGTACGCCGTGTTGGTGCGGCCGTGATCCGCTACTAATTGTTTGTCAAAGAAGGTGGGGGTGGGGGAAGGTCGCGCGGGCTGTCGAGCGGTTGCTCTCCTGCTGCAGTTCCTGGTGGTAGCGGTGGAAGTTCCGCACCAGTATCTGGATGGGGTGGCGCAGGCGGGGTATCTCCATCCGTCACGTCCGTTTGTCCGTGCTCAGGAGGTGCGGGTGGCTGCTCATCCGGTTGTTGTGGTGGTGCTCGCTGGCCAATATTGGGCGGTACTGGTTGCGGTGCCAGGAGCACGGCAGCGACAGCCACTGCTATCACGATTACGACAATTCCTGTCAAAGCTACCGTGTTCATAGGTTACTCCGGTGGGCCGATTGGCTGTTCCTCAACGAGTGGGAAGAGGCAGGTATTCTCGACCTTGATCCAGTATCCAGCAAGCGGTTCGAGGACTGTGGCTTCGGTGTACTGCTGTGTCACGGCGTTCCATTCCCATGGGCCGGACAGGATGGTGCAATCGGTTGGGATGTCAACGAAGCGCATGGTGTCCGTGTAGGGTGAGCCAACTTGGTTCCAGCCACCGTAAAGGAAGCGTTCCGGGTACCTCATACCTGGGTACTCGTGGAGATTGAAGGGCGATCCGCGTAGGGTGATGTGACAATCGCGTTCCACGTTGATCCAAGATGCAGGTCGTTGTGTGGCCAGGATGCTGTGTGCGCGCCCGATACTGAGTTTGGCTGCCGTATTGCGAACATAGGTCTTCATGATCGAAGCGGAATAATGCCAGCTGTCGAGATCGCCGCAGGTGTTTTCGACAATCGTCATGTCATCGGCTTCGTAGGCCAACGTCCGGACCGGTGACGAAAACATGTTCCAACCGGGTTTGAAATCGATGCGGAGTTCGGATTGGGCAGTGGCTTGCGGAGCCAGGGTTGCGAGAATGAGCACTGCCGCCAGAAGCGAACCGGTTACGGTCAACGTCTTGTATTTCATGACTTGTTATTGGCGACGGAAGTTTATAAACATGCACCCCACGAGCGCGCACTATGCTTCCGCCACGCATGCGACCAAGACGAGTTGCCCTCTAGACGAGCGGGACTACACGTTTGCTCTATGCATATCGGTCGTGGCTCCGGCCCACCCAACAAGGGGATGGCCCGCCAGCAAGCACAACGGACGCTGCCGTTTGCGAGCGGCCTAAACGCTCAAGACCGGATGCCCGGCGCGAGCCAGGCAATCATCCGGCTTTGTTCGTTTCTCCTCCGGACGGCCGCTCGCTGGGATCATGGGCTCGCTGCGCAGCATGCCGCCACGCATCCCTTCAGGCAACCAGGGTACTCGCCTCGCCCCTACGATTGGCGTGCTCTGTCCTTGTACCTCGCTCGGGGCCAACGCACGGCCTGCCGGTTCCTGGGTCCTGGGCTCCTTTCAGATTATCCCAGTCAGAGGGCGGCGGCGGACAGCGGCTGCAACAAGAAACGGAGGTGAAGACGATGAAATGTACCATCGAAGGGTGCGTGAACCACACGGAAGCGATCACGAAGCTGTGCCTTGAGCACGAGTGCGTGGTGTGGCACATGGCAAACACCCAGGCCGGGGTCGCTGCCCCGGTCTGAACTACCACCTCGAAGCGATGAGCCTGTCGAACGGGACACCGTTCCGGGTTTCACTTAAAGAGGTGATTGATATGACAAGAGTAGAAGACTTGAAGCCGCTGGCGAGCAAGGCGATCGACCTGAGCCAGTACGAGGGTCGGCGCGTGCGAATCGAATCCGTTGAGGTCGTGCGGCTGCCGAGTAAGTACAGCGCGACCGAGGACGGAGAAACCGATGTCCTGCGCGTGCAGACCGTGCCGCTCCGGACGATCCAGGACCGGGAGGGGAACGACGCCAAGCTGCGGGCGTCGGAGCTCTTCAACCTGAACCGGGATACCGACGGTACGCTCGGATGGCCAACCGGCCCCAAGAGCAAACTCGCCGGCTTCCTGCGGCTGACCGATAGTTCGGCGCCAAGTGAGCTGCCGGAGAAGGAAGTCACTGTTCGCGTTCGCCGACGGCGAGGAACAGACGGCGAGAGCCGCGAGTTTCTCGGGTTTGACACGGCGTGAGATCCCACTGCCAGCGTCGTTGACAGAGTGGAGAAGTAAGCTCTGGCCGGGCGCCCTCCGGGACGCTCGGTTTTCTTGTTCTTCAGAGCCGGGGGAAGGTGCCGTGAGTTGGCGTTGCGTCAGGACCGCCCTCGCGTCAACTCCTTCACGACGTTCAGAATCGTCCGGAGCCGGGCGGCTGGCTGCTGCCGCAGGAGCCGTGCGATGTCCCGCCGGAGCCGCTCGGGCTCCGATGGCGTAGCCGGTGCCTTCTCACCGCTGAACAGTTCTGCCACAGACACATCAAGGGCTTTCGCAAGCTTCGTGATGTTCTCCAGCGAGATGTTGTATTCGCCTCGCTCGACGCCCGACACGTACGTGACGTGCAAACTCGCCTTGGCAGCCAACTTTTCCTGTGAGAGGCCCGCCTGATGCCGGAGGAACCGTATCCGTGACCCGAATTCTCGCTGCGACTTCGCCATAACCAAGTCATTGTCCGCCCACCGGGCATTGCCCCACCATAGACTTGAGCTATTCCTAGAGCTGTTTTGTATTAGACGTTGACACTACTTATCGGCGTGGTTACACTGTGTCGGTTTCGTTGGCGGAAGTGGCAGCTACGGTGCCGGCGAAGATCGACCCGACGCCTGCCCGCGATCGCCACGAGCCCCTCGCCTGGGTGGCGGCAAGGAGATCACTCATGTCCAGCTGTCGACACGGTGCTTTGCTTCTCGGCTTCCTCGGTCCGGCTCTCGTTTCCGGGTGTGTTCGATACGGTTCCGGGTACGACACTTACGAACCGCAGTGGAACGCCGGTGCAGCGCGTTACCAGCAGAGTATGGCCCAGGCTGAGCGACGGGAGCGCAGTCAGGTCCGCGATGCGAACCGGCAAACGCGGTGGCAGCAGGAGCAGGCCGATCGGGAATGGCGGCGATACAAGTACGAGACGGATCGCGATCGCCTCGACCGCCAGCAGGCGGAGCGGCGGGTCCGACAGTTCCGGAACCGATTGAACATGGACACGTTCGCGTGGGAGCGGGATCACCCTGGCGAGCCGCTACCGCGGTCCATCCGTCAGCGGCGAGAGCAACTGGAACGCATGGAGGCCGATTACTTCGCTAAATACAAGGTGACCGTCGAGTACAGATAGGTCGGCGCCTTCTACTGGACGCGAATCGGGAGAACGATCGTGCTTACCCGGGAGTATACTCAACTCATCCTTGTCTCGATTCTGGCGACCGTCGCGTTTTGGGGGTGTGCACGCCCCGGTGGCATCGGGACGACACGGCCGGGCTACGGGTCGGCGCGGGTCACCAGTGGCTATCCCCACCGGCAGATCCGTACTGTGGCGATTCCGCCGTTCGCCTCACGCTGCAGCGAAGGCCTGCACTCGGCCCGTGCCCTCGCTGTCGCGCTTCGTGGCCGCTACAGTACGATCACTCCGGACTCCGTGGATTCGCTCCTTTTCAAGAAGCACCGGCGCAGCAGTCGTCCATTACGGCGGCAATCGAACTTCGTCGAACTCGTGTGCCGAGAGACAGGAGCGGATGCCGTCGTCCTTGGAGAGGTTCTGGCTGCGGAGCACGCCGCCGTGGTTCTCGGGAACAAGACCGGTGACCACGACGAGGTGGAATTCCGGGCGAGTTGCGTGGATCGCGCCGGCACCGTGATCTGGCAGCTAGCCGGTAGGCGGGCGGAGATGACGACGGGACAAGCACCCGGCTACCTGGAATCCCTCTGGTCGAAGGTCATGCCACCTTGCACGCAGGATCTGTTCCGGAAGTTGCCACGATAACGGTGAGGAACGCGGGCCCCTGGGGGGGCTCCGCGCGAGCAAACCGACCCGGGGCTGTTCCACCGAGACTCTCCGGTAGTTCATCACTGCCGGAGCCAGTGTGAATCCAGTCGTGATGTTTCGATTCTGCGTCGCTGATTGTCGGCCGTTTGCAGCGCCGCTATCATGATTATTCAACGTACGCGGGCGGCAGTGGCTACGTCTGCCCGCGGGTGGCCCCGGCCGGACACATGCGTCGGTCGGGTCTTCTTTATCGAGTATTGTGCAAGGTGTGGTGGATTGTTTTCAGAAAGGAGGCGCCGAGGCTTCGCCATTCGGGAATCCCGGCTGCCGGCCCCTGGACTACCGTTGGGTTCACATCGTCAATCCACCCCGTAGGCTGCCACGAAACTGGGTCGAGACTCGTCATCGATACCGCCGGGGGCACTCCAAACCGGTTTCCAGGTGGGCTCTCGGCCCCTGTCACTTGCCCTTGGCTGCCTTCTTTCTCTTCTTCGCACTCTTGGCCACTGTCTTTCCTGTCAGGGGGATGTGATAGACCGCAACATCGTAGTTCTCGGATCGAAGTGCTCTTGCCTCTTCCATCAAGGTCATCTTACTGAAGACCGGCAAGTCATCGGGGATCGTGCGGTGCGCTGCGTCGGCGATCGCGATCACAACCGTGTGGTTCCTCGCCGAAAACCCTGCGCTAAAGCCCTTCCATGGCTTCTTCTTCCGCCATGCATCAGGCAGCTTGTTCAACAACCCGTCGCGAAACTCCTGGTTGTTTCGCATCACATGCCCTGCGTTCGCACCCTGTTTTGCATGTGCACTCAGCTTCTGCGAGCCGTCCCAGCGCTTGACGTGAATGAACGTGCCATCGATCGTCAACAGATCGCAAGCCTCGATGCTCCCGCTGGACGGCGTAACGACTTCGTCTTGATCGAGGCACAGGAAGCCGCTCCCCTTTGCGTCGGCAACAGCACGGTTGTATTTCAGCTCGGTCCCGTGTTTCTTCAAATCCCACGGCAGGAGAAACGACGAATCGCGCTTCACTTCGAGTTCCTTCACTTGACTCTCGATGCGATCCTTGAACTCCTGATCCATCAGGAACCAATCGCCATCCGACAGGGCGTATGGTTTTCGCGCCTGGACCACTTCGAACACCACAAGGTCGATTAGTCTCTCCGAGAATACGACGTTCCCCTCGGAGTCGACTGCCCTAACAGCGGCCTCAGCTGCCATGGTGGGCCCGGCCCGCACTTTCGCTAACGCCTTGGCGATTGATGGGACATCAAAGTCGTCACACGGTTGCCACGCTCCCGACCCCACGCGTGTGGACACGTGAGCAATTCGATCCCAGTCCTCGATACTGGCGGTAAGCACGCCGACCTGTGTGGGCTTCATCTTGATTGCCGAATCCAGCTTCTTCGTTAGCGCTGCAATCACGCCGACATCCTCGACCTTGTCGAACGGATCATACGCGGCGAAGCGGCGATTACGCGCCTTCGTATGGCGTTTCAGGATCGCTTCGCAGATATCACCGAGGTCTGCAAAGAGCAGATCACCGTCCACCGCAAGTGGTGTCGAGCCGATTATGCGTTTGCCCAGCGACTTGTCCGAGGATGCGCCCGTCAGTCGCCGAATCCGGTCCCGATTAGGATTGAGCGTGAGCTCGGCAAGATCGCCTGGCATAGGTGCGACGGTGCGTCGTTGCAGGGCCCCCGGGCCAATTCCCTTGGAATCGACGGCCTTGATCTTGGCGGGATTCAATATTCGCTCGGCAACCTCCCGTCCATACTCCTTCACGATCCGTTTCCGGTTGAGCGCATGGTGGCCCTGGCCGAACGCAACGGCGCAGTACCGTCTCGATTTCGTTCTGACGACCACGACAAGCGAGTTCGACACGTTCTTTGGCGGTGGCGTCAGCGGACAGTGCTCCCTGACCGCGTCATACCAGCGTGGTTCGGTTTCGTAATCTCTTTGAATGTATGCCTTGGCTTCAAAACCGATTTCGGAAAGCTCGACCTCCTTGTATCCAGCCATGCCCCCTAGCTTAGTAGATGACAGTGCATCCTCGAACCTGCTAACGGCAGGACTCAGTACGTAGATCGTGAACTTCATCGAGGTCCAGTCTCCTCGCCACGCGCACCCGCGCAACGATCCAGATGCCAGCCCAAGCAGGGATCGGTCGAGCTTGAGGGTTATGCGGTGATTCTCGAAACTCAATCACTATCATACGCGGGTATGATCAACGGATCAAAAGAAGCGGATCACAGTTCAGTAGGACTCTGGAGAGAGCATCACTCCACCATGATGACCATACTCAGGTCGCTGGCGAAGGCGTTGGTTGTGCCCAAATCCGGAGTCGACCACATATTCTTGGCGTCATCCGAAGGACAGATGCCCTGCTGCCGCGCCTGCCCGGTCGGGGCCGTCCGCATATCAGTGTTTTCCCTGATGCGTGAAGAATCGCCGTTTGCCACAATGCGGGATTAGTGGGGAGGTTGTGCGCAGAGATGCACAGGTTTCGCAAGGCGCCTGCGCTCTTGCCTGCGTGCGCATGTGTCATAGAATCTGAACTGGCGAGCGCCCGTTGCGGCGCAGCCTGCGGCGCTGGGTCCACATCCGGCGTCCGATTCTGGTTTGCGGCTGGTGCCTGCACCCTTGGCACCGCATCAGGACTACGGGAGATCCTCGCTGGACGCCCTATGACGGACCGCAGCCTTCCAACGCCAGAGCGATTCTTGACGATCCGTGTTCACGATCTCACGCATCAGCCATCGGTCTCAGGCCTGTGCGTGGGGTACGAACGCGAAGCATGGCGGTCCTCACAATTCGTGAGGCACATCATGGAGTGGCTGCCGGAGTTCGCGCTCAGCCCGGCCGAGTACAACACGATCCGCGGCGAGAACGCAGTCGCTCAGCTTCGCCGAGCCGCTGCAACGGTCTATGAGTCGAAGAAGTTCCGTAACCGGGGTGAGTTTGGAGAGCTGTTTTTACACGCGGCGGTACGGCAAGTATTCGACTCGTTGCCGGCAGTTTCCAAGATCTACTACAAGACAGCCCGCAACGAAACGGTCAAGGGTTTCGACGCGGTCCACGTCGTAGGTCCACCTGATGAACTCGAACTCTGGCTTGGCGAGGCGAAGTTCTACGCGAAGATCGACGCGGCGATTCGCGACGTCGTCGTTGAGCTAGAAAAGCACACAGGCATCGACTACCTCCGAAACGAGTTTCTGCTTATCACAGGCAAGATCGATCCTGATTGGCCGCACGCTGAGACCCTCAGAAGACTACTGTCACCGAATACGTCGTTAGATGAGGTCTTCCGGCGCGCCTGTATTCCTGTCTTGCTGACATACGACAGCGCCTGCGTTGGCTCAAGCACGTCATGCGACGAGGCATACTGCGAGAACTTCGAGGCGGAGATCCGGCGGTATCATGCAACGTTCAGCAACAAGGCGCTTCCAACGGAGGTGCGTATTCACCTCTTCCTGCTTCCGCTTGAGAGCAAAGCGGAACTTGTCAAGGGACTGGATCAGAGACTGAAGACATGGCAGGCACTTTGAGTACCGATGAGCTTCGAAGGACTCTGCGAAGTGCGACGGCTGTCACGGATAGCGCGTTTGCCGTTCTAAAGAGCATTTCTGCACTCATCAACGACAAGAAGCAGGAGGTGACCGGCCGGGAGATGGTTCTTCGTGCTCTGGAACGCCGCAACGAGTTTGGTCACTGCACCCCAATCCTCGACGGACTGACGAGAGCCATCGGGCTGTTTCCGTACGCAGATCCGGAGGCCCTCGATTTTCGAGATAGTGTGGCCTACGAGTTTCATCGGCCCCTGAACATGTCCGAGAATCTCGTGTTTCATCGAGAACAAGCAGATGTGTACAGGCGGCTCCTCGACGGGGACAGTGTTATCCTCAGCGCCCCAACGAGCTTCGGCAAGAGCCGCATCATCGATGCCATGATCGCGACGCGCCGTTTCAAAAACATCGCCGTAATCGTCCCAACTTTGGCGCTTATCGACGAGACGCGCCGTCGGCTGTCGAGGCAGTTTTCCGGTGCCTACAAGATCGTCACTCATCTCTCGCAAGAGCCGGCGGAAAAGAACATCTTCGTGTTCACGGCGGAGCGAGCCGTCGCCTACGAAGCGTTCCCGCGGATCGAGTTCTTCGTCATCGACGAGTTCTACAAACTCGGCGCCATGAGCGAAGATACGACGCGAACGGTGGCGCTAAACCACGCATTCTACAAGCTGAGACAAGGCGACGGGCAATTCTACCTTCTGGGGCCGAGCATCGAGACGATTCCGCACGGCCTTGAGGAGGAGTTCCGGTGCTACTTCTACCCCACACGCTACAACACGGTCGTAGCCGACCAGGAGAGAGTTGCAGGGCGCGGGCACGATCTGGAACGGCTGGTCACACTTGCGAAGACACTCAATGAGCCGACGTTGGTGTACTGCAAATCGCCAGCACGTGTAAACGCAGCGGCTCGTGCGCTGCTTGCCGCCGGCGTCGGCGTTGATACACCATCCTTGAAGCCGGCGGCCGAATGGACGGGGAGCTCATATCATCCGGACTGGGTGTTCGGCCAGGCGCTTGTACGTGGCATCGGCGTTCACCACGGGCGCCTGCCCCGCTCACTTGCCCAGTACGTTGTGCGGATGTTCAATGAGTTGCGCCTGCGGTTCCTGATTTGCACTTCGACCCTGATCGAGGGTGTAAACACCAAAGCGAAGAACGTAGTCGTCTTCGACAAGAAGATAGGTACTAAGGACTACGATTTCTTTACGTTCAACAACATAAGGGGTAGATCAGGCCGAATGTTCGAGCACTATGTCGGCCGCGTATTCCTGTTCCACGAACCGCCGGAACATCGCCTGCCCTTTGTCGAGTTTCCGGTATTCACTCAAGGAGAAGATGTTCCTGGGAGCTTGCTTGTACAGATCGACACGCCTGACCTTAGGCCTGCCGCGCTAGACCGCGTACGCAAGATCGCAGACCAGGAGGTTCTGCCGATGAGCATCATTCGTGAGAACTCGACGATCGACCCTGAGGCGCAGATTGGCCTAGCGAAAGCGATCGGGGACGACGCGCACGTGATGTCCCGTCGGCTATCATGGCGGAAGTTCCCGGAATACCAACAACTCAAGGCTGCATGCGAGTTGATTTGGAAACACCTGGTGGATGCTAAACGACGAGGCGGAGTACGATCTGGAAGCCAACTTGCGATGAAGACGTGGCAACTTCGTAAGACGCCAAGTGCCGCGAAGCGGATTCGCGATGAGTTGACTCCGGGCAAATACGCAGCGAAGTCGCCGGACGAGGCGGTCGAGCGGGTCCTTGCGTTTGAGCGGACTTGGGCGGGTTTTGAGATGCCACGCTACTTGATGGCGCTCTCCCGGATACAGGCGTCGGTACTTGGGCGACAAGGGTTGCCCACAGGGGACTACAGCGCGTTTGCGGCACAGGTCGAGTGTTCGTTCCGGAACCCGGTTACCGCTGCACTGGATGAGTATGGCGTGCCACCTCAGGTCGTCGAGAGGATTCAGCCAGCGCTCGGCGAGACGGACGATCTGGATCGAGCGTTGGTGCGACTCAAGACGCTAGACGTGCAGGCGCTGCGGCTGGGGAACTTCGAGGCGGAGTTGGTGCGGGATGCCCAGGCGGGTCTTTGAAGTCGCTTGGTTTGCGGATCGCCCGAAAGGCCCGGACGCGTCCCGGACCTGGATTGCCGTCACTGACCGACGGCGGGAGGAGCGAGAAGCGAGGCTCCTTCTGCGGATTCGCGGGGCACCCTCGGCCCCGCACGGCTCGTCGGATCGCCCGCACTTGCGGCGGCGAGTAGTGCTTGGCCTTCGCGACTTTGGCGTGCCCTGACCAAGTCCCTTCGTTATGATATCGAGATGCGATTGCACTGTTGCCACACCCGCTCCGCGGGCAAGAGTGCTTGAGCGGTTTCGGCACGCTGATGGAGGGCCTCCCAGTGGCTGGTAAGACCAAGCGACTCGACAAGACGTTCGTGGGGAGTGCGGGGGTGTTCCATGTGGCAAGCGAACTCAGCATGCGTGGGCTCATCGCCTTGCCAACGATCAAGAACACGCGCGGCATCGATATCCTCGTTACGGATCCGGAAACCGGTGCTCATGCAATCTTGCAGGTCAAGACATCGCAGGACTGTGTTTCCTTCTGGCCGACATCGAAGCCCGAGAACTGTCCCGCCGGTCGAGACACATTCTTCGTCTTTGTACGCAGATTGGTGGGCTGCCACCGGTTCGAGGCGTTCGTTGTCAGGGCAAGTCGCGTTGTTGACGATGTGCGCCGCGTCGTGTCTGGCCAGAAAGCGCGCGGAAGGTCGGTTTTCCCGTGCTGGTACCTTCCAAAGGACGAAGCCAATGCTCTCCGTTCCGCCTGGAGCGACTGGCGACCGGCCATCGATTCACCGTGCACTTAGGATGGGTGGGGACCAAGCCCTCGTTTCGTGCTGTACCCGAGATTGACCACTCGGTTCTCGCCTACTACGTTGGCGCTCGTGTTGGTAGGCAGCAACTGGCTTCGCGACGACGGAGCTCTCGGAGGCTTCCGCCGGCGTGGCGTGCGATCGCCGTGTGGACGAGGGGCAACCTAGTGGTTCCCAAACGCCTGATCGCGTTTATCTCCAGCACAGCGGACCTTGCGGTGGAGCGTGAGGCCATCGAAAGCGCGCTATCTGCGCTTGAGATCGACGGGGTACGCTTCGAAACGTGTCCATCATCACCCAACGATCCGCTCACCGAGTGCCTGCAACGCATCGAGGAATCTGACGCGCTCGTTCTTCTGTTGGGTGACCAGTACGGCACGGAACTCGCAAATGGACTGTCGTTTACGCATCAGGAGTATCGTCATGCGCGTGAGCTGGACCTCCCGGTGTTCGCTTTCAAGTTGAAGGCCGCGTCGCCGGAGAAACCGCAGGTCGCGTTTATCACTGAGGTCGAAGCCGAGGTCTTTAGATGCGCACCGGTCCGCTCGATCGAGGAACTCACGGCCCAGGTCCGAGCCAGTTTCCTGATGGAGTATGCGCGCTGTTTTCGCCGTGTGCACACGCCGCCCCAACAACCTGTGCTTGGCCCTCCTCCGCCCGCAGGCCCCCTTCCGTCGATGCCTGGTACCCTGGACGGCTTTCGGCGACTCCTCATGGAACTCGATTCCCGTGGAGACGACGTCAGTATTCGTGTCCTCGCGGAGGAATCTGAGCGTGAGTACCTCGACGATCCGCAGGTCATCGGAATCGTCTTCGCCGCTGAAGTAAACCTCGGCATCAACGGAGTGGAGGTTGATCCGCGACGAGTCACCGACGCGATCCGGTTCTGGGAGCGGTTACTGGACGAAGCGCCGGAACGTTCTGCCGATCTCAAATACGACATCGGGAACGCGTTAGCTGTGCTGCAACGCTTCGGCGAGGCGATTGAGCAGTACCAGGCCGCACTGGACGAACAGCCTGCGTTTGCCGAATGTTGGAAGAACCTCGCGGCCGTGCACTGCGCTCAGGATAACCTGGACGCGGCACGGCACTGCCTGGAGCGAGCCATCGCGATCAAGCCTAAGCTGCCGCAGGCCCTTTACTCATTGGCCACGCTCACCATCCAAGAGGGCGGCGATCTCGACGTCGCCCTCGCCTGGTTGAACCGTATCGCGGTCACGCGGATCCCACATGGCATGTCCGCGGCCGTCCTGGCGTGGAAGGCGCACATCTACACCAACCTCGGCCGTTTCGCTGAAGGGATCGCGTGTGTAGAGGATGCGTTATCGCTCGACCCAGAACCGAAGTGGGCGTGGATGATTGCCGCGCGGCTCTACAGTCTGGCCCGGAGGCAATCGCTGACGTGGTTGCCTGACGCAATCCAGTTCTGGCACCGGTTTTTGGACGGGCACGCTGACGTCGAAGAGGCATGGTGCGAACTTGGGTACGCTTATTGGGATGTGTGTAGAAGCACAGATAGTGAGGAGCCGAGGCGTGAGGGACGACGTGCGCTTGAGAAGGCGCTTGAGTTGGGGTTGAGCGACGGCGGCCTGGTGGAGGATCGGGTCGGGCATCTTTGCCAGGACGAAGGGAACTGGGGGGAAGCGGCGGACTTCTTTCGATTGGCCGTAGCGAAGGACCCGAGCCAGTTCGGCTACTGCCTCGGTGTCAGCCTGACGGCTCTTGGTCAGTTCGAAGAGGCGTTGCCGTGGATCCTGGAGGCTGCCAAGCAGCACCAACCAGACGCGCTCAGCTGGTTTCAGGTCGCGTTGTGCTATGAGGGTCTCGGTCAAACGGACTACGCGATCGCGTCATATGAAAGAGCGATCGAACTCGATGAATCGTACGCTGATGCGTGGTTCAACCTGGGCGGAATCATTTGGAACAGCGGCGATCAGGAACGAGCGTTCACGGTATGGCAGGACGCGTGTCGTCGCTTTCCGGAGCATGAGCGGGCACAAGAGGTCATCGAGTTCCTCGCGCGGGCTGCGCTTATGCCTGATGCGGATCGGGCGGAAGAAGTCTAGCGGCTCAGAGGTTTGCCTCGGGGAACCGCCTGCCACTTGGTGGTTGCCGGCTGACGGAGGCGGTGCGGTGTCAACCCGGTTCGTTGAGCGCAACTTAGCTTGGTGTGCATCGGAGTGTCGGCGGTTCCTCGCCGAACATGACTACGTCATTGCACGCACAAGAGACGAAAACCACGTCATCGAAGCTGTTTACGGCCGCAGAGACCACCTCCGCGAACTGTCGCTGTCGCGCGTACGAATCCACTTCGCGCCGTGTGCTCAGGACACAACCGAACTCGTCATCAACTTTCCCGGCCAAGTCGCCGACCTAGCACGATCAGTAACTTGGTTCCTCACCAGCACTGCGCCGGTCCTTGTCCTAGCGTTCATCTATGCGACAGGGCGTAGGCCCGAACTACTGGCCAACCGGGCGGCGGCTGACCTAGTATTCGTCGCCAGTGGTGCGTTCGCATGTTGGATTCTCACGCGAATGGTCTTGAAGATCCATCGGGGGGAAGAGCACCGAAGACGGCTGGAGGCTGCGCTTTGGGAGCGGATGGATCCTGATGGCACACCTTCACATGAAACTGACGACTCAGCCGCGGAGCGCCGACGAGACTATGGCCTCAGGAAACTCGTCTTCTTGTGTCTGGCCGTTATCGGGTCGCTTTGGCTGAGCACGAGTTTTCTTGTCTACCTCATGACACCCGCGTCGGATTCCGCCGAGACGAGACACCATAGCCTCGCGTTCTTTGTCGCACTTCATGTACGCTACCCCGCCGGGACGATTGTCGGACTTCTAGTGCTTTGGGCAGCTGTTCCAGGTCTGCTGATTTCTGGATGGCTGGCGGCTGCGTACAAACTCGCGCACAGGTTCCAGTGGAAGGCGAAGTTCTTTGGGGTGTACACGGTGTGGTGGGTAGCGATTAGTCTGCCTGCCCTGTTCTGGCTGATACGGTTTAGCGGAGCGGCCGTGGACGCAGAATCATCCCCGCCGAGGCTGCCGAGCGCTTTCCGTATCCTGCAAACCGGGGCAACGTGGACGGTGTTGTTTGGGCAAGTGATGTGCATGGCGGCGACATTCCGCTTAGCATCAAGGATCACGGGAATCGCCAAGGACCATCGAGAGTTCGATCCGCCGTCTACTCGCTATGAGGAGCGAGGTGCTCCGCGCGCCAACGGCAGCCCGGATCGCGCTCTTGTCAGCCTGTGTCGCTGGACTCTTGCTAACTGGGCATTTTTCTCAGTACTATGCGTTGCGTCCGCAGCTTACTTGATCTCGACCGTATGTGATGCGACCGCCGCCGTCGTGGACAGCAGCCGATACTCGTCGCAGTCGTGGCGCTGGCCCATCCTCGTTCCGTTGACGGCCCGATCTGCCGCGATCCAGGCAATCGTAGTTGCATGTATCATGGGGGTCCCGTTCGCCCTCACGTGGCTTTCAGCAGGAAACGCGATGCTTCGACGGAGGACGCGGCGGGTGCTAGGGCGGCGACTAGCACAACGCCCAGAGGAACTCGGATTGTCGATCGATGTGGTCAATGCGCTCCAGCTAAGTCTTGAACGAATCCCAGTCGTAATCGCGCCGCTTCCCGACACTCGCATCTCTGTAGAGATCGACGTTGGCGGCGTTTTTCGAAGAGAGGCGGTACTCTGGGTATCCATCGGCGCCATGCGACGCTTAAAAGGCGAGGAACTTGACGCGGTTCTCTGGCATGAAGTCTACCACGCCTCGCAGTTGAAGCGAGACGCGTTTCGTGATCTCGTCGGCTTGCTCGCTCCTTGGGCATTCCGGTTTCTCGATCTACCGCGGGATCTTTATGCGCAGGAGAAGGAAGCCGACCGCTTTGCCGCTCGACGAAGCGGATCCATCACCGTACTCGTTTCAGCTCTACGGCTGGCGTCAGAGCGCAATCGGGCTGGCCTCTCGCCAGAGAAGCGTGCGCATGATACGTTGCGCCCTGACTGGTGGCCGTCGTTCCATGCGTTCGATATACTCTTCGAGGCTGGCTGGCTGGCGTATGCCTATCCGGACGTCGCGCAGCGGATCCGTTGGCTGGAACAATACCCGATGGACGACAATCCTCAGGTAGGTGTGGAAGTGCCGTCGGCTCCTAAGTGAGTGCCACGTCTCCGTCCTGCGTGGGAGGTGTCTATGCACGAATCTGCCTTCCTTGGGAGTACCAAGCCGTTCGTCAATGAACTGGCAACCGTTCTGTGTCCCGATGAGGCTGACTTGTTCAACGACATGTGGTCGGCCCTAGATCCTATCTTCAAGGTCTGGGTTGAGGACGCTTCACGCGGGGAGACAATTGCACCGCTTGACATTGCTGCACCTCAAGGCCTGGGATTCGCGCAAACGGCGTCTGCGGAGATGCCTATTGCGATGCTTACTGCTGTTGCGAGCATGCTTGAGCTGTGGGATGCTGGCGGCTCCAGTACGGCGGTTGGTGCGCGAGCCACGGTGGCGAAGTATGCCCAGAGCTTCGGCGCCGGAGACAGTCTCAAGCGGTGTCTCGTGGCGGAGGTTCCTGCATTCTGTTTTCGCATGTTGGACGCGATGTCGGACGCCCCTGGTTCCCCGGCTGCCACCGAACCCAACACGAAGTGCGCGCGTCGCGATCATCGAGCTGGTGAAGCATTCACAGTCATCATGGCGACGGAGACGCTGCCAGAGTTGCGTCTCGACCAGGTTGTCGAGTTCAAGAAACAGCACTCACCGTCGGGCTTCCATATCTGGATCGATGATTCACAGCGTGAGGTGTTCGTCGATGCGTGTCCTATCCAACTGGGCCGACGCCCGACGGCCGTGTTGCGTTGCCTTGTGGAGTTCCATGGGCAGCGCGTTCGACATAGCCAGTTAGTGCAAGCCTGCGGCAAGGAACGGAGCTACAAGTCTACGGACGAGAGGGTCGCCTGGCGATGGATTTCTGATATCCGGCAAGCTGCTGGGACGCCGTTATCTAAGGAGATCGAGAGCTCGGACGGTGGCTACAGGTACGTCGGCTGCTCACGCGTTCTTATCATCCGACTGGCGAAGGACGCTCCAGCGGGTCTTCGGGCTCTGGGCTGACGGAGAGTCCCAACTGCGCATATAGGGGACGATAGAAGGAGCAGCCTTCGTGAAGGTCGCACATGTCCATGAGGATTGCGGACCATGTCTCCGCGAACGCATCCTGGCGGACGTATTCACGACGGTGCTTTTCACGAAACGAGAGATCGTCAACCCACTGGTCACAGAAACGCAAGATCTCCTGTACGCTCATATCGGTTGCCGAATACAGAATGACATTCTGGATGTAGTGTGCGCGCTGTTCCTGGCGATCATGTTTGTATTCTGCGTGTAACCGCTGGAAGTGCTCCTTGTAGGTCTCCGGTCTGATGAGGCCGCTTCCTGATTGCGACTCCAAGCTGCACTGCGAATAGCCTGTCGCGAAACCCACGTACAGGGCGGATTGCGCCGAAGGCAACTTTTCCGCGACATCGTCAACTTCGGAGCGTTGGAGGCCGCTGACGTAACCTTCGACCGTGTTTCTGTAGGCTGTCAGGTATTCGCTCTCCACGAACCTCTGCCGAAGTCGGGGCAGGTGCCCCTTCACTCTGTTTCGCCAGTGACGTTGGTCCATTCTGGCCATCTTGCGAATGTCCGGCCACGGTAAGGCGTCGAATGCTGCAGGCGGCGGCGCGTAACCGTCGATCATCACAGCGGCGATGCCGTGGCGATTCGGACCACTTTCGTACCTTGTCATCAGTAGTAAACGTGAACCGAGCTTAAAAAGCTTGTGGCGTTTCTGGCTCTCTAGGTGGAAGGAAATCCGAGGTGCTGCGTAGTAGGCTGTGTTCGAGCACTAAACAGGTATGCGCGTGACATGCTTGTGCGAGAGGTTGCAGGTACGTGTCAAGTAACGAGGTCTTGAACGGCGCTGACACGTGCCGTGCTGAGAACGCCCGTACGAGATGGGCGATGCGTTAAGAAGTTCTGCGTGGGAGGCATGCAATGACTGCAGATGGCCTGGACCGCAAGCGGCACGTCGACGGCCGTGGCCGGCGCGTTGAGACCCTGCCCGAGATCCAGGCAAGCAGCAAAGTGCCGCGATGTCCGCGGTGTCAGTCGGAGCGATATGAGGAGTCAGTCGGTTGCGCAGACTGCCGTTATCCGTTGCCCCGTCACTACTGGGGTGGTGTGTAGGTTGCGCGTGCCGCCACCGTGCCGGCTTCATGCTCGGCCTCGCTCGCTACAGCTGATAGCGCTTGGGCGAGGGCATGCGTACAGGATAGCGCAGGAGTTCAGGACACGGATCTGCGTATACGCGGGCAAGTTCGCTCGTCACGTACGGGTCCTTCGCTGCGTAGAAGTCGTCTCGGATGAGGTGCGGCCCGTGTCGGGGATCGTAGCGTTCGCGGTCCATAGTTGAGTATGTGGCGCACGCCTTTTTAAGTCTTGCGCCAGTCGCGCGGTTAGCACGCTGAGCGAGTGGCGTGTGAATAAGTACACGAGGAGACCCGAAATCGACAAGCGAGCAACTCGTGCGGGAGCCATCGTGGTCAAGCTTGATGAGCAGACTGACATCGAGGTCGCGATTGCCGCCATCAGGATGGGCAAGAAGACGGTCACGCGCAACGGTCGTAAGGTGCGAGCGGACCACACGAAGGCCGACGCAGTGGTGGCGTTGGTCAAACAGGCCCTCGCGGCGAAGAGGTCGGACAGCGGAAGTGAGCCGGCCGTTGGGTAATCGCTCGGAGGTGAGAAGCCGTACAGCTGTAGAGAACAGAGGAACACGACGGAGATCGAACATGAACGACGAAAAGAGCAAAGACATCATCGTGTACGTTCCCGGCGCCGGGGACAAGGCCTCACGGAACGTCGAGGTAGCACCGGGAGCGACAGTGCGTGACGTCACCAGCCATCTCGGCCTGCATGGATATTGGCTAAAGAAGCCGGGCGCGGATGGGTTCTTTGGGGCGGATGAACCGATTTACGGCGCGATCAAGGATGGCGAGAAGCTAGAGGCATCGTCGCCGGCGGAGGTGGGGCAATGCGACGAGTGTTGACGGTGATCGCGGCGTGGTGTCGTACGTGGGTCGCCGGGATCTGGCCGTTCCCGAAGTCAAATCGTGCGCGCGTGCTTTCACCGGCAGGGAATGCGCTGGTGCAGGGCGGGCGGCAGCGTCCCGGAACGTCAGTTGTACGCCCCTCTGCCGATTCGCATTTCAGACGAAAGGGATGGCGACGGCGTGGGAGGACCGCAACAGGCTACTACCGAACGCGGCGCGGCAGCTGGCAAGGGAAGATACGTTACGACTTTGCAGGTGGCCTCGCCTACTACGTACACGATCCGCCGGACCGCATCCTCAATGGCCCGCATGGTATGTGCTTCACTGACGATGAGGGGTCGAGTACGTCCAGGGGGTGGTATCGCGTTCATTTTGCGCGACGGCCAAATGACGTTGACAGCGGGTTGTTAATCATCGAGGCGTCGTTGGCAGGAGCACGCTGATGAACCAGAGCATAGCAGAACGGTGTCTCTGTCGGGCTGTCTATCGAACAGCGCACGGTCTTCCGTCCAGCTTGTGGCAGGGGATGCGGTTGGGGTGGCGCCTGCTGAACACCCCGCTCCCGTACACCTGTGTGCGGCCGCAGCGAGAAGGGGCGGCGCAGCCTGTGCGGCGGCCCGGAGTCCCGCGCTACGTGGTCAGTTCGTGGTTCCTCTGGGACAGTTATCGCGCCACGACCGAAACGCCGGAGGAATCACTTCATTTTGCCACAGCGATCGAAGCCGACCGGGCATTCTACCTGACGAGGAGCATTATGTTCCCGCTGGCCCACCAATCAGTGGCGGGTGCAACAGGTGATCACGCCGCGACGCACGCAGCCTGCGTTACCGCGGATCAATTCGGCCACCGGATCGCGCTGATCGCGCACAGCCATCCTGGCTTCGGGGCGTCCGCGACACATCCATCGTCGACGGATCATGCGACGCACGCGCGGTTTGAGCAGGGCGGCTTCCCGGTGATCGGCTGCATCTTCTCCCGGGATGGGTTCGCGCGGTTCTTTAGTCACCGGCGGTGTTTCACCGTCGAGGTGTTTGGGAGCGGCATATCGAAGGAGGGTGATCGTGTTTTCAAACTGGATACCAGCGAAGCATTTTCGGTGTCAGACCGTGCGGCCGCGTGCGCGGGGTAGAGCTGGCGTTACGGCGCGTCATGATCGCGTGCCAGGATTTTCGCAGAAGACGTTGTCCGCGGCACGCGCGTTCACGATCGGTGCCGGTGGGATCATCAGCTGGCTTGCGTGTGGGCTTGTGCGGAAAGGCATCGGAACGCTGCACGTCTGCGATGGCGATGCCGTTGAGTTGTCCAACTTGTCGCGACAGCTCTTTGGCGCGCGTGACGTGGGCAAGAACAAGGCCGTGCGGCTCGCGCGCAATCTGCGGGCTCAAGGATTCTGCGGGACGCGCCTGACCGCGTATCCACTGCGGTTCGAGGAACTCGTCGCATTGGAGATAATGCCTGCAGTTGATCTGGTTGTGGTCGGGGTCGATGACCATGCCGCGCGTCTGGCCGTGATGCGATGGTGCGCTGCGGCGAGGAAGCCAGCAGTGTTCATTGCCGTGTCACCGGACGCGGATAACGGGTACGTCTTTGTGTATAAGCCCGGTGCGGCGTGTTTGTGCTGTGTGCTGCCTGATCTTGTACGCCTGGGTGAGGAGGGCCGCCGGCCGTGTCCAGGGGCCCCGGCAACGCTCGATGTTCTGCTGTCGGTTGCTGGTTTCGCGACATACGCGATCGACAGCTTGCTCATGGAGCGGCCGCGGTCCTGGAACTTCCGGCGCGTGTTTCTTTCTGGCGATGGGGAGGATTGTGCGTGGGCAGTACCTCAGCAGCCTGCATGTCCTGTCTGCAGCGGTGAGGACGTACCGTGAACGTGCAGGAGCTGATCGAGTCGATCGTCGAGCGCTTCCGCGCGGCTGGTGGTGGGGGGCGAACGACAACGACGCGCGTGGTGGGTGGTCGGGTGGCGGACCGCGGCGTGGCCACGGGAACCGACGACTTCGATTGCGAAGAGGAACTGGGACATGGTGTCATAACACAAGGAGTAGATCGATGGAAAGACTGCTTGCCCTCTTGCTAGCCGTCCGCGTTCTTCGATATGCGCTCCCGATCCTCGTCGGAACGCTCGGCGGTTGCCTTTTCTTTGAGCGCGTGGCCGCCCCGAATCTGGGTTGGGGCCACGCCCTGTTGTTCACCGCAGTAATCACGGCGGTGCTGATCTCAAATTGTCGGGGTTGGCTGAATCCGCCGGCCCGCCGCCCAACTCGGCCTCTGAGCGAGCCTCGAAGTCGCCGTACCGGCACCCGGAGGCCGAAACCATGAACGTCTGTCGAGACTGCCGCGAACGAATCGCCGGACCGGAGCCGGTGTCGGAGTGGCCGTTTCCGGCGTGGCCGGTTGCCGCCGGAGCGCTGGGTGCGCTGGCAGCGGCCGTGACCGGCGCCGTACTCCTCGTGCCCGCCGCACTTGTTGCCGGTGTGCTCACGAGTGTGCGTCCGCGCCGATGCGACCTGTGCGAGGCGGCCATCGATGCTGCGGACGGCAGCTTCCAGCTGCTCCAGGACACCTCGGATCAAGAGGGACGGCGCATCTTCGAGTCACTGAGCCCACCGGAGGAGTCAGGCGTGGAAAACCGTGATCGATTTGCGCCTTCGACGGACCGTGGAAGAACCGCGCTCGACGATCCGGCTCCGCCCTGGTACGGCGATCCGGTCCAGGAAGCCGACGATCCAGGGGCCTCGCAGGCTTACGTCTATGACGAGTCCCTGGGCACGCTGGTCGCCGACGAGACCGCAGCGCCGGCAGCCTTCTCCTTCTTCGAGTCGATCGCCGACGGCAACGCCGACGGATGGGGCGCGGGCGACTTCGATGTGAGTGGATTCGACGGCTTTGGTGACGGTTCTGGGGGCGACGCCTAGGCACGATCACCACGCCGCGATCCGGCCGCGCCCGTCGGATCATCGGGGAGGATCACGATCATGAGACGCATCTTTCGAACTCTCTATCAGATCGACTGGCGCGGCGGTGTCCGCGCCGTTAAGCGTGAGCAACTGACGGACTACGAGGATGGAACCGTCGAGGAAGTCCAAGCGATCGGCGTGGCCAATTGCGAGGCGTGCCAACGTCCGGTCGAGAAGCTTGCGGACTACCGCGGTGTGTGCCCGCGCTGCGAACGGGAAACTTGCGTCGAGTGCCAAGCAACCTGCGCCGCATGTCGGCGCCGCTTCTGCGCGTACTGCATGGTCGGATTCGCCGACAAGGTGGTAAGCGTCTGCGAGCGCTGCCTGATCGGCCTCGAACAGAGAGTGGCACGTCAGGACCGCCAGATCGACGCGAAGCTTACTCACGATCGCCTCATCGCGCTGTTCAACGCCGAACTGAAGTTCCTTGAACTCAGCACACGAGAGGGCGGAGCCATGGCGGACCTGATCTCGTGGATAATGCGCGTCCGCCTGGCGCAACGCCTGTCCCGGCTCGAGCACACGCTGGACCATGAAGACCGTCATGACCCACGACGCCTGCGCTAGCGAATTCGAGTCCCAGGGCTTCGAGCGGATCGGTGGGATTCACTACAATCTCGCGATCGCGCTCTGGTGGCACCCTCGGCTGTGCATCCACGCGAGCGTACTCGCGGTCGATGACTGGCACCTCCTTCAGTCAGGCAAGCCGTACCTTCTGCGGTCGATGGCGGAGGAGGGGGAGACCTACGCCCGGGATCTTGGCCTGCTCGAGGAGTACCTCGTCGCGCATTTTCCGGAGGCACATCTGTCGCTGTCCTCGTTCCGAGATCCGACGCTCAGCCTGATTCAGGCCCGTATCGATGCGAGACACACTCGACACGCCAACGCCTGCGGACCGGACGGCAGCGCCGCCATGCAACAGGAACTCGATCGACTCACGGGCGAAGCGGATGAGCTTCAAGAGGCGCAGCAACGTGACCGGGCGCTGCAACGACTCGACCGGAACACGTCGCCTCTGCTCCGCGAACATCTCAACCGGAACTTGGGCGATCGCTCGCGGAAGGTGGAGGACCTACGTCGGAACGCGCGCGAGACCCGGGAGCGCCTCTCAGCGCAAGGCCAACTGGAACGCGAGTATCGCGGCAAATCCAATGCGCTGTGCCTGCTCTTCACGATATGCTCAAACATCCAGATCGTGCGGGATGCAGACTCGGTCCAAGACGCCCTGTCCAGCGTGACCAAAGAGATCGTAGATCTGGACAGGTTTCAGGTCCGACAGAAGCTCGAAGGCGGGTCGCTGCGCATCTATGTCGAGGCGTCTCCCGCTCCGGCGGTTTCCCTCCTTACGCACGCCACGCGGACCATCATGAATCCTCGTCAACTCGAACGCCTGGGAGAGGCTGCACAGCCCGTTCGAGATGCCGTCGAACGCCAGTTGATGCTCGTGCCGCGAGAGGACATCCGGGTCAACGGCTCGGTCGTTGATCCAAAGAAACTCATTGCCTCACGGATCGTGCAGAGCTTCCTGCAGCATCTCCCCAAAGGTACGGCCGCACGCGCGCGCGGAGCTGATCCCGTTCCGGCCAGCGCTCAGCCGCTCTGGATCGGGACCATCGCGGAGGCAGGACCGCGGCGCGGCGACCCCTGGGTGCTCCCGCTGGATCGCAGTGGTCATGTCTACATCTCCGGCCGAAGCAACGCGGGTAAGACCTTCCTCGGGCGGGTCATCGCGGAATCGGCTGCAACGCTCGAATCGGTCAGCGTCGTTGTCATCGATCCGTCGAACCAGGCGGTCGGTCTTCTCTGCCCGGAGGATCGGCCCGAGGTCCTGGCGCGGTACCGCCGATTCGGCCTGAAACGCAGTGATGCGCAGGCATTTCCCTTTACCTACCACGGTCTCGCCGACTCGGTAGGCGAACCGCTTCCGTCCGATCTGGGCCAGCTGGCGCACGGATACCACATCGTCAGCTTCACCGGGCTCGATGACGGGAGCCGCTGCATTCGCTTCGCGGCGATCATGGATGCGCTCTTCGCCGCCTGCTCGGTTGGCGAGGCCGAATCCGTCCGCCTTGTGATCCTGATCGAAGAGGCACACCGATTCACGCGCCGAGGTGTCGATCGGGAGGCACGCGAGGCCGCCGACCGGGCGGAGCTCAGCTTGGAGCGCCATGCCAGGGAGGGCCGGAAGTATGGAATTCGGCTGTTCATCAGCAGCCAGTCCATCAAGGACTTTTCGTTCAGCGCGGCGGCAATACGGCAGAACGTGTCGACGCGGGTGTTCATGCAGAATAGCGATCGTGAACTCGACTATGCCGCGGACCACATCGGGGATGGAAGACGAATTCTCAGGCTCCCCCGCGGCGAGGCGCTCTTCTGCAATCCCGATTGGGAGATTGCTCATGTCGCCGTTCGGCCGCCACTTTCGATGGTCCGGCAGCCGACCGAAGCCGAGATCTGCCGCTTGGTCGGTGGGCCGACCGCGACCTCCTCGTCACTATCACGCCAGGCCATGGCCGCGCTCGATGCGATTACTGGCCACGTCGATGCGACGGGCGGACCGGTCCGATGGTCGAAGATCGTTGAGGAACTCGGCGTCACCGGCCGACGCGTGCGCGATCGGCTTGTCGACGAACTCCAAGGCAGCGGGCACGTCGCCTTCACTCGGTTGAAAGCAACGGGGCGGCCGCTCGTCGTCACGCTGGCGCGCGCAGAAACCGCGCTGAAAGGGCGCGCGGAAACGCCATCAACTCAGAGCATTGATTAAGGGCACAGGGCAAATGTCAGCCTCGAAATCCTTGTCAATCCACCACTTGCAGCGAACGCCTTTGTGCGCGCGAGTGGTTCTTGCGCGCGGCGGGTCGCGAAAAGCACGGGGGGGGCCACTTGGAATTCGGCTGGCGCGCACATCCCGAATCACCGACGGTGTGCGTCACCACACGAAGACGTTCGTTCAAGGACGCCACTCCTGGCCGTTTGCTTGGCTTCGAGCGGTCCGCTGGTGGGGAAGGCGGCACGGATGAACGGACAGCGGCCGAACAGTCGGAAGAGGAAGGCACGCCCCGCACCAGCCGCGCTGGCTTCGCGGAAGCAGCAGACCATCGAAGTGATCGCTGACGATCACGCGCCAGTGCCGCAGGCCGGTAGCGCCTCACCCGACCGCGACGGGCTTGATTCCGCTCACTGGCTCGAGCGTACGCTCGAAGCCTGGCAGAAATTCTCGCCGCAAACACTGACGCAGGACGACGCGAAGCGGATCGCCGCGGCGGGAATACGGTTCGTGGACGCCCTTTGGGAGGACGAGGATGATGACTCTGATCTCCATCTGCCGGGTGAGCTCAAGAGAGCAGAAGGAGGGCTACAGCCTCGATGCTCAGGATCGGGCCAACCGCGAATGGTCCAGGCGGAACGGCCATACCATCCTGGAGACGATTCTCTACCAGGAAACCGCGAGCAAACGGGCGAAACGTGAGCGATGGCGTACGATTCTCGATCGGATCCGGGACGATCCGCGAGTGGACGGGGCGGTGTTCCACAAGATCGACCGGGCCTCCCGCAACATGCCCGATTGGTACCAGATCGAGCAACTGCAGGACGAGTTCGGCAAGAGTTTCTTCTTCGCCACGCAGAACTTTGCGACGGACGCCACGGGACGGCTCAACGCCCGTGTCATGGCGTCGTTCGCCGCCTTCTACACCGAGAACTTGGCCGAGGAGGTCAAGAAGGGATTTGCGGAGGCGATCAGGCGGGGGCATTTTCCGCATCGACCACCGTACGGCTACCGGCACTACCGTTCGAATGGGCACACGAGTGAGATCGTGGTCGACGAAACGAGGGCATCAACGGTCAGGTTGATCTATGAACTGTACGCGAGCCGTCAGCACTCGCTGAGCTCACTCCGCGAACACCTCTTCAGGGAAGGTATCTACTATACCGAGAAGACACCGAGGTTCGTCCGATCGCACCTCGAGAAGCTTCTCAAAAACCGCTTCTACCTTGGAAAAATCCCGTGGCGAGGCGGGCTCCATCCCGGCAGGCATCCCGCGATCATCACGCCGGCACTGTTCGACCGGGTACAGGCCGTCTTCGCCGGCCACAACCGACACCACTATGGTCGCTGGGATGTCTACTACAGCGGCGGCCTGATCACTTGCGGGCAATGTGAAGCCGCCGTGACGGTCGAGGTCGTCAAGGGCAGGTACGCTTACGCTCGCTGCTCACGGATCGGACACGCCGGTCACCCGAGAATCCGCCTGCCCGGCCGCCGGATCGAGGGCCATCTGCTCGAGATCGTACGTGCCATCAGCCTCCCCACCGATGTTTGCGAGTGGCTCGGCGATCTGAACGCACAGCGTGAAGTCGGGCGAGTCGCGTGGCAGGTCGAGCAGGAACGGAGGCTTCTGACGCGTACGGAGAGATTGCGGACACGGCTGGATGCCCTCTACATCGATAAGCTCCACGAGGAGATCTCCGTCGAACGGTACCGGGATCTGGAGCGTACCTGGCACGCGGAAGTCGGCGAGGTGGAACGGGCGATCAGTCGGTGTCGCGAGCGGCGTGACGCCGAACTTGTCCGGCGTCAGAGTATGATCGAGCGGCTGCGAGATCCTGTGGTGTCGTACGTCCACATGCGGCCGGCGGCGAGGCGGCGGATCCTCGATGCCCTCTGTCTGGAGATTCGTCTCGTCGGTGACCGGCTCGTCCCCACCTACCATGCTCCCTTTGATCTCCTCGTGCGAGCGTGCTCCTATGGCCCCGGCATCGGTCGCGACGACCCGGTTGCCGTCGCCGGTCGGCGGGAATAGGCACGAGTTCGCTTGCTTGTGCAAAACGGGCGAAGAGTCGGCATAGCTGCCGCAACTCACGTCGGTTTCGTACCGATCATCTCTCGAAAACCCGTACGATCCGCGCAACCTTTATAAGCCGGCTCGTCAATTATCTAGCAGGCGGGCCGACGACTTGCGTCAGGCAATCCGGCACGCGGATGGAATACTATGCGTCATAAGGAGGGATGCGATATGAACGAAACCAAAGACAAGAAGCCGATCTACGAGGTCGGCCTGTTGGCAGAAGACCGATGGGTGGGACCCGCGTACATCGAGGTGCCGGATGGGTTCCCGATGAAGAGGTGTTACAGGATGAATCCGGACAAGATGGGTGGCGATCCGACCGATGCGGCGAATGCCCATCTCCTCGCCGCCTGCGGGAATCTGAAGACGCCTTTCGTTCCGGTTCGGCCGGGGTGGGGGCAGGACGCTTCGGTGCTTGCCGAGCTTCCTACAATCACGAAGGTCGAGGTGGCGTCAGGCGAGGTTCTGCACGAGGGGAAGGTCTGGTGCGGCAAGATGACATGCGTCGAATCGATCACGATTACCGTTCACACAAGCGATGGCTGGGCTTTTTCGTCGCAGGTCCCGATGGCGGTGGCACCGCCGGGCTCGGAGGGTGCGTGTAAGCCTTACGATGTCCTGATCACGCCGGAAGCCCGGAACGACGGTCTTGAGGCGGCCTGGTACCTACTGGGCGGAATCAGCGACCAGGGCGACACCGAGGATACGGAACAAGAGCGATTCGACGAGGAGTGGTGTCGTTTCTGGGCGGCGGTGGACGGTCCGGATGAGCCGTTACGCCTGGCCGTTCTCAAGGCTCTACAAGGAATCGAGGGTCGCCCGCATGCCGTGACCGCTTCCTCGACCGGCGTTGTCACCGTTCGTTATGAGGATGGAAGGGAAAAGACGATCAAGCCACCGGCTGCAGCATGTGGACCGGCTCGCCACCACTGCGGCACCAGGACGTGCAGCCTCGTCGTATGACGACCCGGAGGCGGATCGCTTGTCACAGGCGTGAATCTGCCGGGACGCGGACGAGACGGAGTCAGTACAGACGACGTAGGCGACGTGCCATCTCCAGTAGGCCGACGGCCCGTGTTCGGATGCGATTCCTCGAGCGAGTTTCACCGCGGCCCGGATCGTGATCCGTTGAGCAGACCTGATCCTCCGTGCCGAACCATGCAGGGACGTTCCACACGGGCGAAGCGGATCCCTTCGATTGGCCTCACAGTCATTCCCGATGTGCCACGTCCTGACATCGGGACCTCGGCTGCACACCGGTCCTGACTCTGACCGCCGACACGGGAGCTGCAGCACGGCCTGGGGCGGCCGGGCCCCGATCCCCACTTCTCGACACCCGCTACGCCTTTTTCAGAGAGCTGCCGCGACAGCCGGGGGCAGGCCGAAAGGCACGATACGCCGAATGCCGTTGCCAGGTACCGTCGGAGCAGTGTGTTCGGCTTAATCCAAAGGAACATTGGTCGCCTGTTCCACTCTTGCGGGCCCGCCAAGGGCATGTGTGTGCCGTCGCGATCCTCTCAGTCGATACGCTTCAGTGTCGAGGTCGCCGCTCCGCTTGCGGCCGCACCAGGACACCCGGCTACCGAAGGGATGCCCGCAGCCACAGTCGAACCTTCGTGCGGTTCTGAAAAAGCGGCTCATTCGTATCGACCCGATGTAGGGCGGCTCACACGACCCGATGCCCGGCCTGCTCCTGCAGGGCGCGCGACTTCCTGAGGCCGGCGAGGAGCATGCTCGCCAACCGCCGCTCGAACACACCCAGCGTGGCGATACGGTCGTTGGGCGGCCGCGCGACGCTCACACGCCCGGCTTCGCGCAGGATCTCCTGCTCCGCATGATGGATGATCACGAGACATGCCCGCAGCAGGTGGCTCGCCCTGACCGGTGTCCTGAGTCTCTTGGCCAGGCGCGCGACGAATTCGGTCAGCGCGACGTCGCCCGATCGGCTCACCATCAGCCGTTTCTGTCGCGTCAACGCCTCTTCCGGCCGCGATCGCACGGTCCGTTGCTTCGTTCGCCTGCCCATGTCGACTCCTCCCGAACTGACCGTCGCGGAAAACCAGGTAGCGTTATGGCTATAACGAATCTCGTTCCAGGAAGCAACCACACCGCCTGTTCGCTTCCACGGTCCGTCCGCATCCGGGCTCTTCGGACCGTTTCGCGGGGTTGCGCGTTCGCTGCAGGAGTGATATCATGCCGCCTTCGCACAGCCCCGGCGCCGTGCATGACCGGAAGGCAAGATTGAAGGAGGAGCCCGATGAACCTGGTATCCATATGCCGCGTCAGTTCGCGAGAACAACGCGAAGGCTACAGCCTCGACGCTCAGGATCGAGCCAACCGTGAATGGGCGAGCCGGAACGGGCATGTCATCGTCAGGACCATCCAGTATCAGGAGACGGCTAGCCAGAACAAGAAACGAGAGCAGTGGAACGCAATGCTCGCACAGATCCGCGACGATCCCGATATCGACGGTGCGGTGTTGCACAAGATCGATCGCGCCTCCCGCAACATGCCCGACTGGTACCAGATGGAGGAACTCCAGGCGACGCGTGGGAAGAGCTTCTTCTTTGCAACCCAGAATTTTGCGACGGATGCCACGGGACGGCTCAATGCCAGAGTGATGGCATCTTTCTCCGCATTCTACACTGAGAATCTGGCGGACGAAGTGCGGAAGGGATTCGAAGAGGCGATCCGGCAGGGGCACTTCCCGCACTCACCGCCCTATGGTTACCGGCACCGGCGTACGGGTGAACGAAGGACGCGGATCGTGATTGATGAGGAACGGGCAGCTAAAGTCCGTCGGATCTACGAGTTGTATGCCACGCAGGAGCACTCGCTGACTTCGCTTCGCGAACATCTGTTCGCGAACGGTGTGTTCTACACGGGAAGGACGCCCCGCTTCACGCGATCCTACCTTGATCTCATGCTCAAGAACCGCTTCTACGTTGGAGATATCCCGTGGCGCGGGCACGTGTATCCCGGAAACCATCCACCGATCGCGTCGCAGGAGCTGTTCGACCGAGTACAGAAGGCATTCGCTGCTCACAACCGGCACGACTACCGCAAACAGCGGGTCTACTACGGTGGCGGGCTGATCACTTGTGGTCATTGCGACCGCGCGGTCACGGTCGAACTCATCAGGGAGAAGTACGCTTACGCTCGCTGCTCGCGCGCGACGGCGGCCGGCCACCCAAGGACGCGCTTACGAGGTGCGGATGTCGAGGGTCAGTTGCTTGAGATTGTGCGGGCGGTCGAGCTGCCGGAAGACGTCCTTGCCCGGCTGGACGGGTTGGCGCGCAAGGACGGGATGGCGGAAGCCGAGTGGAACCGCAGCCAGGGGCGGCAGTTATCCCGACAGGCCGCGAGACTTCGACACCGCCTGGACGCGGCGTACGCCGACAAACTGGACGGCGTGATTTCGGACGAACGCTATGAGAAGCTTGAGCGGTCGTGGCGGTGCGAGCTGCGCCAAGTCGAGGAAGCGACTGCGGACAGCCGGGGCTCGACCGTGCGGCCGCTTACTCACACCCTCAGGGCGTTTGAACTCACGCAAGGCCTTGCGGGAAGGTATGTTACGGAGAATCCCGCCGAGAGACGGACGACCCTTGATAGGCTGTGTTTGAACATCTGCCTCGACGACGTAAGTCTTGTGCCTACATACAATAAGCCCTTCGACCTAGTGGCCGAAGGGCATCGAAGAGGGTTTGATTCGGGGCGACAGGATTTGAACCTGCGACTTCCTGCTCCCAAAGCAGGCGCGCTACCGGGCTGCGCCACGCCCCGAACTTGCCTTCAGGATACCAATTCCGTGGTGTTTCGCAAGCATGGAGCGGCGCGTCGACGCTTCGCCGTCGCCTACGCCACTTTGATCACCACAATGGTGATATCGTCCGATTGCCGCGCGAGGCCGGCAAAGCGGCGCACGTCCCATAGAAGCTGCTGTGCCAATTGCTGCGCGTCCAGATCGCGGTGCCGCAGGATCGACGCAAGAAGGCGCTGCTTGCCGTACTCTCGGTCGTCGAAGTCCAGCGCCTCGGTGACGCCGTCCGTCACGATCGCGAGGATGTCGCCCGGAAGGAAGGCGATCTCCTCGTGTTGAAACGCCTCGTCCGGGTGCAGGCCGATGACCGGCCCGCCCGTCGTCAGTTCCGAAAGCTCGCTGCCGCGCAGAAGCAGTGGAGGCAGGTGGCCCGCGTTGCAGTAGGTAAAGGTCTTGCCGTCCGGCGACAACGCACCATACACCAGTGTGGCGAACTCACTGACGAGCGTATCGCGGCACATGTGACGGTTGACCTCGGCGACGGCTTCGTCGACTTCCCGCTCCCGCCGAACCGACGCCCGTAGCGCCGACCGCACCGACGCCATCATGAGCGCAGCCGGAAAACCCTTGCCGACCACGTCCGCCACCACTATCCCCATTGAGTCGTCCGGCGATTCGATGAAGTCATAGAAGTCGCCGCCGACATCGAGCGAAGGATCGTAGACGCAACCGAACGTCACGCCGGGTATCGTCGGATGCTCCGCCGGTAGCATGCGGCGCTGGATCTCACCGGCTGCGGCGACCTGACGCTCGACACGCCGTGCCTGAGCCTGCCCCTCGAACAGGCGGGCGTTGATGATCGCCGACGCCGCCTGCGACGCGATCGAAGTCACTAGTGCCGATTCCACGTCACTGAACGCGTACCGTTTTGACGTATAGACCCGCAGGACGCCGACGGTCTGACCGCGATAGGTCATGGGGGCGCACAAGCCGCTGACGATGCCCTCTCGCCGCGCGTTGTCGGGATAACGAATGCGCGGGTCGTTCGGCGCGTCGGCGATGTAGACCATCTGGCCGGCAAAAGCAGCCGCGTCGATCGCGTTCTCCGCGAGCGTCACGCGGCCCTTGCCGAGGTACTCGTCCGAGAGGTTGTGGACCGCCTGGATGACCAGTTCTCCCGTCTCCTCGTTCAAGAGCCGAATGCCGCAGGCTTTGACCGGAAGCACGTCGACGACGCGCTCGACCGTCAGGTCGAGGATCTCTTGGAGGTCGCGCGTACTGGAAAGAAGCTCAGCCAGGCCGTATACGACCGACAGATCGGCGAGCTGTCGTTGAATGCGCTGCGCCTGGTCGTAGAGGGTGGCGATGGTGTCCGCCAAGACGTCGGCGAACCGATGCGTCGCCTCCGGCGTAGCGCCGGTGTGCGACGTGGTCCGGTTGATGTCCGCGATGAGCTTCGCGGCCTCGATGCCGTACTGCGCAGCCGCCCCGCGTGCCTGTGCGTCGTCCGGCGGCCGAGCGGCGCGCGTACCGACGACGATCGCGGCGAGCCGATGGCCGTCGTGCGTAATCGGCGTCGCGTAGAGAGCCAGGCCTTCATGGCAAATCGACGGTACGGCGCGGTCGTCCGTCTGAACCACAGCCCGCAGGCTGTCCGCCATGACGATTCGCCCGAGCTTGGAGTTGCCGATGAGCGCCGAGTAGCGACTGCCCCAGCTCGGCTGCGTGATGAGCTCGCCGCTCACCGAGCAGATGCACACCGTGACCTGTCCCAGCGCGGCAAAGCGATCCTGCAGGCGCTGGAGCGTGTCGGCTGCGACGAGCCGAGTGAGTTCGGTGTCGGCCTCGGGCACCGTATCATGTGGACCTGTGCCGTCGCGTGGCTCGCTCGTCATGGTCAATCCGGGATGAAACTGGTCCTGGGTCCGATCTTCGCGACGGTCTCAGCGATGAGCTTGGCCGCCGCCTGCAGATCAGAGAGGCTCACGACCTCGACCTGCGTGTGCATATACCGATTCGGGATGCCGACCAGTGACGTGGCCACACCGCCGCGCGTAAGCTGTATCGCGTTGGCGTCGGTCCCGGAGCCGCCGGGGCTGCCCTCGAACTGGACGGGAATCCTCTTGGCCTTGGCGGTCGCGGTGAGCATCGCCTCGAGTTTCGGGTTGATATTGGCGCCGCGGGAGATCGTCGGCCCAGCGCCCATTTTCACGTCACCGTTGGCGCGTTTGTCGATGTCCGGGTAATCGGTGGCGTGCGTGACGTCGACGGCGATGCCCACGTGTGGATCGACACCGTAACACGATGTCTTCGCGCCGCGCAGGCCGACTTCCTCCTGCACCGTGCTAACGGCAAAGAGCGCGCACTTGAGCTTCTTGACCGTGCAGAGCCGCAGGGCCTCCATCACCACGAACGTGCCGCACTTGTTGTCCAGCCCCGGCGACGTGACGAAGTCGCTGCCGAGATGGCTCATCTCCAAACGGAACGTGATGGGGTCGCCGATCCGCACGACACGCTCGACTTCCTTCTTGTCTTTGGCGCCGATGTCCACCCACATCTCGCGCAGTTCGATCTTGGCGCCGCGCTCCTCCGGTTTGAGCACGTGAATGGGGCGCCGGCCGATGATGCCGTCGACCGGGCCGTGCGCCGTGTGAATCACCAAGCGCGAACCGGGCACGACGCTCGGGTCGATTCCGCCGATCGCCGTGAAGAAGATGTAGCCCTTGTCGTCGATGTAGTTGACCATCATGCCGATCTGGTCGCAGTGGCCGGCCAGCATGACCCGCGGGCTGCCCTTCGGGTTGAGCCCGACGATGACGTTGCCGTGCACGTCCGTCTCGATCGAATCGGCATGCCGTTTCATGCGATCCCGCACGACGCGCTGCACGGGCTGCTCAAAGCCCGACGGCGAGGGTGTTTCCTGGATGGTCTTTAAGAACTCGTAGGATTCCTTGCGCATCTACCACTCTCCCAACCGCCGCCGCGGGCACGACGCCACGGGTGTGTCGCAGGCGGTGCAATCGTCAGTCGGCGCCTTCCTGTTCGAGGGCGAATTCCTCGGGGTGGATTCGCTCGTAGGCCTCTTCCTCGACCCGTTTCTCCTGCGCGTCGGCCCGCCTCTTGAGATAACGCCTCACGCCGAGGTTTATCAGAATGCAGGCGACGATGCCGACCGCCTCGAGATGGAGGATCGCACGGGCGACGAGCGCAGTGGCGGCGGCCGCGATCGCCGCCGAAAGGAACCAACTGGTCACGACCCAGATCGCCCTTCCGAGCTTCAGTTCCGCGTCGCCGCGCTGGAAAATGCGGTCCGCCATGCCGGTCGTCACGACGGCTGCGAAGGTGACGTATGTCGTAGACACGGGCAGGCCCAGGCTGCTGGCGGTCGCGATGACGCTGGCCGAGACGGACATGATGACGCACGCACGAAGGCTGTCGTAGTGGACCGTCTTGCCGGCGGGTGTCAGCGATGCTCGCGGTGAGAGGGCGGGCGCATCGCCCCGGAAACGAAGCAATTTCGACGCGAGTCTCACGCACCAATCCGGCGCCCACAGCGCCACGTGGTCGCCCATGCTGCCGGTCGCGACGGCGGCCCTGGTGACCCGTTGGGCGTTTTTGGTGGTCATGCCGACGAACAGAAGCAAGCCGCAGATCAGCAACATCCACCAGGCAATCGGCACCTTCGTGCCAATCTCCAGATTCTGTGCTTGGAGCAGGTTGATGGCCGCCAACCCGGGCGATGCGCAGTTGGCGAGGTCGTTCTGCCCGAACGCGAACGCCATGGCGATCATGCCCAGCACCGCGAGTGTCGGGAACAACAATCGCGCCGCGCGCCGCCTGAAGATCACGAGAGCCAGATGGATCAGGATGCCGAAGGCCGCCCACAGGATCGCGATCAAGAGTGCCGTGGCAATATCAGCCTCTGCACTCTCATCGATGCGCTTGAGCAGGCCCTTGAGCTCCTTGACGATGCCTACGTTCTTCATCCCTTTCAGCAGAAGAAAGTAGCACAGCCCGGCGCACAGCCCGCCGCCGGTCCACCCGCCGTGCAGCAGGAGCGTGGACAGACTGGTCGACTTGTCTCGGATGGCTCCGCGCACGGCCCGCTGCACAAAGAACGCAATGGCCCCGGTCAGGATGATGGAGATGACAATGCCCGATACGACGATGCCAGCTTTGCCCCATCTCACAGCCGCGGCGTTGACGGCGATCGCCGCGCCGAGAAGCTCGAAGACCAGGCAAGCCGTCGTGCTGACCGGCATGCCGAACGCCGAATAGCTGTAAAGAAGCACGGTGTCGACGATGTAGACGCTGACGTAGACCGTCAGCGCTGCCTTCAGCGTCCCCATCATCGTCGGGTCGAAAATGCCCTTGCGCGCCGTGTCGATCACGTCCGAACTGAAGACCGCGCCTAGCACGACAGCCGCGCCGGCGATCAGCACCGCCGTATTGCGCGGCATGACCCGTGCTCCGAACACGGCGTTGACGAGATTGGCGGCGTCGTTCCGCCCGACTTCAATGGTGTCCCACAGCAGCAGGCCGACGGCCAGTGCGAGAACCGCCAGCGAAAAGTGATCGAGCGTGCTGAGGTCGATAATCGCCATCATGTCGATCGGGCCGATACGGCTGTAAGGGGAAGCGGTTTGGGGTCATCCGTGGAACCGCTCATTCTGCTTTCGCTCGCCTGTCGAAACGAGGGCACCGCGGCAGCCAAGAGCCGCTGGGGAAGTTCCGCCATCCACGCCGCGCCTAGGTGGACAGCATCCGCCGCAAACGATCGCCCGTCTTTTCCGCGAAGTTGGCGAGTTGACCGAGCTCGCCGAAAATGCGGAACCAGAGGAATAGATCCGAAGGCTTCAGTTCGTCTTCCAACGCGAAGAGCTGCTGGGACAGTGAATACTGAAGACGGTCAGCCTCCCATTCCGTCTTCTCGAGATCGGTGACCATCGCGAGCGCCTGCGTCGCCTCCGCGCCGACCATGTCGCCCTCGACCAGCGTCGGCATGAAGTCCGCGATCGCGCTCGTGCCGTCGCACACTTGAACCACCTTGTCGAGGTAGCCGAACACGGAATCGGCGAGCGAGCCGGGCAGCTTCAGTTTCTTCAGCGTGAGCAACACGGCGAGGTCCTCGACCGAATCCGCCATATCGTCCTGGAGCTTGATATACCCCAGCAGGTCGCCGCGGTAGACCGGAAGAAAGAACCGCTTCGGAATCGTGCGACGGATGTCGTCCTTGATCAGGTCCGCCTCGTGCTCGGCTTTGAAGACCTTCTTCGCCAGCCCGTCAAGGTCGTCGTACCGCTCGTCACGAACCGCTTCGAATAACGGCCGAACGAAGGATACGCACTCCATTACCGTCTTCATGTGGTACCGCAAGGGCTCGAAAGGCGACTCGCGGAACATCTCTTGAATCACGGCCATTCGGGAATCTCCGATTCTTCAGTTCATGCTGCGGGCGGTAAGGGTCGCACAGCGCTCGACGTTTGGCAAGCACGGCGGAAGCCCCAAGCCGGTGCCTGTGAGTTACTTCTTCTTCGACATCCCCAGGGCCCGCCACATGAAAGCCAGCCGGTCCGCCGCCTCGTCGATCTTCATCGAAGTCGGCTTGCCCGCACTGTGCCCCGCCTGGGTCTGGATTCGGATCAACGTCGGGTTGTCGCCCGCGTGCGCAGCCTGCAGAGCGGCCGCGAACTTGAAACTGTGGGCCGGAACGACGCGGTCGTCGTGGTCGCTCGTCATGATCAAAGTGGACGGATAGGACGTGCCGGGCTTGAGGTTGTGAAGCGGCGAGTAGGCGTACATCGCCTTGAACTCGTCGGCATTATCGACGGACCCGTAGTCGGACACCCACGCCCAGCCGATCGTGAATCGTTCAAAACGGAGCATGTCGAGCACGCCGACCTGAGGGACGGCCGCCCCGAACAAGTCCGGACGCTGCGTCATGCACGCGCCGACCAGCAAGCCGCCGTTGCTCCCGCCGCCGATCGCCAGCTTCTCCGGGCGAGTAAAATGGTACTCGATCAGGAACTCGGCCGCCGTGACGAAGTCGTCGAAGCAGTTCTGCTTGTTGAGCTTCTTCCCCGCATCATGCCATTCCTTGCCGTATTCCCCGCCGCCGCGAATGTTGGCCACGGCGAAGACGCCGCCTCTTTCCATCCAAACCAGGTTCGCCACCGAAAAGAAGGGCTCAATCGCGATGTCGAACCCGCCGTACCCGTACAAGTACGTGGGGTTCTCGGCGCGTCGCATCATCCGCTTCGGGTAGTTGACGTAGATCGGCACCTCGACATTGTCCTTCGTGCGGAAGAACATCTGCCTGGTGGTGTATTGCTGGGGATTGAAGCCGATCTTGGGCTCGCGAAACACGCTACTCACGCCCGTCGACACGTCGTACCGGTAGATCGCCGTCGGCTGGGTGTAACTCTTGAAGCTGTAGAACGTCTCCGGATCATCGCGCCGGCCGTCGAAGCCGCGCGCCGAGCCGATCCCGGGCAACTCGACCTCGCCCGCTTCGGTACCATCCAGGTTGTAGACGATGATCCGGGTCGCGGCATTGGCTAGATAACGCCCTATGAACTTCCCGCCGACGGTCGTGGCTGATCGGAGTGCGTCGATACGCTGTTTGATAACCTGCTTCCAGCGGGTACGCTCAGGATTCTCGATGTCGATCGCAATGACGCGCCCGCGGGGGGCATCCAGATCGGTCTGGAACCAAAACACCGTGCCGTCGTTGTCGACGAAGTTGTACTTGGCCTCGAACTTGTCGATCAGTTCGACCACCTTGCTCTTGTCGTCCTTCAGGTCCTTGTAGAGGACCAAGTTATTCCTTTCCGTCCCTTTCGAGACGCTGATGATCAGGTAGCGTCCGTCGTCCGTCACGTAGCCGCTGAAACCCCACTCCTTCTGATCGGGACGCTCATAGACCAGCGTGTCGGCCGATTGCGGCGTCCCGACGCGGTGGTAGTAGAGCTTCTGGAAGTAGTTCGCCTCTTGAAGGGCGGCTCCCTCCTTCGGCTTGGGGAATCGGCCGTAGAAGAAGCCCTTGCTGTCGGCGGTCCAGGACGGCGACGTGAACTTCGTCCATTCGAGGTGATCGTCGAGGTCCTTGCCGGTCTCTATGTCCCGCACGCGCCACTCGACCCAATCCGAACCCGCCTTGACGATGCCATAGGCGATGTACTTCCCGTTCTCGCTGACGTCGTAGCCGTACATTGCCACCGTGCCGTCGGCGGAGAACTTGTTCGGATCGATCAGCACCGCAGGCTCGTCGCTGAGCGTCTTCGTCGTATACAGCACGTCGTGGTTCTGGAGCCCGTCGTTCTTCTTGAAGTAGTACCGGCCGCCCTTCTTGTGCGGCGGGCTGTAGCGCTCGTAGTTCCACAACTCAGTCAGACGCTTGCGAAATGTCTCTCGCTCCGGGATCTCGCTGAGGTAGCTGCCCGTGATCTTGTTCTGCGCGTCGATCCAGGCGCGTGACTCGTCGGAATCCGGGGCCTCGAGCCAGCGGTAGGGGTCGGGCACCGTCACGCCGTGGTATTCGTCGACCTGGTCGCACTTTCGTGCCTTGGGGTATTCAAACGGCTTATCGGCGCCCGCGAGCGCGTCGGCGGCCCATCCGGCGAGCACGTAGCCGGAGAGAGCGGTTGCGGCCATCAGTCGAATTAGCTTGCGTGATCCACGCATGGTCTGTCCTCTCCGTTCTGTTCCGGATGTAAACACGGCGCTGTAGCCGAGCTTCAGCGGCGCTTCCCGTTGGGCTCCAGATGATCTCGTTCGCCCCGGCCCTCTTGCCGAAGCCCGAGCATCCGCGTTGTAACCGAGCCCAGGGCGCCGGACAAGTTTCCGACGCCGATCACGGTCGAACCCGTCGCCGGGCTCGTTCGCAGCCGATATCCGCGTAGAATGGGCACGATATGGACGCCGCACGACACGACGAGGTCAGAAAGCGAATCTCTCAGTTCCCGAAGGTGCCCGGCGTCTACCTCATGAAGGACCGGGAAGGCCGGGTCCTCTACGTCGGCAAGGCCAAGGACCTGCGATCCCGAGTCGCCAGCTACTTCCAGCCCGGTGCCGACCTGCTCAACACACGCGGCCCGGACATCTGCCGGATGATCGAACAGGTCTGCGATGTCGACTTCATCGAGTGCGACACCGAAGTCGACGCCCTCTTGAAGGAAAACCGGCTGATCAAGGACATTCAGCCGCCGCACAACGTCGCGCTCAAGGACGGCAAGACGTTCCCCTACATCGAGATCACGACCCGCGACGACTTCCCCGGCGTCTACGTGACACGGACCCCACGCTCCAAGGGAACAAAACTCTACGGCCCGTTTATCAACGTGACGGGCATCCGCGACGCCGTCAACGCCCTCCAGAAGGTCTTCAAGTACCGCACGTGTGAGCTGGAAATCCGCGAGGGCGACGAATCCCGCCGCCACTTTCGCCCCTGCCTGCTACACGCGATCAACCGCTGCACAGCGCCCTGTGCCGCGAAAATCAGCAAGGAAGAGTACCGCCGCGACACCGACCGCATGAAGAAGTTCCTCGCGAGCAAACGAAGCACGGTGCTGCGGCAAATGACGCGTGAGATGGATTCAGCCTCCGAGGAACTGAGGTTCGAAGATGCCGCCACGCTCCGCGATCGGATCAAGGCGATACAGTCCCTCTCGCTCTCCGGAGATGTCCACGAAGACGTGCAGCCGGAGGTCTTCTACATCGATCCCCGCGAGGGGCTCGACAAACTGGCCGACCTGCTGAGCCTCGAAGCCGCCCCGCGCAGCATGGAATGTGTCGATATCGCACACCTGCAGGGCGACGAGACGGTCGGGTCGCTGGTCTGTTTCATCGACGGCAAACCGCTCAAAAGTGGCTACCGCCGATTCAAGATCAAGACCGTCGATGGCGTCGACGACTACGCAGCCATCCGGGAGGTGCTCACGCGGCGATACCGCTACGCCGCTGCGGGCGAGGAACTCTACCCAGACGTGATCCTGATCGACGGCGGCCTCGGGCAACTACACGCAGGGCTCGAAGCGTTCAGCGAGATGGATATGCGTCCGCCCATGGTCATCTCGCTGGCCAAACGCGAGGAAGAGGTATACATCCAAGCGAAAAGCGCCCCCGTGCGACTTCCTCGCAACAATGCGGCCCTGCGATTGCTCCAACAAATGCGCGACGAGGCCCACCGTTTCGCACAGCACTACCACCATCAGCTCAGACGCAAGAAGACCTTCGAAAAGGAGGTGGGCGAAGGACGCCGACCACCGGCTGCACGCAAGACGAGGCGACGAACGGATGGCGGCTAGCCGGTGTCCCCGCTGGCGATCCGCTGCCGAAGCTGGTAATCTGCGCAGGTACGCCACACCGGCCTGGGTTCCTACGGCGGCCGGCACGGAGGCTGGTTCTTACACACGACAACGACGAAGGAGCAATCTGATGCGCACACCTGCGATAGCACTCGGCATAACTGCGCTGGCGGCCGGTCTGATGGCCGGATGCAACCCAGCCGTCCCGACGGACGGCGGTAACGGCAACGGAGTCCTCGACAACGTCAACGTGGATTTCAATCTGGGCACCGGGCTCGGCGACTTCGAGGTCGAAGCCGGCGTGCCCAAGACGCTAGTCGGCACGGGGCGATTCAGTCTCACCGGCGCTACCGCGTCCGGTGGCGTCTTCATCCTCGATCCGTCCGACGTGACCGTCATTCCGGGGGACACCAGCGGCGGGAAGGGTGCCGCCGACCTGCAAACGGGCGATCCGCTTCAAATCACCGTCTTGATCGATGGCATCGAGGACGTCGACACCGTGTGCACCGACGGCGAGCAATACGGCCCATACAGCATTACGCTGGACGAGAACAACGTGCCCGTCTCGATCGACCCATCAGAGATCAACCTGACGGCCAACACCATCGCGCTGCTGAATTCCGGGGAGTTCAGCATTTGTATCGCCGTGCTGTCGCCGGTATCAGGTACGGTGCGGATCGCGACGCTGACCTTCTCCGTTGTCCCCTCGCTGGAATAAAGCCAAATCTCGCCGCGGGCTTCCCACTCGCGCGGATCTGAAGAAGCGACCCCGGACCCCGCACGCGGCGGGCCCGGGGTCGCGTTGTATAGTCACAGCGAGTGAGCCGGACCGTGTGCCACTATCGGTGTTCCCGACAGTGCCGGACGGGTGGCATGGGCAAGCAGCAGCTTGCCCGTGAACCCACAAGGCGACCTGGCTTGTGCCGCCTCATCACGACATGCGACTAGCCCGCAGTCGGCTTCGGCTTGCAGAACAGCGCGCACAGCACGAGCCCGACTGCCGCGAGCAAACCGAACATGCACAACCCCGCCGACGGCACAGCCAGCCATTCGAGCGACTCCTTCGCCGCGCCCGTGCTGCCCATGCCCGGTGCCTTCAGCGCCGCCAGCATCCAGTAGAGCGAGTAGCCCAACGAACCGACGCCCACCGCCAGCGCGGTGAAGACGCGCGGCTTGCCCGCACCCACCGCCGTCAGAAGGAGGATGACGCCGACCGCCACGGCGCCGAGCCCGTTCGCGTGAAGGTGCGCCCGCTTGAAGTAGACCCACGATTTACTGGTGACCTTCTTCATCGCGGCCTCATCGCTCTTGTAGACCGTCTCGAACACGTCCTGCGCCGTGGCCTTCAGGTGGCCCTTGATCGAACTCTCGACCGCCCCGAACGCGCCGCCCAGGCCGAAACCGAATAGCAGCGTCAAGAGGGCGAACACGAGCCCGAACCGCATGTCCACGAGCCCTGATCTGGAGTCACTCATCTGTTTCCCACGCCTCACATTTGGATCAACATCAGTCACGCGCGAACGCAAAGCCAGCCTTCCCATCCGGTAAGGCCGCCGCCTGGAATAGTGACCGACTCCGGGCGTCACGGACTTGATGTCGTGGTCCATCGGCCTGGCGGCAAGAGCCCGAGGCCCGCCAACCACGACTTCGACCTTATCGGCTCGGGGCCGTACAGAAGTCCCGCCTTCCTTGGCCCGGTGAGCCCGGGCCGCTACCGTAGGGACGGGCCGAAGCCCGCTTTAGGGATTGCCCGTGGAAAGCCACAAGGAGCCTGGTATGAGCCGTGCCGTTTTGGTCGCGATCGCCCTGACTGCCTGCTGCAGCGCTTTGGCTGACGATGAACCGGAGCCCGCCCAAGACGCGGACCAAGCCTCGAAGACGACCAAAGTGGTCATGCTCGGCACTGGCACGCCGAACGCAGACCCCGACCGGTTCGGCCCCGCAACCGCGATCATCGTAAACGGCACGCCCTACATCGTAGACTGCGGCCCCGGTATCGTCAGGCGAGCCGCAGCCGCCCGGCGAGCCGGCGCAGCGAGCCTCGCCGCCCGCAACCTCGACAAGGTATTCATCACGCACCTGCACTCCGACCACACACTGGGCTATCCCGACCTGATCTTCAGCCCGTGGGTGCTTGGTCGAAAGGTGCCGCTCGAAGCCTACGGCCCGCCGGGCCTCGCCACGATGACCGACCACATCCAAAAGGCCTACGCCCAGGACACGCACCTCCGGCTTGACGGGTTCGAGCCGGCCAACCCGGACGGCTACAAGGTCAACGTCCACGAGGTCGGCCCCGGTCTTATCTACAAAGACGACAACGTCAGCGTCACCGCTTTTCCGGTCAAGCACGGATCATGGGAGCACGCCTACGGTTTCAAGTTCGAAACAGCCGACCACACCATCGTCATCTCGGGCGATACCCGAGGCGTCGAGGAACTCGTCCGGCAGGCTGCCGGCTGCGACGTCTTGATCCACGAGGTCTATTCGCAAGCGGGCTACGAGACCCGCAAGCCGGTCTGGAAGAAGTACCACGCCTCGTTCCACACCTCGTCGCGAGAGCTGGCCGAGATCGCGGTCAAGGCCAAGCCCAAGCTGCTGGTCCTCTACCATCAGTTACTCTGGGGCACGACCGAGGAGGCGTTGCTGGCCGAGATCGCCGCCATCTACGACGGCAAGGTAGTCTCCGGCAAAGACCTCGACATCTTCGAGCTTGACGAGTTGAAGTAACGCGGAGCGCGCGGCCCGAGCCCGACGGGCGTGTGCCCGATGAGCCCAAGTGAGACGGGCGCGCTTTCAGATTCCCCCCTTGCCAAGGGGGGACAGAGGGGGGTCTGTCTGCGGAACCGTGCGGACGCCGTCTGAAGAAAGTACCTCCCCCAGCCCCTCCTTGTTAAGGAGGGGAGCCGACCCACGCTGTCCGCGTGGCATGGGCAAGCAGCAGCTTGCCCGTGTGGCAGCGCTGCGGCTTACACCTCCACCCGCTCGAAATAGACTGTCTGCCCGTCCACGCGGAGCATGAAGCACTCCACCGTGATCACCGAAGCCATGCCGCGCAGGCGGCGGGCGGCTGTGGCCAGGTCCTCGCGCTGACGGGTCTCGAACTCGTCATCGGCGACCTTCAGCCGCTGGCGATAGTACGCGCAGTCCTCGTGCGCGATCAGCACGATCTGGCGCAGCTCGTGAGCCTCGATCAGGAACTTGAGTTGCTCGACCACGCCGCCCTCTTCCAGATGCACGGCCTCATGCCCGACGAGGCAAGCAGCCCCGCCCGGCACGATCATCCGGTCATAACGAGGCAGCTTCAGGGCGTTGTGCAGGAAATCGTCGCACTGCTCCCCAAACCGACCGTCGCTGCAATAGACGGCAGCCGCGTTGATGCGCTCCGACTCGTAAGCCACTTCGCTCGTAAACACGACGCTTCGCCGTGTGTCCGGCACGTCACTCATGGCAACCTCGCTGGAATCGGAAGCCTCGGTACGAATCAACGGGACCCGCCGGAATCGTCGGCACAAACCGTGCCGCTTCTCTAATCCGGCCACTTCGCAGCCAACCCGGGCCGACCCGCAAGCGTCGGGTGCCCGTTTTGGAGCGCCTACACACCGCCGCCACGATGTGTACAATACCTCCCGTCCTACGGGCCTATCGATGCGGTCGGGGCAGATCCATCGAGTTGTGGAGTAATCTGAGGTGCCACGAAAACCGATTACGGTTAAACCAAAGCTTGAATACTTGTCCATCCTGGACGGCGAGGGCAAGGTCGACGAGAAGCTCGACCCGAAACTCGATGCCGATCTGGCGGTCAAGATCTACCGTTTCATGGTGCTCGCCAGGCGGATGGACGAACGCTGCATCAACATGCAGCGGCAGGGGCGCATCGGTACCTACGGCCCATGCCGCGGGCAGGAGGCGGCGCACTGTGCAGCCTCCGTCGTCATGGAGAAGGAAGACTGGATCGTCCCGGCCTTCCGCGAGCCCGGCTCGTTCTTCATGCGCGGCTGGCCGCTCGAAACGATTTTGAGGTTCTGGGGCGGCTACGAGGAAGGCTGCCAACCGCCGGAGGGCGTCAACGACCTTCCGATCGCCGTGCCGATCGCGTCGCAGACGCCCCACGCCACCGGCATCGCCTGGGGCATGAAGATCCGCGGCGCGAAGCAGGCCGTCCTTTGCTACTGCGGCGACGGCGGCACGAGCGAGGGCGACTTCCACGAGGGCATGAACTTCGCCGGTGCCTTCGACCTTCCGGTCGTCTTCTTCGTACAGAACAACCACTGGGCGATCTCGATTCCGCGTGAGGCGCAGACCCGCTCGGAAACCATCGCTCAAAAAGCGATCGCGTACGGGTTCGACGGAATTCAGGTGGATGGAAACGACCCGCTGGCCGTCTACGTCGCGACCAAGGAGGCCGTCGAGAAGGCCAGGGCCGGCGGCGGCCCGACGTTGATCGAAGCGGTGACCTATCGCCTCAGCATGCATACAACCGCCGACGATCCCACGAAGTACCGATCCCAGGCTGAAGTGACCAAGTGGGAGAAGCTCGATCCGATCCCGCGGTACCAAAAGTACCTGGTAAAGCGCGGCATGTTGGATCAACAGACGATCGACGAAATCGAGGAGGACGTGAAGGCCGAGGTGGCCGCCGCTGAGGAGCGGTACGAGGCCGCCCGCGACGTCGATCCTCTCGATTGCTTTGACTATATGTATACGGAACTGCCGCAAGAGCTCGTCGAGCAGCGGCAGGAGTTCGCCGAGGCGATCGAAAGAGAGGGGCATGGCCACGGCCATTGATTGGCCGTCGCCGGCGACACCGGTAAGAAGACAAGCGAGCTTGAGCTTATGGCTTTGATGAATATGGTCGGCGCGCTGAACCGCGCCATGGATGACGCCCTGAGGACCGACGACACCGTCGTGCTACTCGGGCAGGACATCGGGCAAGACGAGGGCGTCTTCCGCGTGACAGCCGACTTGCTGCGTCGGTACGGCGACCAGCGCGTCATCGATACGCCGCTGGCGGAAGGGGCGATCGTCGGCGGGGCTGTGGGCATGGCGCTCTACGGGCTCAAGCCCGTCGCCGAGATGCAGTTCTCCGGCTTCGCCTACCAGGCGTTCCACCAGGTCGAGCAGCACATGGCCCGCTTCCACAACCGGACACGCGGCCGATACCGCATGTCCATGGTGGTACGCATGCCCTACGGCGGCGGTATCCGGGCGGTCGAGCATCACAGCGAATCACGCGAGACCTACTACGCCCACACGCCCGGGCTCTATATGGTGATCCCTTCGACCCCTCGCAACGCGAGGGCCCTGCTGCTCGAGTCCATACGAAGCCCCGAGCCGGTCATCTTCTTCGAGCCCAAGGCGGTTTACAGGTCATTCAAGGAAGAAGTACCGGAAGAACCGGAGACCATGGAACTCGGCAAGGCTCAGATCGCCCGCGCCGGGACCGATATCACATTTGTCGCCTACGGTGCCATGATGCGCCCGACGCTCGAAGCGGCCGAAGACCTTGCGGACACCGAAGGCGTCTCAGCCGAGGTCGTCGACCTGCTCACGGTCTCGCCGCTCGATACCGACACGATCACCGAGTCGGTCACCAAGACCGGTCGGGTCGTCGTGATCCACGAGGGGCCGCGAACCTGCGGCATCGGCGCGGAGGTGATTGCGCGGATCGTCGAGCGAGCGTTGATGCACTTGGAGGCGCCGATCAAGCGCGTGACGGGCTACGACGTACACTTCCCGTACTTCGCGCGGGAGCGGGCGTTTATGCCCAACGCGGAGCGGATCGCGCACGCGGCCCGCGAGGTGCTCGCGTTCTGATTCGCGGAATCGAGCCCTTTGCGGCGCACCGACGACGGCACCGACGCCAAACGAAACATCGAGGGAGTTGACTCCATGCCAAGAGAATTCACGTTGCCCGATCTCGGCGAGGGAATCGCGGAGGCACAGATCATTCGCGTACTGGTCAAAGAGGGCGACGCCATCGCCGAAGACCAGTACCTGATGGAAGTCGAGACCGACAAGGCCGCGGTCGAGATACCGTCGCCCTTCGCCGGTGTCGCCAGCCGTGTCCACGTCAAGGAGGGCGATACGGTCAACGTGGGTGAGGTCGTCGTCACCTTCGATAACGGTGACGGCAGCGCACCCGCTGCCAAGAAGCCCGAAGTAGCCAAGACCGCCGCTCCCGCGGCACCCGCTGCCGCACCGCAAGCCGCCGCGCCGGTCGCAGCCTCCGCCCAAAGGACCAAAGCCGCAGCCGCGCCGGTCGTGCGCAAGATGGCGCGCGAGATGGGTATCGACCTCGATGCAGTGACCGGAACCGGCCCGGGCGGACGGGTGACCAAGGACGATCTGACCAGCCATGCGGCTGGGCCCGCCGCCGCACCCGTAGCGGCCGCCGCGTCCGCGCCGGCTCCGATGCCGGTGGCCACCAAGCCGTTGACCGAACCGGAAGACCTTCCGCCCGGCACCGACGGCAGCGACAAGTGGGGCCACATTCGGAGCGTCCCGCTCAATCAGATTCGAAAGACCATCGCGAACCAGATGGCCAAGGCCGCCTTCACCGCCGTCCACGTCACCCACGGCGACGAGGCGGACATCACCCAGTTGGATCGACTGCGTCGCAACCTGAACGAGGCGACCGGCGGCGACCCGAAGCTGACGGCAATGACCTTCGTCGTTCGCGCCGTCGCACTGGCGTTGAAGCGACACCCGGCCTTCAACGCCTCGTTCGACGAGCAGGGCAGCCAAATCATCTACAAGAAGTACATCAACCTCGGCATCGCGGTCGACTCGCAGCGCGGCTTGATCGTACCCGTGATCCGAGATGTCGACCGGCTTTCGATGCGAGGCATCGCCCACGCGCTGCGCCACATTGCGGACCAGATTCGCACGAACCAGTTCGCCATCGAGGACCTGCGCGGCGGAACGTTCACCATCACCAACGTCGGCGCGTTCGGCGGGACGTTCAACACGCCCATCATCAACCACCCGGAGGTGGCAATACTCGGGCTCGGCCGATCACGAAAGGTCCCCTGCATTCGCAAGGGGCAACTCGCGGAGAAACTGATCCTGCCGCTGAACCTCTCGTTCGATCACCGGTCCACCGACGGGGCGAACGCAGCCCGGTTCACGCGCGACATCATGACGTACCTCGAAACGCCCGCGATGTTCATGCTGGATTGATCTAACGAAGCCGGGAATCTCGACGGGAGCGGCCGCTGGCCACACAACACAAGGACGAACGCGACCATGGTCGTTGGCGAATTCACCCAAGATACGGATTTGTTGATCATCGGCGGCGGGCCGGGCGGATACCACGCGGCGTTTAGAGCCGCGGCGAACGGCATTCAGACGACCATCGTCGAATCGATGCCATCGCTCGGCGGCGTATGCCTCCACCGCGGATGCATTCCCTCCAAGACCTACCTCTCCATGACGGAAACGGTACACGCAGCCGCAAGCTGCGCGGCGATGGGCATCGAGTTCGGCAAGCCGAAGTATGACGTGGCAGCCATCCGCGGCTGGAAGGAGCAGGTCGTCTCGAAGCTCTCCGGCGGTCTCGATGCCCAGTGCAAGAAGCACGGCGTAGAGAAGATTCGCGGCACGGCCCGGTTCGAGGACGGCAAGCACGTGGCGATCACCGAGGGCGATGTCGCCCGCGTCAAGTTCCGCCGCGCCATCATCGCGACCGGCTCGCGGTCCATCACGCTCGGCAAGATGCAGATCGACTCGCCACGCGTCATGACCTCGCGAACCGCCCTCGACATGGCGGACATTCCAAAGACACTCCTGGTGCTCGGTGGTGGCTACATCGGCCTCGAACTCGGACAGGTCTATGCGGGCCTGGGCTCCAAGGTCACGGTGGTCGAGATGTTGCCCACCTTGCTGACCGGTGCCGACCGCGACCTCGTGCGCCACCTCGAGAAGCGCCTCAAAGAGCAGTTCGACGAGATCTGCCTCGATACGAAAGTGACCGGCATGAAGGAGGTCAAAGGCGGCATCGAGCTGAGCTTCGAGGGCAAGAGCGCGCCGAAGACCAACAAGTTCGACAAGGTGCTCGTCTCAGTCGGCCGACGACCCAATTCGCAGGACCTCGGCCTCGACTTAGTCGGCGTCGAAGTCAACGAGAAGGGCTTCATCAAGGTCGACGCCGGCTTCAAGACGACCGCGCAGCGCATCTATGCCATCGGCGACGTGATCGGCAACCCGATGCTCGCCCACAAGGCGATCCACGAAGGCACCGTGGTGGCGGACAAACTCGCCGACAAGGATGCGGTGTTCGATCCGCGTGCCATCCCCGCGGTCGTGTTCACCGACCCGGAGATCGCCTGGGCCGGTGTCACGCAAGAGGAAGCGAAGGCTAAGGGCCTCGATGTCGTCATCAAGAAGCTTCCCTGGTCCGCGTCGGGCCGCGCCGTGGCGCTCGGCCGAACCGACGGCGTCACCAAAATGATCTTCGACAAGGCGTCCCAGCGCCTGCTCGGGATCGGCATGGCCGGCCCGCACGTCGCCGAGATGATCTCCGAAGGCGTCTTGGGCATGGAGATGGGAGCCACCGCTTACGATATAGCCTCGACCGTCCATCCACATCCGACCCTCTCGGAGACGCTCTTCGAAGTGGCGGAAATGGCGGCCTCTTGATCGTAGACCTGCGCGGTGCTATTCCGGTTTTTGGCTGACAGCACGTCGCGCGGCGGGTAGAATGAGCGATGCGACGTGCGCGCGATCGCAAAGGGGGGCAACCGGGGCCTTTCGACAAAGGCATCGGTTAGGAGTGACCGCGCGGGTGCGTCGGCAGCGGAAACCTCTGACATGCTCAAGTCGCTTGCCAATGAACTCCTGACCGATAGTGTCTTGAACCGCGACGACCTGATCGTCGTCGGCGTCTCCGGCGGTGCCGATTCGATGGCGCTGCTCCACATGCTGCTCAAGCTCAACAGCAGCCACGACTGGAGCCTGAAACTGCACGTGGCTCACCTCGACCACCGGCTCCGACCCGGCGATTCGGAGCAGGACGCGGCCTTCGTGCAGGCCGCGGCGGATGACCTCGGGCTGCCCTGTACCATCGACCGACGCGATATCGAAACGCTGGCGGGCAAAGAGCCCTCAGGCATCGAAGAGACGGCCCGGCGGGAACGCTACGCCTTCTTCGAACGGGTCTGCCTCAAAACCGGTGCGAAGGTGCTCGCCCTGGGACACCACGCGGACGACAATGCCGAGACCATTCTCCAGCGCATCCTTCGAGGCACGGGCATTCGCGGGCTCGCCGGTATTCCCCGCGTCCGGAAGCTGAGCCCGACGAGCGATATCCGCGTCGTGCGGCCCCTGATCGGTACGACGCGGGAAGCTCTTCGGGCCTATCTGGCGAACGTCGGAATCGCCTACCGAGAGGATCACAGCAACGCGTCGAATGAACCGACGCGCAACCGAATCCGTAACAGAATACTCCCGCAACTCGCCGAAGAGGTGAACCCGCAGGTGGCCGAAGCGCTCACGCGGCTCGGCGAACAGGCGCAATGGCTCGAAGAGTATCTTCGTGAAACCGTCGAGCGCACGTTCGACACCCTCATCGTGTCGCGCACCGACCAGGTCCTCACGCTCAATGCCGACGCCTTGTCCCGCAAGAGCAGGATCGTCCAGACCGAGATCATCCGGCTCGCCTACCGATCGTTCGGCCTGGGTGAGCAGGACCTGGCGTTTACCCACCTCGTGTCGGCGCTCGACCTCATCGGCGATCCGGCCAGCGGAAGGCAGACCAAGCTGCCCGGCGGGATGACGGTCGAGAAACGTTATCACCAACTGATCTTCTCGTTGCCATCGGACGAACCGAGGGAGACGATTGCGCCGGAGATCGCGATCCATCTACCCGGGCACACCGTGCTGCCGATTCGGCGGCTCGAGATCGACTGCACGGTCAGAGAGGTGACGCCCGGCGAGATCCCGAGCCTTCGCCGGCAATCCGGCAAGCTTCAGGAGTTCGTCAGCTTCGAGGCGGTACATCCGCCCCTCGTGGTTCGGGCGCGTAGGCCGGGCGACCGCTTCGTGCCGTTGGGCGCCCCGGGGTCCAAGAAGGTGTCCGACTTCCTGGCCGATACCAAGGTCGACCCGAAGGAAAGACCGCGCGTGGCCGTCCTCTGTGACCAGCTCGGTCCGATCTGGATCATCGGGCACCGGCTGGACGACCGTGTCAAAATGACGGCACTGACAAGAACGGTCCTTCAGCTCAAGGCGAAGTCCCTTGAACCGTAGGCGACCGCGATTCGGTGCCGACGAGAGCGCGCCCACGCGACGAGCCTCCAACCGGTGCGCTCGGCCCTGTCTGTTTCGCATGTGTCTCGCCATCTTCGTCGTGGCGATCGTGGCCCGAGCGGGGTGGGGGACTTACCGCCTTGTTCGAGCGCCCGATCCGTGCCAACTCGAATTCCCCGACGAACAGCAATACTGGCTCATGGCCTCGAACCTCTGGCAGGGCAACGGGCTTACCGACGAGTTCGGCTTCCATGCCACGCGCATGCCGCTTTTCCCGGGGCTACTGGCGCCACTGACCGGCATCGACAACGGTGTGGTCGTGGCCAAGGTCGCTCACTGGTTCATCGGCGCGGCAGCGGCGGTACTGACGGCTTTGCTCGCGTCGTCTCTGATAGAGCGGCGAGCCGTTGCCTGGCTCGCCGGCCTGATGGTCGCTCTGGATCCGTTTCTCGTCTTCTCCTCTTCGCTACTTCTGACGGAGACGCTCTTCATCGTGGCGAGCCTCGGCCTCTGGTGGGCCGCCGCGCCGCTGGTGACGACCCCCGTTGCATCCCTCCTTGCCAAGAGGGGAAAGAGGGGGGTCGCGCAACCCGCCGGCGATCTGAAGAGTACCGATGCACCGTGGCACCGCTGGCTGACGATCGGTATCATCGCCGCCGCGACCGTCTACGCGCGCGAGGCGGGTCTCGTGCTGGTGGCGCTCTTACTGGTCTTTATTCTTGAGGGATTCAAGCCGCGCCGAGCTGCGCTCGCGGGCGCCGCAATGGTCGTCGCCATCGTCACCCTGACGCTGCTGCCCTGGGCGGTGCGGAATCACGAGGTCACGGGCGCTTGGTGTTGGACCACGACCCGGGCCGGAGTCTCCCTGTACGACGGAGTCCGCCCCGGCGCGGACGGCGCCAGCGATCTCGCGGACATCCAGCAAGCATCCGACGTGGCAGACCTCGACGAGGTCGCGTGGAACCGCCACTTCGTCACCGAGTCGATCAGGTTGATCAAGGCCGATCCGTGGCGAATCGCCAAACTCGCCGGTCGCAAGCTCTCGCGCACGTGGAACCCGTTGCCAAATGTCGAAACCTATCAATCCGCGTTTGTTCGCGTCGTTTCTGCCGCATGGATGGTTCCGACGCTCGCTTTCGCTCTCGCCGGCGCTATGATAATGTCGAAGCGTCAAGAGGGGGGGGGTTGGCGGCTCGTGCTGTTCCTCCTGCTTCCCGCGGTGCAGGTCAGCACGCTGCACAGCCTCTTCGTGGGAAGTGTGCGGTATCGCCTCGGGGCGATGCCGATGCTCGAAATCGGTATCGCCTCGGGGCGATGCCGATGCTCGAAATCCTGGCCGCCGTCGCCATCGTAGCGTTACTTGATCGTCTGCGTAGGGTTGCAGCCGCAGGGCCGACTTGAGTTCAACACTGACCATGGCTGATCCGTTGCCCAAACCTTCAGCCGCCAAGAAGCGGTGGCGATTCGGGTGGTTCGCGGCGTGCGCGATCGTTCTTTGTGTCGTCGCAGCCGCGGTGCCGGTCTACAACCACTACACGGCACCTGAGCGAATCCGCCTTATCGCGGAAGAATACCTGCAGCAATACGCGCGAGGCCGCGTCAATGTGGGTTCCGCCGAGTTCTCCTGGCGAGGCGGTATACATCTTTCCGACGTGTCCGTGGCAGAGCGACCTCGCGAGGCTCCACGCGGCGCCGCCGAACCGCGCCGCAATCGGACACCCATCTTCTATTGCCGAAAGATCGAACTGGCTCACGATCCCTGGGCGGTCTGTCTTGGACGGCTGAAGATCGAATCGGTACTCGCGTCGGAGCCGACGTGCCGCATCGTGAGGAACGCGGACGGCACGACCAACCTGGCGGGGCTCCTGCCCACCGGCGTCATGGCGAAATCAGAGGCGGCGCCGAATGAGCCATTGGCACTACCGACGGTCGAGCTTCGCGACGCCCGGGTAGAGGTGGTCCACCGCCGTGGCCGCATCGATCGAACGATCGAGGACATCCGCCTCACCGTCCGCGGGCTACCTGCCGGTAAGAACTCGAAGTTCTACGACATCGTCTGGCAGGGCGGCGGGCGCCACGTGGCCACCGGGAGATCACGCGTCGATCTGATGACCGGAGGCGTCAGGAATCTAAGCGGTGGTCTGCCCTGGCTCTCGGTCGAGGCCGTCATGATCGCGGTCAACGCGGAGTATCAGGAGGCCGGCAACTGGTGCGATCTGCTCGGCCTCGACGGCAGCGTGCGAGCAAGCGACTACCAACTCGCCCTTGGAAACGCGGCCGACGACTCACTCTCCGCGACTATCGAACTTCAGGACGCCTCCCTTTCCATTCCGGTCAAGGACGATGAATACCCTCTCGCGCCCGAAAAGCGTTACCTTCGATTCGAGAAGGTCTTCGGGACGATCCGAGTAACGCCCAGCGACCTCCACGCTGAGTTCGACGCGCTGTTCCACGGCAGCGAATGTAGCGTCTCAGCCGACCTGCGCGGTGGCATGGAGACGATCCAAAGCCTCGACGACATCGCATTCGATGTCCATGCCACGGTGCGACAACTGCTTCTGCCACGCATCGGCCCCGATGCGCCGCCGGAAGAAGGCCGCTTCGTTCAGTACGTGCGGCCCATCGCCAAGTTCTACCGCGACTACGACCCACACGGCCGCGTGGATGTCGACGTGTACGCTCGCAAAGACGTTGGGGCCGACCAGCCGATCGTGCTTCGCAGAATGGCGCTGACCGCTAGAGGCTGCGATGCGAGCTGCCGCTGGTTTCCCTGTCGCGTCGAAGGGGTGACAGGCGTCGTCGAGTTCCTGCCCGAGGGTGTGTTCATCCGGGACGTGGGCGGGACGCGCGACGACGGAAGCGTCGTGGTCAACGGATGGCTCGAAAAGCCGAAACGCTGGTCGGCTGCGAGGGTCAACGTCAGTGCGGCGAACATCCGAATCGATGACGAGCTTTTCGCGGCCGCACCGGACACCTACCGCCGAGTGGGGCGACACTTCAACCCCGAGGGCATGCTCGATGTCGAGCTGGCGCTGACGCGCCCGGCCGGCGAGAATCAGCAGCCCGCCAAGTGGGATTCGCACTGCCTCATCGGGTTCCACGACATCTCGGCCTGCTACGTGCACGTGCCCTATCCGTTGGAGCACGTGTCCGGCTCGCTCGTGGTCGATGGTGACCAGGCCCAGGTCGCCGACGTGCGCGTGCGGTCGAACGATACCGAAATCGACATCGACGGAGTCATCACGTTCGATTCCGCCGGCACGAATCAGCTCGACCTGCGGATCGACGGCCGCGATATCCCGTTCTCCGACGAGTTGCTCACTGCGGTTCCCAACGAGATTGAGCGCGCCGTCCGACCGTTCCATCCGACCGGTGCTTTCAACCTGCGAACAGAAGTCACGCGTGACATGGGAATGCGCTCTGCCGAGCAACGCTCCAGCGTCGAGCTTCAAGACGTGACGCTCAAACACGACGCCTTCCCGATTTCGATCGAAAACGTCACAGGCACCGTTCGCGTGACGCCGGAACGAACCACCTTCGAGAACCTGGCGGGCCGCTACGGTGACGGCACGGTGACTGCGACCGGCGGAATCGAACGAACCGCGGACGGCTCATACCTCGATGTGACGATAGACTCCGAAGGCGTGCAGATCGACGAGGCCGCCCGCTCCGCCGCTCCGCCGGCCCTGCAAGCAGCGCTTAGCGATTGGCGGATCAACGGACCGATTTCGACTTCGACGCGGCTCGCGACCGAGGCTACCGTGCCTCCGGGGCCCACAAAGGCGGACACAACGATCGAATTGGATGGCGTCTCAGTGCGGCACGCGCGCTTTCCGAAACCGTTCGACGATGTCCACGCGGTTCTGACACTCGACGATTCAGGTCTACATACGACGGGTGCAGCCGCGACGTACGGGCCGGCTACCCTTACCGTCGACCTCGACTCTGTCCAAGGCGAAGAGGGAACCGAAGCAGACATGCGGCTCAACGTGCACGGCTTGCCACTCGACGAGTCCGTTAGAGGAATACTGCCCGAGCGTCACCAAGCTGCGTGGGACCGGCGAGAGCTCTCGGGAACCGTTGATCTTCATCTCGACCGACTGGCATACCACAGGCCGTCCGGCCGTCCGGGCGTGTGGCAAGTGGACGGCCGCGCTACGATGACCGACGTCGCTCTGCACGCCGGTGGCGACATCGAGAACGTGTCCGGGACACTCACCATGGCCGGGGTCCTTGTTGATCGGCTCGGCGGCACCGCGCTTGATGGTGAACTCGCCCTCGACACGATTCGCGTGGGCGGGCATGACTTGAGTGAAGTGGCTACGCCTTGGTCGTTCGCACAACTCGCCGAGGGCGGTGGTAGACTGTCGTTCGATGCGGTGACGGGAGCCGCGTATGACGGCGTGCTTTCCTCTCGCTACGAACTCCTCTTCTCCGAGACATCGAGCCATTACAACCTCAGCGCCACCGCTCACAACTTGGACCTCGCCATGCTCGCCGAAAGCGACCGGCCCCGCGCCCTAGGCGAGCCCGAGCGGGAGCCGATCAGCGGGCGGGTGAACGGTCAGCTCTATCTGTCAGGCGAGGTAGCCGATGCCACATCGAAACGCGGCGGTGGCCATGTCGAAATCCGCGACGGCCAGCTCTATCGGCTTCCCGTGATTCTGGCGATCCTCAGAGTGATCAACCTGACCATTCCGAACAACGACCCGTTTGACGATGCCCGTGCCCGCTTCTACGTCGTCGGAAACCGCGTGGAGTTGGAGGACATACTCCTCAACGCCGACGCGCTGACACTGGTGGGCTCGGGCTCGATGTCCCTACCCGACCGCGGACTGGATCTCAGCCTCGTCAGCGGCGATGTGAGCGCCCTGGTCGACGTGCCGGGCCTCGCCGCGTTCGTCGAGGGCGCGTCGCGGGAGTTAGTGGCGCTGCAAGTCACAGGGCCGCTGACACATCCCACGGTCAAGGCAAGACCGTTCCGCGGCATCAACGAAGAGATCAAACGACTCTTCAAGAAGAAGAAACGGAGGAAGATACAGCCGGCGTCGTCCTGACTCGATGCGACGACAGCGCGGCTGCACAGCGTCATGGCGGACGGACCGACAGAAACCGGCGGGTCCACAGAGCCGGACAACGAAGCGCAGGGCAGCGTGCCCGTGGCTCGAACCGCGGTCGCGGGCGTGCTGATGGGCCTGGCGAACCTCGTGCCCGGCGTCTCCGGCGGGACCATGATCGTTGTCATGGGGCTCTACGACGAGTTCGTGACCGGCGTCGCCGATGTCACGCGGCTTCGCTTCTCCAAGAAGAACGTCCTCTTCCTCGCCGTGCTTGTGTGCGCCGCGTCCGTGGCCATCGTGTCGTTGGCGGGGACGATGAGCCGCGCGGTGACGCTCCATCGCAGCGCCATGTTCTCGCTCTTCATCGGCATGACGCTTGGCGGCGCGCCACTGCTGGTGCGAATGCTCAGGCGGTTCAGCCCGGCGTCAGTCGCCGGCGTCGTGCTCGGGCTCAGTCTGATGATCGTCATCGCCGTCACCAACGACGAGCCGCCCGATCGCGACGCCGTCAAACGGGCGGTCGCCACGGGCGAGTTCGTCATCCAGGCAGACTACGCCCGCGATCTGGCAGCCGGGGTGCTCGGCATGAGCGCCATGGTCCTGCCCGGAATCTCAGGGGCGTACATGCTCCTGATCCTCGGCCGCTACGAGACGATTCTCGCCGCCGTATCCGCCGCAAAAGGATATGTCACGTCCGGTGGTAGCGAGGGCGATCCAGCCGCCTTCCTCGGCGTCCTCATTCCCGTGGCCATCGGGGCAATCGTTAGCCTGGTCGTCCTGAGCAACTTCCTGAAGTGGATGCTCCACAGCCATCGCGATGTAACGATCGGGGCCTTGCTGGGCATTCTGCTTGGCTCGGTCGTCGGCATCTGGCCGTTCGACGCAGCAAGCACGGCCGCCGACTGCGGCATCGGCGCCGCACTGGCCGTAGCCGGGTTTGTCGCCACGGTGCTGCTGTCACGAATCAGGGCGTGATAGGGCGCGGGCGCGGAACAAGCGCAGCGAGTCAGAAGACAGATTCGTCATCCAGTTGAAAAACGGTCGACCGTGCGAGCCCTAGGCGGCCGCTGCCTCGGGCTGATGCTTCTTGGCGATCTCGACGAGTGCGTCGAAGTCGGTCGGCGCGTTGATGGCCATTTCGCTCATCTGCTTGCGATTCAACTCGATGTCAGAAGCGTTGAGACCGAAGATGAAACGGCTGTAGGCGATGCCGCGGCTGCGGCAGGCAGCGGTCAGACGCGTGATCCAAAGAGCGCGGAAGTCTCGCTTGCGACGACGACGATCGCGATATGCATTCGCTCCGGCACGAATCACAGCTTCCTGGGCCAAGCGCCAACGCTTGCCAGGACCGCCGCGGAAGCCGCGAGCCTCTTTCAGGATACGCACTTTCTTACGATGTCGGGCGGCGCCGTATGTGGCTCTTCCCATGACTTATCACTCCCGGCGGGCCGCTTCGTGCCCGTTCTCTTCTGACACTTGCGCGAATCCTAACTACTCAGTGCAATCCTGACGCGGATAGCAGGCCGACCAACCATGAACGACGGACGGCGGAGCTTACGACGATGGTCACCCGTCTTGTGACTCATCAGGTGGCCCGCGAACGAAGGGTTGTACTTCACCTTGCCCTTGGCCGTCAGCTTTACACGTTTCTTCAAACCCTTATGGGTCTTCATCTTCGGCATCGGTCGCACCTTTCCGCTCACGCGTCGAGATCACAAGAGCCCCGCATTATACGCCTGAAGCCCATCTCCGCAAGGCGCTTTGCCGCCAAACACGCGTCCCGATCGGCGTGAGATTCAACCGGCAAACGGGTATCCTGCGGCGGCGAGGAAGCCCGGCCGCCACCCTCGCCGGAGCGTGTCCGCAGATGCAGCAGTCGAAACAGCCCGACGATGCCACGACCGAAGTCGGACGGACAAAGATGATTGTCAGTCTGGCTGTCCTTATTGGTGTCGGAGCGTTCATTCGATTCGACAGCCTCAGTGTCCGAGACATCTGGCTGGACGAGAGCTGCACCTTCTACGCGACTCACAACCTGCTCGATTGGCCCGAAGCCGGGCCCGATCGCGTCCGCGAGGTAGCCCACGGCCCCTATTTCCTGCTTCTGAGGGCCTGGACATCGGTCGCCGGCGAGACGGCCGCAGGGCTTCGTAGTTTCTCCGCCTTCGTGGGGTGCCTGACGATCCCGGTCATCGCGATGGTCGGCGTGCGTCTCGGAGGCAGGCGGGCGGGGCTGATCGCCGCGGCGCTGGTCGCGGTGCATCCGTTGCACATCTACTACAGCCAAGAGGCTCGAGTCTACACGTTGTGGGCGTTAGTCGCAGCCGTCACGCTGTACGCCTTGGTTCGCGCGGCACAATCGGCCAGCGCCCGGTGGTGGGTCACTTACGGCGCGACCGTTTGGTGCCTGGTGCTGACGCACTACTACTCGCTGCTCTGGCTGCCGGCGACCATCGCGGTTCTCTTCGTGGTGAAAGACCGCCGTCGCGTGTTTCGCCAATGGCTCATCACTCACGTACTACTCGCCGTGAGCCTTGTCCCGCTGATCCTCTTCGTCGTTCTCCCGAACGCCGCGACCGGCCCGAAGGTCTGGCTGTCCGAGACGTGGAGCGCCTATCCGCCGATTCTGGCTCTGCCACGGTCGATTTGGGCCTTGCTGCCGTCGGGAAGCTACCCGAGCTACCTCGGGCGATTGCATGCCGCGCCGGAACTGCTCGCCGAGCATGGTTCCGCTGCCGCAGCGATGATCGTCTGGGCCCCGGCGCTGCTTGGCGCCGTGCTGGTCCTGGCCGGCGGCGTGCTCTATCGCGCACCCGTGGAGCTGGTCAGCGAGGACAGCCCGGCCGGGCTCGCGCGAACCGCCACCACACGACACGTTCCCGCGGTGCGGTTCCTCCTCGGTAGTACCGCACTCTTCATGGTAGTAGCCTGGGCCTATTCGTTCTTCGTGCGCCCTGCCTACGTGGTCGGTAGGTACGATGTGATCGCGCTGCCCGCCGTGATCCTGGCTCTCACGCTGCTGATCAACGCGATGCCGACCGCCTGGCAACACTACTCATCCGTCCGTTCCTTCGTGCCGCTCGCCATCACAGCCGCACTTTGCGGTTGCAGCCTCCTGACGGTGGCTGCCTCGCGAGCGGGCCCCGTTCGGCACATTCAGCAAGACCGGGCACGGCGCATCGCCACCCACGTCAGCGAAGACGATCTTGTCGTCAGCATGAACCTATACCGCTGGTTCATGGCGCATGAATGGCATCAACAGGGCTTCGCGCCGCGAGTCGTTTCGTTCCCACCGGCCCATGACCGTCAACTCTGCTGGGACGACGCCCCGGCGGAACTGACCGCCCCGGCGACGATCGAGGCGGACATCGACGCCGTCGTCTCTCGAATCTCGGCGGCCTTCGCGACGGGGGATCGCGTGTGGCTGTTGGCTCACGGTGAGCCGGCGGGGCCCCGCTGGGAGGTGGATCGCCGCTTCTTCGCCCGCCTGCGATCGCTCGGGATCGATGTGCAACTCGTCGACGACACCGTCGGTCTCGCGCGGCTCATGCCTACTTCCGACGACCAGGGCCACGACGCACCGGCACCCGGGTCCGCCCCATAGAGAAGTCATCGGCTGTGACCGGCGGCGTGCAAGTCAGTCGCGTTTCCGTGCCGATAAGAGCGATGACGGACCATAGGCCATGGCTTTCGGAAAGGGCGGACCACTTTGACCACCGGGCTCGAAACCAAACTCAGCGATGCCGTGCTCAGTATTGATGAGCTTGCGGCCACCTGTGCCCGGCTGCGCCGAGAAGGCAAGTCGATCGCCCACTGTCACGGCGCGTTCGATCTGCTGCACCCCGGGCACATCCGCCATCTCCAAGCGGCGGCGCGCAAGGCCGACGTGCTCGTCGTGACGGTTACCGAAGATCGTTACATCAAGAAGGGCCCGGGCCGACCCGTCTACAACGAGCGCGTGCGAGCCGAAAGCCTCGCCGCTCTCTCGGCGGTGGACTACGTAGCCACGAGCCCCTGGCCGACGGGTGTCGAGACCATCGAGCTGCTTACGCCCGACTTCTACGTCAAAGGCCAGGACTACCGTGATCGAGCGGACGACTCGACCGGCCCCATCGTCGACGAGAAACGAGCCGTCGAGCGATGCGGCGGTCGACTCGTCTTCACGGACGAGGTGCAGTTCAGTTCGACTCGCCTTCTCGACAAGCACTTCGCAGCCGTCGCGCCGGAGCGAACAGAATACCTGGACGCGCTGTGGAGTCGTCACACCGTAGCCGAAGTACTGCATTGGCTCGATGTGATCAGTGCCACGAAGGCACTCGTCATCGGTGACACGATCGTCGAAGCGCATCATCAGTGTGCGCCGATCAGCCCGGGTGATGAATCGAGCGAGCTGTCGGTTCGAATCGAGTCGACCCGGTCTTCGTTCGGCGGCGCCGTGGCCGTCGCCAATCACCTTGCGGGATTGGTCGGCTCAGTGAAGCTTCTCTCCGGCGTCTGCCACAACGTTGACATCACGCCCCACGTAAGCAGACGCGTCGAGGCTATTCCGATCGTGCTGCCCGACGGCGCCGACATGCGTCGGGAGTACTACCGCGATGCCTCATCGGGGCGGTTGCTCTTCGCCGCGGCGGCTCCGGGTGGAGGCGCCATTCCAGCGGAGACGAAGGAGGCGTTCTGCGAAAGATGTGCGTCCGGCGCATCGACATCCGACCTCACGATCGTCGTCAACGCCGCGGGCGGACTGATCGCTGCGGAGACCATCGCCGCTCTCCGCGAACGCGCGGGCTTCGTGGCGTACGGAATCGGCGGTTCGGCCGCACACAACGTCGCCGGTTGGGAAAAGACCGGCAAGGGCGCGGACTGTATTTGCCTTGATGAACGCACCCTGCGCGGCCGCTTCCGCGACCCGTACGGCCCGCTGTCCGATCTGATCACACGCCTGTGCGAACGGGAACGGTGCGACCGGGTGTGCGTGACCCCGGCGGGCAGCGGTGCGATCTACTATGACGGCGAGTCCCGCCATCGCGCGCCCTCGCTGTCACCCCATGGTGACGGACCAGCCGAATGGCACGACCTGGCGGTGGCTATTGTCGCTCCTCTGGCATGTGCCGGCGCACCGTCCGAACTCATTCCCTTCGTCGTGAGCTGTGCTCGTGCGGCGTATTCGACCGCGGCGTGCCATGACGAGCCCGTCAGCGCAGACGCCCTGCGCGACTCGATCACGAGTACCGCCCGGTGAACACGTAGAAACCTGTCTGCCCCGCTCGACAGGCTCGTGGAAAAGCTTCTAATTCGACCCATGGCGTCTACCCCGGAGAGCCCCCAGATCGCGCCCACCCCTCCCTTGCCGAACCACGCTGCCGCCACACCGAGCCCGCTGGGCGACACCGACCGCATTGCTTCGCTGGACGTACTGCGCGGGGTGGCTGTACTCGGCATTCTGGCGATGAACATCCAGTGCTTTGCGATGATCTTCGAGGCCTATGAGAACCCGACCGCCTACGGCGATTTGACCGGCGCCAATTACGTCGTCTGGTACCTAAGTCACCTCCTCTTCGATGGGAAGTTCATCACGATCTTCAGTATGCTCTTCGGCGCCGGGATCGTGCTGATGACCGAGCGGTTGGAAGCGAAGCGGTCCTCTTGCGTGAGCGACGCCGAAGAGACCGCGCGGGCTCAAGCCTGCGGCTTGGGTGGGTTCAGTGTCGCTTGGCTGCACTACCGCCGGATGGGCTGGCTGCTGGCGATCGGGCTGGTGCACGCCTATGCGCTGTGGTACGGCGACATACTCTACGCCTACGCGATATGCGGCATGATCCTGTACTGGTTCCGCGGCCTTCCGCCCCGGGCGCTGCTGTCGCTCGGCATAATCGCTCTGCTCGTCCCCGTGATGATCGTGGTCGCACTCCAGTTCGTGCTGCCATACATACCCGACAACGCCATGGTCGAGATCGTCAAGGAATGGTCGCCGCCGCCGGACCGGATCGCCGAGCAGGTGGCGGCCTACCGCGGAGGCTGGCAGGACCAGATGCGCCATCGCGTTCCGATGGCGTTAGCGATGCAAACGGTCATGCTCGTACTCGGTATGGGGTTCTACTGCGGCGGGCTGATGCTCATCGGCGTGGCGATGTATCGTTGGAGCGTCTTCGCCGCGACGCGGTCGACCGGCTTCTATGCCGCCATGATCATCGTCGGAGTGGGCGTCGGAATCCCGGTCACCGTTTTCGGCGTCCGGCAGAACGAAGCCGCCGGCTGGAGCGTCGACTACTCGATGTTCATCGGGTGTCTTTACGACTACTTCGCCGCACCACTGGTGAGCCTCGCCTGGATCGGGCTCGTCATGCTGGTCTGCAAGCACGGGCTGTTGAGACCGGCCCGCGCGGCGCTCTCGGCCGTCGGGCGGACGGCGCTGACGAACTACCTGATGCACACGGTGATCTGCACGACGATCTTTTACGGTCACGGATTCGGACTGTTCGGGTACGTCAGCCGCCTGGAGCAGGTCGGCGTCGTGGTTGCGATCTGGATCTGTCAGCTCGTGGTCTCACCGCTGTGGCTTCGGCGATACCGGTTCGGCCCGTTCGAATGGGCATGGCGGTCACTGACCTACCGTCAGCTTCAGCCGATGCGCGTCGCGGTACGGGCGTAAAAAGAAGCACGCCCCACCGCTCGTAGGCGGAAGGGCGTGCCGTCTTATCTCAGCTTGTAGCCGAATGACTACTTCGTGGTCTTGGCGGCGGCCTTCGTGCCACAGGGCTTCTTGCAGCCGGGCTTGCAGCCGGGCTTCTTCCCGGCGGCCGTCTTGGCGCTAGCCTT
>JAJDDX010000419.1 GCA_029260055.1 Phycisphaerae bacterium
TGGAGAGTGCATCGAGGAAATGGCGAGCGTTGAACGGTTCAACGCTCATCGCGGACGTGATCGCCGGCGTTCAGTTCGCCGACGGAGTCAAAAAGGTCGCCGCCTGATCATGCCGCCATCCACAACATTTGACCATATCTCCTCCAAACGCGACCTGACTCGCTTCAGGGACATCATCAACGATGCCTACGAGCCACTGCTCGGCTATGACGAGGATCTTGTGGACGTTGACCGTAACGGCCGCGTCACTCCCTTCGACCTACTTGTCCTCCGTCAGCTCCACAACGGAAGTGGCTCTGCCACGCGGGTGTGGGATGGGGAGGAGCTACCGAGTCGACCCTGATGGCCGTTCTCTCGCGAAGTGATTGTCCCTAGCACAAACTCGATCCGGGACCATCGTGACTCTTCGCTGATTCCGGCGCCGGCCGACGTACGCCCGATGATGCCTGCATCGCGCCGCCAACGGCGCGCTCTCATGACGAGCCCGGGGAATTGGGCGTGATTGCGCGGACCGGCGCTGTCGGGCTGGACGATCACGAGGCAGGATCGCCAACCAGCCCAGATGCGTGACAGCCAGACCCCGTAGTGTCCAATTATTCGATCGAGGTCAAAGGAGGAGCTTTTGAACGTACGGTAGCCCAACTCTGGCAGACAGGACCGTGAATAATGCGCACCGACTCTGTCGCTGGTCGGCGCCGACGATTGTCGTTTCGCTACTACGCAGCGTCCCGATAGTAGTATTTGAGCATCCCACCGAGCCGTTTGCGACATGCCACGGCGCCATCAGCCGATCCAACTTCGGCCAGCGGATCGATCAACCGATTCGCCAAGCCTTGATGGTTACGCTCGTGATGATAATGCTCCAGGAACTCCCGGATTGCGTTCCGCAACGACCTTTCCCCGAAGAGAATCATTCGATCAAGGCAGCACTCCTTGATTGTGCGGACGAACCTCTCAGCGTAAGCGTTCAAGTTCGGCGAGCGCGGCGGCAATCGAACCACGTTGACGCCTGCCTGCTTAAGCAAGTTCCGAAACGCATCCGTGTAGAGCGGGTCGCGATCAAGGATGACGTAGCGAACATCCGAGAGGAAGCCATCGAATGGATCGGTCAGATTGCGTCCGATCTGCCTCATCCACTCTCCATGCGGGTACTCGATGATGCCAGCAATGTGGACACGCCGGCTCGACAGCTTGATGAAGAAGAGCACATAGTATCGCGTGAGGCCACCGGGCGACCAGACTTCGACGGTGAAGAAGTCTGCTGCAGCCATCGAGTCCCAATGGCTCTTAAGGAAAGTTGACCACGGTATCCGCTTGCGGCGCTCCGGCGCCGGCACGATGCCGTGCTCTTTCAGAATGTTGCGGACAGTCTCCCGAGCCACCGAGTAACCGAGATTGAACAAGGCCCCGCGTATCGTCATGTAGCCCCAACCCGGGTTTTCACGGGCCAAGGGGCTTACCTTGATAGCGGGCGCAGGACTCGAACCTGCGACGTTCTACGAAGCCAACGACCCGACCGGTCGCCGTCCGACCGGAACACGACGCTGGAGCGCCTGAAGGCGTGTTGAAAAGCGCTCACGGGTTGCGCGGACCCAACGCCGGCGCGAGATGCGAATCGCGTTGCACCGGCCGCAATCGAGGGCAGCGCGCGTCACACGGCACCATCGCGAACCTGTGACCTCCTGCGTGTCGAGCAGGAACTCCAGTCCGAAAACCGGCCTCACGGTTTCGAAAACGCGGTTTTTCCGGCCGAAAGCACCGCTTCTCGAAAGCGCTACGGCAGCGCTACGGTTGCGCTCCGCCGGAGTTGCGGGATGGTTGACCCCAAACAGACCCCGGAGGAGCTCCGGATTCAGTGCGGCGCCGCCCCGGAGCCTTGCCGGCGTCGTTACCCGGACACCCGTTCTTCCACTTGACCTTGCGGTATCCGGCCTGAGCCCCCGCTGGTGGAAAGTCGATTGGTCGAGGCTGTGCAAGACCCGTCGCGACATCGCCTTTTTTCGGATGTCGGTGGAAACCCGGATGCGGCGCTCCTTCCGGCTAACGAAAATACCACACAGATAGTTAGGCGAGTGAAACAGATGCCAGTCCATCGCCTGGCGGCCAATCACTCAGACGACCGGTCGGATTACCTGAATCGACACGTGGACAAGGTCGGCCGGTGCCGATCGCCCCAACGTGCGGAGTCTGGCGTCGGTCGAGTTCTTGAACACTACTGGAAGGTCACCGGCGTTGCACTGGCTCGCGAGCTTTCTCTCCTTGTCAGAACGTCGGTAGCCCGCCGACGACTTCTTCTTCTTGAAGGGATCGGAAAATGGCAAATACTCGTTTGGCCCTTTCGCTCGTGGGGAATGCCGGTTTGGCCCTGATGCTCGTCGGATGCGTAGGGGCGGGAGCGCGCCCCAAAGCGACGATTGGCGCGGATAGTGGCATCGGCCCTAAGTCCGCGCCGGTGACCGGCGAGAGCATGACAGTGGCGCTCGAACGGCTTCGTCCCCATCAACAAGCCGAGATCTATCTCAATGATGATGGAGGCAAAGAGTGGTCCTACGCACGTGTCTTCGCGGATGCCAAGGGCCGCGTCGCTCCCTTCGTCTTTTGGTATCACTCGGGTGTCATCGGGCGGCCGCCTAGCGGCGTCAAGATTGGTGCTCGCCCGGATCCGGCGTTCGTCACTTTCGAAGAGGCCGCAGAGTACTTTGCCGAACACGCCCTGACGCTCAAGGTACGAGACAAAAGAGGCAAGCTGATTGCCGAGTCGCCCGTGAAGCTGGGGCGAAACGTCAAACCGGTCGTCTACCCGTCCGACGAGGAGGGGATCTTGATGAACAGCTTCAACGTCTACAAGGACGCTCTGCACGTGTCCGCAAAGAATCTACCGGCAGGAGCAAGAGTAAGCGTCGCCGTCGTCGAGAACCGAAGATTCTGGCATGAGGGCACGCAGATTCGAGACATCACAGGAAAAGACTGCTCAGCAGCGGTCGACACCTTTCGACTCGCGCGCGGGCAGACGGAGTTTACCCGGCCGGTCTGGAATCTCGCGGACGCCCGGCCCGGAGCCTATGATATCATCATGCGCATCAACGACGACTTCCGTCGCGACCCAGCCTTGCGGCTCGAAGACGTCGTCTCGTATGGAGACGATACCGCGCTCCTCATGTTCGTGATCATCAACGGGAACGTCGTCATCGATGTCGCAGGTCGGTCCAAACCCGCGCCCGCTAAATTCGAGTTCAGCAACAGTTTCGAGAAAGGGGAGACGGTCTGGGGTGCAGTCGATCCGACTGACGTGCCGGCCACACATCCAGGCGGGAGCTATGCTGCCTATACGGTGGTTGAAGATCAACCCGACACCTATTGGGACGGAGTCACGCCGACCCTCCTGGATGTTTCCACCGACGGTGTCGAGATCCATCGCGTCAAGTACTGGTGTCTCAATGGCACGCGCTTTCCCATCTGGTCGGGAGCGACCCACGGAGATCCCATCAAGGCCTATGATGTGGTTGTTGATTTCGGCAGTGTAGCGGCGATGAATTCGTCGCAGTTCGTTGCCGACAATACGTACAACAAGGGAACGGACTTCATCGACGGGTACCAGGATGTAGGCTTCTACCTGTTCGAAGATCCATCATCGCTGGGGCCTTTCACAAACGTCGCAACCGTCGATCACCTCGACGAGAACGGTATTGTGGGTATGCCTTACGATCCCCCCGACGCCGCGTACCCCGCGGATCCCACCGCCCACCCAGGGGGGATCACCGGACCGACGTATGTCGTCGATCTGGCGTGGGGCCGTATCATGTATCCGGCGCAGAGCGGTAGCACTACCAGCCCGCCCGCGGTCAGCAGTACGCACCCCACTTATCCAGTGGCGCTCTTCGAACACGGAAGACACCACAATTGCGACGATAACGGATCTGCGCCGGGAGGTGTCGGGAGCTACGAGCCGCCGGGGAGCTGCGCTGTAGCAAACCGTATACCCAGCCATCAGGGTTATGACTATATTATGAGTCGCCTCGCCAGCCACGGTATCATCGCCGTTTCGATCGACACCGCGGAGATTCAACACGACCAGGGTACGTGGAACTACGACGTGCGCGGCCGGCTGATCCTCAAGTGGCTCGACATCTTGCGCGACTGGCACCTGAACGGTACCGATCCCTGGGGCGGCATTTTTTCGGGGAAGCTGGATCTGACAAAAGTTGCGCTTTCGGGCCACAGTCGTGGCGGCGAGGGCGTTGTCGCGGCAGAGCATTTGAACGACACCTGGCCGACACCCCATTCGATCGTGGCGATCAACGCCATCGCTCCGACTGACCAGAATAGCCTGGCGGGAATCTCATACGTCCCTGACGAGGCCGCCTACTACCTGACCCTCGGCGCGCGGGACGGCGATGTTTCGAGTATGCAGGGTCTCCGCACATATGACCGTGCCTACCCGCAAGGTGCCCCGAACCGCGACGACAAGACGCTGGCCACGATCTACGGGGCCAACCACAACTACTTCAATACCATATGGACCGATGCCACGGCGCTCGGTAGTCCAAACCCTTGGGCCTCAGCAGTCGATGACGGCACTCACTGGGGCGTCGTCGCAGCGCCCGGCGAATACGTGATGACGGCGGCCGATCAGCGTCAAGCTGCGCTGACCACGGTCGCCGCCTTCTTCCGTCGCTATCTCCAGCGCCACCTCGACCCGTCCCTCGACGCGTATAAGGAGATCTTCACCGGGCGAGTGAAACCGGCCGCGGTGCAGAATGACAAGGTCTATTGGACGTATCAGGACAAGGAGCGCCTGGCGGTCGATGACTTCGAGCAGAGACCTCCCAATGTGGATGAGAATTCACTGTGCGATCCGGTGACCACCATCTGCGGAGGAACGAGCTACACCGGGTTTTCCGCCATCGCCGAGGCATTACTCACGAATTGGGTAGGGGCGTCCGATTATACCACACCGCCGGCATTGCCGTCCCAGGATAGTTCTTTCTATCACGATACGTTGGGCCTAAAGCTAAGTTGGACAGGCGCGGGGACCTACGAAACCAACCTGCCCGGAGGATTGGACGTCAGCGCCTATACACACCTCACTTTCCGCGCCGCGAAAAAGGTGACGGGAGCCGTGACCGCCGGGCCGGGCGTCAACCTGTTCGTCGATGTCGAGGACGGCGGCGGAACCAGGGCCGCATGGGTCTTCCGAACGGATCAGCTCGACCCGATTCCCCATCCATATCTGAGGACCTCGGCGTCGAACCAGGCGTTGCTGACGGGGGTGCGGATTCCCCTGCGCAAATTCCAACAGCACAGCTCCGGAGTCGATCTCACGGACTTGGTCAAGATCATCATAACGACCCAGGGTTCAGGCGAGATCGGTATCGACGATATCGAATTCGGCAAGTGAGGAGTACGAAGAATGAAGACCGCAACCCAATACATCGTGATCGCTGCCACCGCTCTTCTGTTCGGCTGTGCAAACGACGATGCACTGAAAGCTCAAACAGCTTCTGAAAGGGCGCGCGAAGACCGAGCGCCGTTGGCCGCCCCCATACGAGTCGTCGGGGCCGAAATCCGCAAGGTCCCGTCGAGCTTCATGAGGAAGCTCTCCAAGGGGGAGAGGAGCAGGCCGGTTGAGGTTTTGGATCTGGCCGTTGAAGCCAGCTCGCGCGCACTGGATGCATTCCCGCCCTCGCTCGAGCCGCTTCTTCACATCGGCCGCAAGACCTACTCTGTGCAACGGGTGGAATACAGCAATTGGGATTTGCGCCACGAAAAGCCGATTGATAAGAACGCGCCTGTCGGCAAGACGCAAATCTTGCATCTCTTCATAGAAAACTGGCAAAAGGTGAAACCGGATCAGCTTATGATCTTGAGTATTCTGTCGTCGGAAGACATCATGAAAGCGGTCGGCGGGCGATTCACGGCCGAGGAACTGAAGCGCATAATGCCTGAATTGACAGGAGAGATTCCGCGCTATGCTCCTCGGGAGTTCATGAAGTTGAAGAAGGGCAATTGACGTCCTGTCGGTCCTGGAATCGCCATCCGGGCGGAGACGGTGCGTTGGTCCAGCGTTTCTTGCGCCGTTCGAGATTGGCCATATTGCCTTCAGAGATCGCCGGAGGCCATCATAACGGCTTGAAAGGAAAGGCGTTACGAGCAATCGGGCGTCGCGCAAGAATCGCTGGACCGGCACACGCGGCCCGCATGCAGCCCGAGTGGCGAGAACTCGCGCACGAAAGTCCAGAATGTCGTGGCGGATAGCACCGCAAGAATCGCTGGACCAACACACCCTCCCGGGAATCCCATCCGGGCTCCTTGTCCGAGCGTGGAGCTTGAAATCGGCGCGAATTTACAGCATGAGCAGGCAAGCGCGGCTGCGATACCGCGCGCCGATTGATCGGAACGCGACGGAGCTGCGGCACCAGCGCCGTAGCGTGCGCAGTTGATAAGAAGTCGGCAAGACAGGCACTCAGTTACGCTCGTCCGAGTTCTTGCACACTACGCGCTCTCCCACGCTCGATTCTGTTGAAATCACGACCTGAGAGCGTTCCGGGAGCATGGGGTGCGTCAACCCGTACTCGTTTCCTGCAAGCAGCGCGACGTCTTTGCCAGCAACAGCGGAGTTTTTACTAGGGACGACCCGTGATGTGTGCTACAATTCGATCGCTGGGGTCCGGGGGACATCGAACCTTCCTCTTAGAATAGGTCGTAGTGCATGTCAGCCGATCAGCTTCTGGTCCAGGCCGTGGGCGGCGATCAGGACGCTCTGGGCCTTCTGCTCCGGCGATATGGCTCGCAAACCAGGGCAACCTTAGGGGCCAAGATCCCGCCGAGAATGCGATCGGTGCTCAGTGAGGACGACGTGATGCAGGTGACCTACCTGAATGCGTTCTTGCATATCGGGGAGTTCGAGCCGAACGGGTGCGCCTCCTTCGCCGCCTGGCTGTCGCGGATCGCGAGCAATAACCTCCGCAATGCCATTAAGGGGTTGGAAGCCGCGAAACGGCCCGACCCACGCCATCGTATTCGGTGTCTGCCCGGCGGTGATTCGTCCATGGCGTTGTTCGAGACCCTGGTCGGACCCGATTCAACACCGAGCCAGAAGGCGCACCGTCGGGAGATCCGAGATGCGATGACCGACGCGATCAGCCGGCTGCCCGAGGCGTACGAAAGTGTGGTCCGTTTCTATGACCTTGAAGGTCGAAGCGCCAGAGAGACGGCTGCTTTGATGGACCTGTCGCAGGGCGCGGTGTACATGCTTCGGGCGCGGGCTCATGAACGACTGCGCGAGACCCTTGGTTCGGGGGCGGGGCTGTTTTGACTGACGTGGTCTGGGTCAGGGCGTTGGATCCGTTTCTCAGCAGACTCGTGCACCATCGGAGGGGGGAATGTGATTGACAAGACGCCAACGCCTGGCGAGCAGCCCTCCGATCGGGAAGGGCCACTCATCGAGTCGGCGCGCCGGCGCGCCGGAGTTCCAACAGGAGTGACCTGCGATGCGACCAAGCCGTTGCCCGAGCGTATCGGCTCGTACACGATCACGCGCCGGCTAGGGGCGGGCGGCATGGGGATCGTGTACGAAGCTCAGCAGGAGAACCCAAGCCGGGCGGTGGCTGTGAAGGTCATCCGTGGCGGGAAATATGTCGACGATGACGACCTGAGGCTGTTCCAGCGTGAAGCCACGGCCCTTGCCCGGCTAAGACATGCCTACATAGGCGGCATCTACGAAGCCGGACGGACCGAAGACGGGCAGCACTACTTCGCCATGGAACTGGTCCGCGGCCAACGGTTGATGGAGTACGTACGGGGGGGGAATGTTTCGATCGATGACCGGCTACGGCTGTTCCAAAGGATCTGTGAGGCGATCGACTATGCTCACCGGCGCGGTGTGATGCACCGCGACATAAAGCCCTCGAACATTCTGGTCGACACGGAGGGTAACCCCAAAATCCTAGACTTCGGCCTTGCGAAGATCACCGATTCGGACCTGGCCAACACGACGGTGGCTACTAGGGTCGGCAAGATCCAGGGTACGTTGGCGCACATGAGTCCCGAGCAGGCTCGGGGCGACCCCGACGAGATTGACCTGCGGAGCGACGTGTATTCGCTGGGGGTGATCCTATACGAACTCATGACCGAGCAGCTCCCGTACAATGCAAACCAGGTCACGCTCCACGAGGCTGTTCGGGTGATCTGCGAGGAGCCGCCGCTCCCTCCGAGCGCCATTACTCGGGCGCTAGGTGGCGATCTACAGACGATCGTACTCAAGGCCCTGGAGAAGGACCCTCAGCGCCGGTACCTAAGCGCCTCGGCGCTTGCGGAGGAGGTCGGGCGTTATCTAACCGGCCAGCCGATACTGGCGCGGGCGCCCAGTCCGCTGTATGAATTCCGCAAGCTCGTCCTGCGGCACAAGACGCCGGCTGTCTTCGCGATGGCACTCTTCGCCGTCGTTTTCGGGTTTGGGATCTGGATGAGTCTGCTGTATGGCGAGGCGGAGGCTCTGAGGGGCGATGCCGTGGTAGCCCGTGCTGCCGAGGCCGAGCAACGCAAGTTGGCCGAAAGGCGGGCGCAGGAGGCGCTGGAAGCCAAGGAGACTGCCCTCCATCGCGAGGCCGAGGCGGTTACGGCGAGGGCTGAGGTGCAGAAGCGTGTGGATGAACTGGGGACGGTCACGGCGTTCCAATCATCCATGCTTAGCGGCATCGACGTAGAGATGATGGGCCGGGGGATCCTCGCCGATCTGCGCGCGTGTATTCATGAGCGCATGGGACGCGACGGTGCATCGGAAGAGGAAACCAATTCCGCGCTGGCTTCGTTTGATGACCTCGTGCTCAAGAGCAACGCAACGGACTTGGCCCGGAAGGTCGTAGATGATAATGTCTTGTCTCGGGCAGTGGAGACGATCGAGGAGGATTTCGGTGATCAGCCACTGGTCCGCGCTGCGCTTCAGCAAACGGTGGCGGATGCCTACCGGGAGATCGCCCTGTACGAGTCCGCCGTGGCCATGCAGCAAGCGACACTCGAGGCCTACCGGAGCGAGTTGGGCGACGACCACGTGGACGTGCTGATCGCGCTCGGTAACATGGGTATCTTGCTCCAAGCGATGGGCAGGCACGCGGAGGCCGAGACCTGCTACCGTGAGTCGCTGGAGCGTCGCCGCCGTGCGCTGGGCGACGACCACTTCAGCACACTGGCCGCGATCTGCAACTTGGGTCACCTGTTCCAGACCATGGGCGAGCTCACCGAGGCCGAACCGTACCATCGCGAGGCGCTGGAAGGTCGCCGCCGCGTCCTGGGCAATGACCATCAAGACACGCTGGGCTCGATCGGCGACATGGGTTTGCTGCTCCACTTGATGGGCAAGTACGCCGAGGCCGAGCCCTATTACCGCGAGGCGCTGGAAGGCAAACGGCGGGTGTTGGGAAACGACGCCCCGGCCACGCTGCTCTCGGTCAACAACATGGGCTCCCTGCTCAAATCCACGGGCAGGTACGCCGAGGCTGAGCCGTACCATCGCGAGGCGCTCGAGGGGTACCGACGCGCACTGGGCAACGACCACCCGGAGACACTGGCGGTCATCGGCAACATGGGCTCCCTGCTCAAAACGCTGGGGAAGCTCGCCGAGGCTGAGCCCTATTGTCGCGAGGCACTGGAAGGTAAACGACGCGTGTTGGGCGATGACCACCCGGATACGCTGTCTGCACTCATTAACATGGCCACCCTGCTCAAATCCATGGGCAAGCTGACCGATGCTGAGCCGTACCACCTCGAGGCACTGGAAGGCGCACGGCGGGTGCTCGGCGACGACCACCCCCACACGCTGGCCGCGTTGAGCAACATGGGTGGGTTGTTGCAGTCGATGGGCAAGTACGCCGAGGCCGAACCATACTTCAGGGAGGCGGTGGAAGGCAGACGGCGAACCTTGGGTGGAAGCCACCCGGAGACGCTTGTGGCGATTGGGAACATGGCCTCCCTGCTCAGGGCCATGGACAGGCTGGCCGACGCTGAGCCGTACCACCGCGAGGCACTGGACGGCAGACGGCGGGTGCTGGGCGACGACCACCTGCACACGCTGGTCGCGATGAGGGACATGGGGATGCTGCTGCAGGCCATGGGCCGGTCCGCCGAGGCCGAGCCATACGTCCGCGAGGCGCTGGAAGGCTGCCGCCGCGTACTGGGTGATGACCACCCGCGAACGCTGATCGCGCTATACAGTTTGGGAAGCGTTATGTGCGACCTGAAGAAACTCGAAGAAGCCGATGCACTCGGTGCTGAGGCGGTGCGGCGGGCGCGGCGGACCTTGCCGAACGGGCACTGGCATGTCGGCGTCTTTCTGCAGAGCCATGGTGAGACGCTGACGAAACGTGCGCGGCATTCCGCCGCAGAGACCGATCTGCTTGATGCGCAACGTATCCTCGAGACCGCGCTCGGTACGGATCACGAGAGGACGATCAAGGCGATCCAGTCGCTGATCGATCTCTATACCACTTGGCACGAAGCTGAGCCTGGGAAGGACTATGACGCCAAGGCCGCCGAGTGGCTAGGTGAGCTCTCCACGATCCAACCGGAATAGCGATCGGCCGCTCGGAAGTCGTCGAGCCAATCGGTTTCCCGGTCAGAAGTGCGGCACTTGCGCCGCCTACCGGAATCCCGGCGAGCCCTTTCTTAGGCCAAGGTGCGGGCGACATGGAGGCCGTGCGGCGTCGCGCGGCACCGCGCATGGAAGAAGACCGAGCCACCGTTGACAAGTATGCCCACGCCCACGTCACGGTCTCGCTCCCGGATGTTCGCATCCGGCATTCCCTGATTTCCCAGAAGAGCCAAAAAAAGCGCCAAACTGCGTGAGTCCGGGACACCTCTTGTTGTTCTAAGTGAATAGGGAGCGCCGTGCGGAGGTTCGCGCTTGCTTTGCGCGGCTTGGATTCCGCGCCGCGTGCGGCCGTGGCAGCGTACGTCTCGTTAGGGGTTAGGTGTCAGAGTACTGAACGAAGCTGCGTGGCGTTCGAATTGGCTCGAGATGGGCGCTCGTCGTGCTGGAGAGGCTGCTTGTTAAGGCGCGATCCTGATTGGAAGCCGTTTTTGGGGGACTGGGCGCGCAGCCTTGGCGGCGGCGTTCGAGAACGCGCTTGATCGATCCGATGCTTGGGGCCGTCGTGCGCCGGGCCGGTATACCGACCGGTTCGCACGCAGACGACTGCGTGCCCGGGCCGGTCACGCTGCATTGACCTCGCAGGTCGAACATATAGCCGTTGGAGGATGAACGGATGGGAAGTGTCTCGCGATCTGTTCCTGCAACTCGTTTCGTCGCGGCCGCGTTTGCTTCCTCGCAGCGCCCGAATAGCAGCCCCCAGTTCTTTCCCTTTCGAATAGGAGTGTGAAGTATGAGACGCAACCTCAAACTGTCGGCGATGATGGCAATAATGCCGCTGTGCATGGCGGCGAGCACGTTCGGAGTATGCCCGCCAGGAGAGACTCTGACGTCGCAGGAGATTCTCGATCAGCTCGACGTCGCTATCCGAGCATTCTACGGCATCGGCGCCACCTTCCAACACGCGACCGACGGCGAATTGAAGGGCTGGGCGATGAAGAGAACCGTCGATGACGACCCCCAGATCTTGTGGTTCGCCGACGATGGCGTGATTCTCAACACGGGCATGGTGTCCTCGATGGAGCCGGGACAAGCCAACGTGGGGATGTCGTTTCTCCGGGCCTACCAAGGCACAGGAAACAAGCTCTATCTCGAGTACGCACTTGACGTCGCCGATACGCTCCTTTCCATGCAGAAGGATTTTGAGACCGTACCGACAGGGACCCCGTACGACGCGGACGAGCTCAAACCCACCGTGCATGAGCGGGGCGGGTGGATAGACAGCGCCACGCTGATACCCCTCTCATGCGCCGACGGAGGGTGTACAGAAGCCACCGACCCAGACATCGAGCCCACGGACGCAGACTACGGACATTGGACCGCCACTCGACGCGTTGGTGATCCGCCCGGGAGCTACGACGTAGTGTATGTAACGCGCGAAGGAGCCTACGTGACGTTCGACGATTCGATCAGCACCCATCCCGCCATGTTCCTGCTCGAGTTATACGCCGCTGTGAAGGGCCTGGATTTTACGGCGGCCCCGGTCGATCCGCTCGCAGGACGCGGAAACTGCGGCGACCCCAACGAGCACAGCACGTACCTTCAGGACGGCGCTACCAAGATCTTCAGACTC
>JAJDDX010000420.1 GCA_029260055.1 Phycisphaerae bacterium
CCTCAGGCCACTGATCCGCAAGGTCGGAAGCCGGCGCGATAAACTGCTGCCCAGGCCCGCCCCATTGGGTCCACCGCCCCGCCATCGACGTTCCCGCCGTACCGCAGCCCGACGCCGTAACAAAGACGGCCAGCGCGCCCGCCGACACCACCAGCCATCCCAAGCCTGGTCTCGTTTCAGTCATGACGGAGTTTTCCTTTCCAGTTTTTCTGTTCGAGGCTCGCGGACGGCATTCTCGACCGTGCAACCCGACCCCGTCAAGCGCACTCGCCTCCGCGTTGACAGGTCGCACGAGCGTTTCTAACATAGCGGGGTCCCTCGGGGCGTGGCTCAGCCTGGTAGAGCGCTGCGTTCGGGACGCAGAAGTCGCTGGTTCGAATCCAGTCGCCCCGACATTTTGAGATTTCCAGCCCTTTTGCGAGTATGTCGAAGGGCTTTCTTATTGTCGGGACAAGAGTTACGTCATCAAGGCGGCAGTTCAAACACACGATTTCGAGGATGCGACGCTTGGTGGCGTAGTCTGCCGTAACCCACGTCTCCTTAAGGGTTTGCGATAGTTCAAACGCTTTGGCTGCCAGTTCGGCGGTTTCGTCGTGGGAGCGATCGACGACGTCCAGTTGCAGCTTGATTGACGAAAGCCGGTCCCGAAGCTCGGTGTGCTTGCGGGCGAAGGTTTCCCGGTCAACTTCCTCGCCGAGACGGAGGTTGAGCAATCGATCCTGCTGTGCGACCAATAGCGAGGCTTGCCGCTGGAGTTCGTCTCGCTGAGCGCGGGCGTCTTGTTGGGCGTCCTTGGTTTGTGATTTCAAGACCATTCTGAACCAGTCCCGCACTTCCGGCTTCTCCACGTGCATCCTGTCGAAGAGTTCGAGTATCTGTCCGTCAAGCTGAGGTTCGGTCACGCGGACTCGTGGATGCCCGGACGCGAGGTAGCCGCTGCATCGGTAGTAAACGTAGCGGCGGACACCGGCCTTCGTCCGCTTGGTGATTTGTTCGCCCGTCACAGCCCTGCCGCAATGTCCGCATGACGTGAACCCGCCCGCGAATGTCATTTGATGAGCGTGGTAGACGTGCCCGCCGAGCAACGTCTGCGTTCGATTCCAAGTCGCACGGTCGATCAGTGGCGGCTGATTGCCGGGATACCACTGCCCTTTGAAACGAATCTCTCCGATGTAGGCCCGGTCGGTGAGTATCGCGTGCAGCTTGCTCCGCGGGAATCGCGGAGCATCCGATCGATACACCATCCCCTCGGCTGGCAGCCGACTCAACAACGCATCGAGCGTCAGTGGTTCGTAGGCGTAGAGGTGGAATATACGGCGGACGTTGTCCGCGGAGGCCTGGTCGATTTCGGCGATGCAGCGGCCGTCCTTGCGAACGTTGCGGTAGCCGTAGGGCGCTTTGCCGACGAACCAGCCTTCCTGTACGCGACGAGCGAGGCCTTCGCTGACATCGACCGATTGCTGCTCCGTGTAGAAGCTGGCCATGTTGGCGAGCGTGCGTCGCATCATGCGTCCGGCGGGGTTGTTCTCCGTCGGCTGAGAGACCGAGATGAACGCGAGGCCGTACTCGCTCTCCAGCCGCTCGAGTTCCACGTAATCAAACAGATTTCGGGCGGCACGATCAACCTTGTAGAACAGGAGTGCGTCGAGTTCGTCCGCGTGCTTCTTCGCATAAGCGATGAGTTCATGAAACGACTTCCGTTCGTCGCTCTTGCTGGCTGTCTCTGCGATGCGGTACAGCCGGACAATCTCTCCCTCGGCGGCGTCCGCGTACCGCTTGATCGCGTCTTCCTGCACTGCCAGCGAGAAGCCCTCGCGTTCCTGCTCCCGACTCGATACCCGTGCCAAGGCGACAAAACGTTTCGTGACGCTCACTCACGCGACAAGAGGCCCAACAACCGTCCCGCACTCTGGACCATTGTAACGGCTTCCTCGGGTGTGAGCCTCTCAGAATAGTAAGGTTGCCAGATTTTCAGGGTGAGGCGGATCAGTTCGGGCGTGATCCACGCCGGCGTGCCATCGGGGACAACGATATCGCCGTCCACCGCGTCCGGACGCTTTGGTGTTGTGACTTTCGCGGAGCGCATGAAGCCTCATCCGGCACGATTGCGAGCAGGACCGCGAAGTGTCGCGTACGGTTCGTACTGGGGCAGTTGGGTCTGTCCCTGTGAATTGCTTGTGATTCGCCGGGAGCGATTGGCTGAGTGCGCGAACTGGGCTACGCACGTCGTCCGTCATGACGACGCCGCCTTCATTGCCAGCGACGAACTTGAATCGTCGCCTACCTCATCGTTCGATCCCCTGTTCGTGCTCGCTGATGGCCTGCTGCTGTTCCGGCTCGCCGATGCCAACGTCGTGTTCCGCGCTCGGCGTGTACTGCCCCGGGCCGTATGGCACGAACGCACCGTTGCCGAACAGTGCCGAAGACAGTTCCATTGCCCCCTGCGTACCGAGGCGTGATAGCTCCGCCCCGACTTCCGGCACAAAGTCCTTGAGTCCCGGCGCGATTGCCTGCGCTGCGTCTCCGATCTCACTCAAACTCTCGAATAGTTGCTTCGCTAAGTCTGACATGAATCGACTCCTAATTGATTGAACTTCCTTCTCTGCGGTCACCTGTGATCACGATCATTCGGGGACCTGAATTCCCGGCTGCTGAGCAACCGGCGCGACGTTTCGTGCGTTCCCTCCGCGTTCCACGCCAAATGTCAGCAGGAGCGCGAGGACCACGGTCACGAAGCAGAACAACGCTGCCGCAGCAAGATGCCCGCACGCCTTGCTCATTCGGAAGAACCAACTCGGCGGTCTGCCCAAACTCTTCTGTTCGTAATAGCGGCTCAGGGTCGTGCGCACCGGCGGCACGCCGGGCGTGAAGGTGATCGCCTCCCTCGGTGACAACATCATGACTTCGTCCGGCTTCAGGAGTTTGCGTGCCTGTTGTTGCCAGTTGCTGTTCGAGTTGCCTGAGTAACCCGTACTGCTTTGCATCTGAACATCATCGGTGTGCTGCTGTGAACTGCCTTGGCTCGTTCCTCCGGAATCGACGATGATGGTTTCCTCGCCGAGTCTGGCGCTGACGTAATCCGCAGTCGCGGCATCGTTGACTCCGAAGAATATCTGAGTTGTATTGCTCAGAAGGGTCTGTTCCTGCCCGTCGGGAAAGCACTTCTTGAGTTGGCCGAGGCTCTGGAAATACATCTGCAACCTGACGCCGTAGCCGCGATACTTGTCCACGGCGTCGTCGATCGCCTCGAGATGCCCGAGCGAGGCGGCTTCGTCGAGTATGAAATGCACCTTCTTGTCTTCTTGAAGACCACCGCGAATGACCGTCCGAAGCAATGAGCCGATCCACATCCGCAGCAGGGCGGACTGCGCGCGCATGTGGTCGGGAGGCAGGAC
>JAJDDX010000043.1 GCA_029260055.1 Phycisphaerae bacterium
CCGGTCGGCAAGATCGACGCCGATCACGAGGGAACGGATTTCATGGAATCCGTCATCGCGTTGGGAGAGGCAATCCAGGGAGAGGTTGATCTTGGCGGGCGCTCTCGCCGTAACCGTGGCAACGTCGCTCATGGTGTCCAACACAGTTGCAGTCATTAACGTTGCGGCGTTCCGCGCTCAGACCCGGCACGCCCCGGCTGATCGTCTTACTCGGTGCCTTACACTACGGGGCTTGCAGAGCGCGCCGTGCCCACCTTCCGAAAACGCCTTTTGCAGCGTGAACGTCTGGTCCGAGAAAATGGCTGCTTCGCGCAGGCACGTTCGACACTCCAGCCGCCGCCAGTGTAGACCGCCCGTTTTGACTGTCAACATCGTCAGCGCCTACGTGGCAGGCACCGACCCGGGCCGAAATCCCGTGTGGTGATCCGGCAGCATCGTGTTGCCCCGAGGCCACACGAACGGGACAACCGGCCCCGGTCTCGCCACGCCGCCCTTCCGCTAAATGCCTGTCATAACTTGACTTACGGAACCACGCCACCCGCGCGTCGAACCGGACCTTGCATTGCTTCCCGGACTGTGGACCAAGCCGCACCCCAAGTGCGGGCACAGGCAGGAAAGGGAGGAAGCACGATGAGTTCGATACAACCGATTGGCATCGGCAGCGGTGGAGCCATACCCACGCGGCCGACCGCCTCGGCGCCCGCTACGTCACCCCAGGCCCCGACCGGAGGTATCGACTCCGGCGCCGGTGCGGCCGGGACAAGCGGAAGCACGACGGCCATCATGAACCTCGCCTCCCAGGTCACGCAGATGCTGTCGTCTCTGGGCGGTGGGCTCGAAAACGACAAGATGATGCGCATGATGATCGCCCTGATCATCCTGATGGCCTTGATGAATGAGCAACAGGAAGGCGGCTCGCAGCAGGAAGGCGCCCAGGGTGCCGGCCGCGGACTCGCTCAGTCCGGCGGCAGCGGCGATCAGTCCTTCATATATCAATCGTATTCCGTCACCTCGATCTCGATACAACAGACCTCGTACACGAGCGTGGCGTATGGTGCCGCGGACGCATTCTCGTCCGGTGGTGCCGATCAGAATTCGGGTGGGCAGCTCGATTTATCCATCTAGTGCTGACGATCGAGAGCGGCTGCCCGCCCGACAAATGTCCTGTCTGAAAGAGCCACACCGCACGCCTCGGCGGCCGCACCATAAATGCGCCTGAACCGCCGCAACGTCCCCGTAACTTGACAATCTCACGAGCAACACCGAAGAAGGTAGCGCTACGCGCACGAACGGGAATCAACGCGGCGCGCGAGCAGTTATGATCGAGAGGCGCAGCCACCGTTGCGGACGGCTGGATGAAACAAGATAACGAACTCGCACAACTGGATATCGTGAACCCTGACGCACCGACCATGCCGCTGCGCTCACTCGATGTGGTTTGGTTCCAGGTCAGCGGCACGATCTGCAACCTGCGCTGCGAGCACTGCTTCATCAGTTGCTCGCCCGAGAACGACAAGTTCGGCTTCATGTCGCTTGACGCATGTCGCCCGTACCTCGACGAATCCAAGCAACTCTGCGCCAAGGAGTACTACTTCACCGGCGGGGAACCCTTCGCCAATCCCAACATGGGCGACATCCTCGACCTGACCCTGCGAGATTACGGCCCGGCGACCGTGTTGACCAACGCCACACTCTTTAGAGACGCCACCGCAAAGCGGCTCCGTGACATGGTCGAGGCCCACGGCCGCACGCTCGAACTGCGCGTCAGCCTCGACGGCTATAGCGCCGAGATGAACGACCCCATCCGCGGCGAGGGCACCTTCGAACGAGCCATGGACGGCGTGAGCAAGCTGGTCGCGTGCGGATTCGAACCCATCATCACGATCACACGAACGTGGTGCGGTTGTGATGAAGAGGTGCTGAGCGGCTTCGTGGCGATGCTGCGTGAGCGCGGCTACGCACAGCCGCGGCTCAAGATACTCCCGCTGCTCAAGCTCGGCGCCGAGGTAGGACGCGCTGGCGGCTATTGTGACCAAGCCCGCGTCACGCACGAGATGATGTCACAGCGTACTTCCGGCGACTTGGTGTGCGCGACGGCTCGACTCGTGACCGACCGCGGCGTGTGGGTCTGCCCGATCCTGCCCGATTCATCAAGCGCGCGGATGGGCAAGACGCTGGCCGACTCGCTCGCCCCCTACCCCCTGCGTCACGCAGCCTGCTACACCTGCTTCCAACACGGCGCCATCTGCTCCAACACCGAGGAGTAGCGGGTGCCCTTTGGGTGGCATGGGCAAGCGACAGCTTTCCCGTGAAGCTGCAACAGGCGTAGGCTCCGCGCCTCCCCAGCCTGAAAGGCTGACAGATAGTAGCCGTGTGCAAGTTCGCCGAAGGCGAACGCCGCCCACGGTATCGCTCCCCACCGACGAACGGACCCTGAAAGAGCCGAATGGCCGAATGGCCGACCCCGTCAGGGTCGCAGCACGCAAAGGGAAATGGGCCCGGAGGTGTCCGCCCGAGGCGGACACCTCCGGCTACTATCGAGCAGGCCTTCAGCCTGCCAGAAGAGCCCCCAGCCGGTAACCCCCGCCCGCGCGTCCGCCTCCCTCGGCAAACTTCTTGCACGATCAGCGACCCGAGCCGTGCAGCCCGGTATAAAGGCACGGCACCATGGACAGCGAACACCTATCATGCCCGCAGTGCGACTACGATCTATACGGCATCCCGGAATTGCGCTGCCCGGAGTGCGGCTTCCGTTTCGACCGGGCGGCCCTGAAGGATCTGGCCGCATGTGCAGACTGGCAGCGCTGGGCGGTCGCCCGTGACGTGATTGTCCGAACCGGCTGGGCTGTACCCCTCGCGATCGCTTCCATCGCGGGCGGCCCATGGATGCCAGGGCCGACCTTGGTAGTCCTCTGCTTCGCCGCTTACATCGCGGCATTCATCGTCTGGGTCGTGCTGACCGGCGGATGGCAGCCTCAACAGGCCCCCACGCCGCTTTCCGTCCGCTTCTTCGTGGGCTTGTTCGGCTTGGCGTATCTGGTGTTCATCTTCCCCGGGCTTGCAGTCTATGTCGCTGCGATACCGCTGGGCTCGGCGGCCGTCACGCGGCTGTACTTCTGGCCGAAGTTGGCGCCCGAGGCGAACGTGAGCGATTCGAGTCTGCGGCAATCCGTCGCCAGGCATAGTGTAGTTGCCGACTTCGTCCTGCTGGGGACTGTAATGGTGTGGCTCGTTGCGCTGGTTTGCTAGTGGTCGCGGGTGCCACAGACAAGCCGCCGCTTGTCCGGGTCGGCGGCGGCGGTGCGAACTCAGTGGCATGTCGGACGAGCACGGACAAACGATTACGTTTGTCCGTGGCACCCCGCCCGTTTGGACGTTTGGACGTTTGAAGGTTTCGACGCTGGCCGCCTACACCTCTTCGAGTTCCTTAGTCTTGGCGGCCAGGACCACGTCGATCTCGTCCTCGTACTTCTTGGTCAGTTTCTGGACACCGTCCTTGGCGTCCTTCGCCTGATCTTCACTGACGGTCTTGGCCTTTTCGACCACGTCGATGGCCTTGTTCGCGTCACGCCGGGCGTTGCGCACCGCGATCTTCTGCGCCTCACCCATCTTCTTGATCTGTCCGACGAGTTGCTGCCGGCGTTCGCCGGAAAGCGGCGGGATCGGGAGACGAATGGACTTACCGTCGTTCATCGGCGTGACACCGAGGCTCGATGTCTGCAGGCCCTTCTCGATGTCTTTGAGGGTGCTCGGGTCGTAGGGCTTGACCAACAGCGTCGTGGGCTCCGGTACGCCGACGGTCGCGAGTTCGCGAAGCTCCATCGTACTGCCGTAAGATGTCACCTCGATTTTCAAATGCTCGATCAAGCCGGGGCTGGCACGCCCGGTCCGGACGCCGCGAAGCTCGTCCTTGAGGTACTCGATCGCCTTCGCCATTTTGCTGGCACACTCTTTTTCGATCGCGGAGGTGGGCATGTCCGTTCCCCGAACCTGTAAGAAGCCACGTTCCGATCAGCCTTGCTCGGACCAGCGGACACATGTACCAAACCGAGCCGGGATTGGCAATCCGGCGCCGGCGGTCGGCGCCCCGTTACGCCCCGCCGTCGATGAGCGTACCGATGCCCTTACCGAGCACCACATCGCGCATGTTGCCCTCACGCCGCAGGTTCAGCACGAAGATCGGAATCCCGCTGCGCTGGCAGAGGTCGACCGCGCTTACGTCCATGATCCCCAGCCGCTTGTCGATCACCTCGTTGAAGGTCAGGTGTTCCAACCGCGTGGCATCAGGATTGGTCACCGGGTCGGCCGTGAAGACGCCGTCCACCTTGGTCGCCTTCAGTAGCACGTCCGCACGGACCTCAGCCGCCCGCAGCGCGGCCCCGGTGTCGGTCGTCACGAAGGGGTTCCCGGTACCGGCGGCGAAGATCACGACGCGTCCCTTTTCGAGATGCCTGATCGCCCTGCGGCGGATGAACTTCTCACAGACGCGGTCGATCGCCAGCGCGCTTTGAACGCGCGTCGGTACACCGATGGATTCCAGCGTATCCTGCACGGCGATCGCGTTGATCACCGTCGCGAGCATGCCCATGTAGTGGCCCGTGGTCTCCTCGATCGGCGAATCCTTCGCGATCACGCTGCCGCGAACGATGTTACCGCCGCCGACCACCACGCAGATCTCGATACCCAGATCGACCACGAGCTTGAGCTGCTCCGCCAGAGCGAGCAGCGCCGTCCCGTCGATGCCACTCTGGTCGGCCGCGCAAAGCCCCTCTCCGCTGATCTTGAGCAGGATGCGGCGGTACTTCGGTTCCGGCATGGTACACAACCCTCGGGCCCACCGCGATCAGGCGCGCGTGAGCGAAAAAAAAGGGGCCTTTCGGCCCCTTCGAATCATTCGGCTATCCGCCGATTTTCATAATCATGTAATCCGTTACCGCGGAGACCCCCGCGGCAGCGAGTACGTCACGGATCTTCGTCTTGCCGTAATCGTCCGTCTTGACGTGCAACTGCTCGAGCAGCACGCGGTCGCCGTAGAAGGCATTCACCTTGCCGTCGACAATCTTCTCGATGATCTGCTCAGGTTTACCTTCGTCGGTGGCGACTTGGCGGGCGAGGGTGCGGACCTTCTCGACTTCTTCGGCCGGCACGCCGCTTCGATCCACGGCGATCGGGCAGGAGAAGATTGTGTGCATGCAGAGGTCCGCGCCGATCGCATGCTCCGACTTCGGCGCCGCATCCAGCGCCATAAGGACACCGCTCTTGCCATCGTGATGGACGTAAGACGACAGCGACTCGCCGGTGATACGGCGGCACCGCTTGAGGTTCATGTTCTCCCGCATCTTGCCGAACACGTCCGTGAACATCTTCTCGAGTGTCGGATCAGAGCGAATGGAATCCGGCTCCGGCGTCTCTTCCGTACCCTCCGCCACCTTCTTCGCGAAAGCCTCGGCGAGTTCGATGAACAACTCGTTCTTGGCCACCGGAGCCGTCTCGCACTGCAACTCGACGATGCTGCCGACCTTGCCGTCGTCGGCAATGAATACGCCGATGCGGCCCTCGCCCGTCGCCTTGTCCGAACGTTCTTCCAGCTTGCCCTTGTGCTTCTGTCGCAACCACTCGACCGCCGCCTCGATGTCTCCGCCGTTCTCGGTCAGCGCCTTCTTGCACTCCATCATCGGGAGATCCGTCCGAGCGCGCAGCTCCTTAACCATCTGTGCCGTAATCGTTGCCATGTAGAGTACCTTCCAGTCTCGCTTGGTGCGGCACCAAACACCGCGCCGCAAATCTAACATCCCGACGTCACGGGACGCGCCAAACCGGCGGGAGGACCGCCGGTGCTCAATTGTGTGGACGAACATACGTCAGGCCGACGCCGCCAACCCGCGCTAGCGCGACGACAGGGACATCAGCCTCGCGGCGAAACGCCTACTTCGTGGACTCCGGTTCCGATGCGGTAGCCGATGCCAAGCCGGGCTCGGCCGCCTCCGCTGGGGCTTCCGCTGGGGCTTCCGTCGGCGCGGGGGCGTCGACCGCATCAGCAGGCGCAGCCTTCTGGCCCTCCGACTCGGCGGCGGCGTCTTCCGCTCGCGCCGTCGTGGGACGCTGTGAGCGGCGCCGCGGCGCTGCATCCGTCGGTTCCGCATCCGGCTTCGGTGCCGCCTTGCGTGCGCGGATGCCCGTCTCGATCGCGTCGACGAGTTCCATCAACACGACCTCGATCGACCGCATCGCGTCATCGTTACCGGGAATCGGAATGTCAGCGAAGTCCGGATCGGAATCCGTATCGATAAGACAGACCGTGGGGATGCCGAGGTTCTGCGCTTCACGAACGGCGTTGCGCTCACGGTGCGCGTCGATGATGACGAGCACACCGGGCAACTTGGTCATGTTGCGAATCCCCTCCAGGTTCCGCCTGATCTTTCGCGTCTCGCGTGCGCGGGACGCAATCATCTTCTTGCTGTACTGGAGAGCCGTGCCATCGGCTTCGGCGGCTTCAAGTTCCTCCAAACGTCCGAGCCGTGATCGGATCGTTCGGAAATTAGTCAATGTCCCGCCGAGCCACCGTTCCGCCACGAAGGGCATGTTAACCCTACCGGCCTGCGTCCTGATGTGCGGACGCGCTTGACGCTTGGTACCCACGAACAGGACTTCCTCACCCTTAGCCACCGCTTGCCCTATGTACTTCTTCGCACGCAACAACCCCTTCACCGTCTCGCGAATGTCGATGATGTGGATGGTGTTGCGCTTGCCGAAGATGTAGGGAGCCATTTTCGGATTCCAACGGCTTGCGCGATGACCGAAATGTATTCCGGCATCAATTAGTTTACGAACCAACTCCGAAGCCAAACAACTTCCTCTCAAAACATGAGCCTGAGACGAACGCGGTGCCGACCACCGAGCCGGCGCTGCGAGATCAGAACCCTAAAGTCTACCAAATTCGAAGCTTGCTTCAACCCGCCCCCGGCGGCTACCCAGCCCCACGCCACCATCAGTGACCCACCAGCCCCGGGCCGCGCTCGCGCCGTCCGATAGCTCAGAGCGTACCGCTCGACCCTCCGCCGGACCGAAAAGGGTGCCCTACGACGCCAATACCGTTCGCGACAACACCTCGCCCGCCAGGCGGAAATCCACTCAACTCGTGCGCCAACAATAGTTTACAGTCTACGAGTCGCCCGGAATGGCCCAATGATTGACCGCGCCATGGCATCAGCGTAGCGTGCGCGACCTGAGCGATCCACCGGCACGGGGGGCGGAACGGGTTCCGGCCAAAACGTGCCATGTTCCCCGGATGACTACCTTGGCTTCACCGACGAGCGGCGAGTCCAACTCGGGACCTAGAATCTTCATCAGCGCCGCCGAGGCCAGTGCCGACCTTCACGGAGCATCGCTGATTCAGGCCACCCGCGCCAAATGCCCGGATGCGTCGTTCGTCGGCGTCGCGGGCCCCAGAATGCGCAACGCCGGTTGCGCCCCCATCTTCGACATGTCGAGCCACTCGGCCATGCTGCTCGGAGCCGTCCGGCAGGCCGGGCGGGCAGCGGCGATGCTCGGAACCTGCGACGACCACCTGCGGCGACACCCCTTTGACGCGGCCGTCGTCATCGACTCGCCGACCCTTCATCTGCCACTTGCGGGAAGAGCGCACGCCCTTGGTGTGCCCGTTCTCTATTACGTGGCACCGCAGATGTGGGCGTGGGGCTCCTACCGCATCTACAAGCTTCGCCATCGCACCACGCGAGTCGCAGCCATCTTGCCGTTCGAGGAGGAGTTCTTCCGCAATCAGGGCGTCAACGCACGGTACGTGGGGCACCCACTGGCTGATTCCATGGCTTCACGTACCATCGACGAGGACTTGGTTCACCGCATACGAGGTGAGGGCTCGCCGGTCATAGCGCTTCTGCCCGGGTCGCGCAAGCATGTCGTGTCCGAGGTGCTCAAAGGCCAGCTAGAGGTCGCGCTGCGGATCAAAGCCGCATTCCCCGACGCCGTCTTCGGCGTGTCGGTGGCCGGAAAAAGCGTGCGCCCCACGATCGAAGCCACCCTGGCCGCCTGCGCCGTCTCGGTTCAACTCCATGAGGGCAGCCACGACGAACTCATCCGAGCAGCCGACCTGGTCCTCGTGGCGTCCGGCACGACCACCCTCGAGATCGCGTTCCACGAGAAGCCGATGATCGTCATGTACAACGCGTCGCGGTTGTTCTATCACCTGATCGGCCGATGGATGATCCACACCTCGTACTTCTCCCTCCCGAACATCCTCGCCGGGCGTCAGATCGTCCCCGAGTTCATGCCGTACTACACGTCGACCGACCCCATCGCCGAAGTGGCGATCGACCTGCTTGGCTCAGAGCAAAAGCGTGGCGCGATGTCACAGGCATTAGCCGAGGTCGTTCGCCCCCTCCGGGAGGGTCACGCTTCGGAGCGTACAGCCGACATGCTGCTCGACATGATCGCGACGGCAAAACACTAGTCAGCAAGTCCCGCCCCGGGCAGGATCGCGTCTGTGCACCACGTCCGCCCCAAGATCCGCACGACCTCGGAATCGCTCTTGCCCTCCTCCGCCAAGTGCTCGATGGCCCGCCCAAGAACAGGGTGGCGCAGCGTCGCGGCGACTTCCTGCAACGGTTCGAGCACGAACGCGCGCTCATGGAGGTGCGGGTGCGGAAGCGTCAACCTGTCGCTTTCCAGCACGAGGTCGTCATAGAGAAGCAGGTCTATATCGATGCTGCGCGGCCCCCAGGCCTCGCCGCGCACGCGCCCGAACCGCGTCTCGATTTCGAGTGCCAGATCGAGCAGGGGTAGCGGTTCCAGCGAGGTTCGGACCCTCACGACCGAGTTCAAGAAAGCAGGCTGATCGTGCGGCCCGCCGACGGGGGACGTCTCGAACAGGGACGCAAGATCCACAGCCAAATCAAGATGAACGTCAGGGTGATCAGCGAGCGCCCCGACAGCCGCACGGAGCGTCGCCGTCCGATCGCCGATGTTGGCGCCGAGGCCGAGGTATGCCGTGCTCGTTGAGTGACTCAATGTCGCACTCCGAGTCGTCGTCTGGTCCCGCGTGCGCGATCAGTCTGGCGTTCCGTCAGCGCTGATCCGGCGGGTGGCATGGGTCCCGGCGCGCCGGGATTTGCCCCTGCGTGGGTTATCGAGGGACACGGGCAAGCTATCGCTTGCCCATGCCACCCATCATTGGCCGTTCGAAAGAGCACCCGTGGCACACCCCTCACCACGTCAGCCTCGCCAGGCGCTGCATCGCCTCAGCCGTGCGCTCTTCGTCAACCGTAAGCGCGAAACGAATGAAGCCCTCTCCGCACGCGCCGAAACCCGAGCCAGGAATGGTCACCACGTCCGCCTCGTCGAGGATGCGTGAAGCCGTCGACATCGAGTCACTGCCGGGCGGGCACGATGTCCAAAGGTAGAAGGTCGCCTCGGGGTCCCGCACGCTCCAGCCCGCTTTGCGCAGTCCACCGACCAGAATATCACGGCGACGACGATATACTTCGACCTGCTCGCGCACCGGCGGCGATGTCCGTCCGTCCAGGGCAGCGATCGCCGCTAGCTGCGTCGCGCCGAACGGTCCGGAGTCGAGGTTCGCCTTTACCTTCGCCAGGGCACTCAGCGCCGCGGCATGGCCCACCGCGAACGCGATCCGCCAACCCGTCATGTTGAAGGTCTTCGAGAGCGAATGAAACTCGATGCACACGTCCTTCGCGCCATCCACCTCGAGGATGCTCGGCGGTGGATCGCTGAAGTAGACGTCGACGTACGCCGCATCGTGCGCGATCAGAATCTCATGCTCGCGGGCGAACGCGACGGCCTCCTCGAAGAACGACTTCGTCGCGCATGCTGACGTCGGGTTGTTCGGATAGTTGAGGTACATGAGCCGCGCACGCCGAGCCACGTCAGCCGGAATCTCACCCAGCGCCGGCAGCCAGCCGCGCGATTCGCTAAGGGGCATCGTGTGGCAGGCCCCTTCCGCGAAGACCGTCCCCGCCGTGTAGACCGGGTAGCCGGGCTCGGGAACAAGTACGACATCACCGGGATTGATGACGGCCGTCGGCAGGTTCCCGATCCCCTCCTTCGACCCGATAAGCGCCAGTACCTCCGTGTCTGGATCAAGGTCGACGCCGAACCGGTCCACGAAGTAGCGGCAGACCGCCTCGCGAAGGTCACGCCTGCCGATGGCGGGCGAGTAGCGATGGCAGCTTGCCTCGCGAATCGCGTCAGCCATGCGGTCCACGATGAATGCCGGTGTCGGCATGTCGGGGTCCCCCACCCCGAAGTCGATGACATCTCGCCCAGCCGCTTTCGCCAGCGCTTTCTTGCGATCAATCTCGACGAAAAGGTACGGTGGCAGTTCGCCGAGCCGGTCGGCTCGCCAACTCGTCGAACCCACTGTCGGACACGTGCTCACGCGAAATCCTCCTCAGACAGCTTCGGCCCCCTCTTTGGCCACGGACAGGGCGTGAAACCGCACTCCCCGCCGCCCCGTCCATGTCCCGTAAGATCGCGTCCGCCCGCTTCGTCGTCAATCGGACCCAAAAAGCCTCGCCGCGGACCGGCTGCACCCTAACACAGGCACCGTCGATCCGTCTCACAGGATGAGCGGATAAGAGCCGCTCGGGCACAACCGGTCTTCCCAGGCCCTGGTCGACAAAGGGAGCGGATAGCGATGAACAGACTCATCTTCGGCATCGCCTTCTCGGTGCTACTGGCACTTCCAGGCGCAGCGTGGGCCGGCGACGGAGAGACCGTCAAGGTCCGTGGGCAAGAGTTCGACGTGTGGCCCGTCGATGACCTGCAGGCCCGCGGACTCGACATACCGACCATCCCGCGAGACGAGAACGCGGCATGGCACTACATCGAAGCCTCCAACGCCTATGTCGAACTTCCACGCGAGCTGTCCGACGCCCTCGAGTATGCGGTCTACAAGGGCTGGCCCAAAGGCCAGACGGCCCTTGCCGACTACCTCAAGTTGCCGGGCAACCAGCGTGCCATCGAGACTGTTCGACTGGCCGGCAGCCTTCAGCAGTGTCAGATGCCCTACTTCGGCGATCCGAGCCAGAGCATCATCGCCGTCCTGCTGCCGAACCTGTCACCCATGCGATTCCTCGCCAAGCTGATGGTAGCGGACGGGCGGCGGCTCGAAGCAGAAGGCCGAATCGGCGATGCTTTCGAGCGATACACGGCCGTCATGACCATGGGCGAGCACATCGCGCAGTGCCACACACTGATCGAGGGCCTCGTCGGTATCGCCATCTGGACGCGAGCGAACGAGGCAGCCGTCGACGCCGCTCTGAGTCGTTCGGTGCCGAGGAAGCACCTTCAGGCGTTCCAAAGCAGGCTGAATCGAAGTGCCACCAAGTTGCCCAGCGTCAATCGCGGGCTCGCGGGGGAGCGTGCGTTCGGGCCGATCATGGTCGATGAGCTCTGTGCCCGTCCCCTGCGCGTGCTGGCCACCATGCGAAGCCTGGCGAATGTGACGGACGAGTTCGGCGAATGGAAAACGTCCATCCCTCAAGACGGCTGGGGCAGACTGGAACTCCGCATAGGGAGACTGTTCCTTCCCGACCGCGCGATCAAGCGGCACATGGACGGGTTCTATGAGCAAGTCGCTCGACGTGCAGCCGCCGGTGCCGCCGATGCCGTCGCGCTCGACTTCGACGATGAGCGCTATCTGACCGAGAACATCCCCCAATGGGATGTCGTCTCTCGTGGGCTGCTACCCTCACTGTCCCGCGCAACCTTGCTCGGCGAACGAACCAAGGCTGAACTGGCCACGACGCGGGCGCTTGTCGCGATCCGCCTCCACATGCTCGCAAACAACGGCGAGCGCCCCGACGACCTCGAGGCGATTGCCAAGAAGCTGCCGGAAAGCGCACTGGATGACCCCTTCAGCGGCACGCTGCTGAAGTACCGTCCCGAGCCCGATGGCTGGGTCGTCTACAGCATCGGTCCGGACTTCATCGACGACGGCGGCGAGAAGGGCAAACGATGGGATGACCTCGACATGGCTTGCCACTTCCCACCAGCACCCGTCGAGCCGTTCGACGAGGGCACGAAGAACTAGGCGGACCGCCTGAGAGAGTCTTCAACCGTGACACACAACACATCAACGCGAATACCAGGAGTTGCCGACGTGAAACCGAAACCCATCGCGACCACCCTCCTGCTCATGCTCATCCCGGCGGCGGTGCAGGCTGACTCCGCGCCGCAGGCGGCGGCCATACCATCGTCCCCGGTACGCGTCGACGAGATCCTTCGATTAGCTCCCCAAGACGCCCTGATTCTCGCCTACACAGCCGACGTGCAGGCACTGCTGAGTCACCCCATCATCAAGGAAACTCCAGGCGCCCTACCCGGCATCAGCACGCTCATCCTGTCGCAGCCCGACGCCTTCCGCGGTCCGCTGATGCTGGCCTTCAGCGGCGTACCCATCAACCCGATGAGTTGGCGGATCAGGCTCGCGGCGCAAACGACGCTGCCGCCCGACGCCTTCTTCGAGCTGCTCGA
>JAJDDX010000421.1 GCA_029260055.1 Phycisphaerae bacterium
TGGCAGACTCCGCCGCCCGTCCACATACCGACACCCCAATGGCACGCCGTTCCGCCCGTACCGATCACGATCCCGGGCCGGAAGATGACGACCGGCAGGTCGTGCTTACGATGCATCTCCATGAGGATGTGTTCCGAGACAGCCTTGGCGCGTGCATAGTTTTCACGCCGCGCGATCTTCGGATCGAGCGGCGTGCGTTCCGTAATGGTCCCGGCCTTCGCGCCGGCGTAATAGGACGCGATCGTACCCGTGTAAATGAGCCGTTTGATGCCGCGTTTCAGGCAGTGTTCGGCCACCCTCTTCGTGGCGAGCACATCCTGACTGCAGTAGCCGTCCCAGGTTTTTGCGGTCGCCCGTGCGAGATGAACGACGTACTCGATCCCTTCCATCGCCCGCTCGAGGTCGGCGTCATTGAGGATGGTGCCGGAGGCTATCTGAAGGCGCGGGTCGCCGGCGTCGAACGGAGCCCCGGCGCCGTTTCTGGTCATGACGCGCACCGGTCGCTTGGCGGCCAGGAGTTGGCGGGCCATCTCGCGGCCAATGAACCCCGTGCCGCCGATCAGCAGGATCTCCGGCTTGCAGGAAGATGACACACGGGGCGCGGGCACGGGCGGGGGTTCCTCGTGCTCGATCCGTGCCGAAGCGCCGATGCGGATGCACTGCTCAATCACGTCGCGGCCGAGCGGGCCTGCGTTGCGGCCGTCCGGCACGCCATTGAGGTTGGCGTAAAATGCATGAACACTCTGGCGGATACTGAATCCCAGGGCGTTACCTCGGTCGGACATCTTCAGCTTGGAAAGCGCATAGTGCTTCAAATTGCCGCGGGCTTGCTCGCGCAACGAGCGCGACTCCTTCATCAGCCGGTCATGTCGGCCGAAGTCCTCGGCGTAACGGGAGTGCCGTCGCAGCACGTAGACGTTGTTCTCGAGATCCGCGGTTGCGGTACCCAGACTCCCGCGCACGTGAATGTCCCGTTCCGGGAATCCGGGAGCGAACGAGAACCGCAGTTCGATTGCCGTTTGGCCGCAGTAGCTCAATACCTGCCACCGTCGATAGAAGTCGCGGCGGCCCGGAAGATCAACCCGGTCCGTAGCCTCCACGACCATGCGCTCGGGAGCGCCCAACAGGTCGAGGATGTGCGCCATGGGGTGCGACCCGAGTTCGAGCATGATGTGCCTCGGATCTCTCAGCATCCACAGATCAAAGGGACCGTAGTTCAGACAAGGCAGTTCCCAGTTCCACGTGATGGTGACGTGATCCGCGCGCCCGAGTTTGCCTGCTCGAAAGTCCCGGCGCAGTTGCTCGTAGACCGGGTAGAACAGCGTATTCTGGTTGACTCCGATGCGCAGGGCGTTTGCTCGAGCTGATCTGAGCAACACATCGCACGCGGTTGCATCAGGACACATTGGCTTTTCGAGGAAGACATGCGCCCCCGCTTCGAGAATCGCCTTCGCTGCGGCCTCGTGATGATCTGGCGGCGTCAGCACGTGGACCACGTCGAGCGACGTGCCGGCCAGCATGTCGTCGAGGGAGCCGAATACGGCAGCTCCGGCATTTGCGGCGGCGAAAGCCTTCGCCCGGTCCGCGTTGACATCGCACACCGCGGTGATTACGGCTTCCGGGATCGCTCTGATCGCGTCCGCGTGGTATGCCGAGATGAAGCCGGTCCCAAGGATCCCAACACGGTATCGGGCGGTAGGCACTATCGAGCTCCACTACTCGCGGAAGTGAATGGGAAGTACGGAATCACAACGTCAAGGCCGAAGCGGCGCTGCCGGGGGCGCCGGCTCCTTGTGCTCGATGAGCGTACGGCCTCTTCTCCGAAAGCGATCGAGATAGTACGTGAACATGCCGCATGCCTGCGGGAACTTCCCGAGCGTACAATGCAGCGCGTAGAGCAGGGCATCATTTCTGGTCGTGCCCTTTTTCCGCGTCCGGTAGCAGACGCGGCACGCGAGCACGGGATATCCGGCAAGGAGAACCAGTGCGAGGCCGCGGGTAGGCCAGGCGAGTACGAGCACCAACGCCGGAAGGACGCAACCCCATACGCACGTACTCCAGGCGGAGCGGGCAAAGAACCGCGTGGATGGGCAACCTCGCAAGCGGGAGAACTGGGCGTAGCCATAGCCGGCGCGAAGTCTGCGCTTCCACCACTGGCGGGCGTGCATCATGGCGGCGTCGTGGCGAGCCATCTCAGCGTCGACGTGCAGTATTTGCCAGCCGTTCAGGCGAAGGCGTGCGCAGAGTTCCGTGTCTTCGGCCGCAATGATCCCCGGATCGAAAGCGCTGATTGCCCGCAAAGCCGTCAGACGCATCATCGCGATGCCGCCGGAACCCGCCACCTCGCCGATGGGGACTTGCCACTCCATGTCGCAAAGCCGGTTGTAGATCGATGCGTCCCGGGCACGTTCGCGGACTCTGCCGAACACGACTGCCGCGTCTTCATGCGCGGAAAGCTCCGAGACACCACGTTCAATCCACCCGTCGACCATCTCGCAATCGCCGTCCACGAATTGCACAAACCTGACCGACGGGTCCTTCGCGGTCAGCCATTTGAGCCCCCGGTTCCTCGCTCTGGCTGCCGTGTAAGGCATCGACGTATCCAACTCGATTACATCGAGACCCATGGATCGAGCTGTGTCGACGCTCGCATCGGACGAGCCGGAATCCACGTAGACGAGGTGCGCGGCAGTCCCTAGAACGGATCGGAGGCAGACGGGCAGACGCTCGCCTTCGTTGCGGCCGATGACGACTACGCCAACCTCAGGCATGCCGGTCCTCCGGATGCGACCCCGTGTGGAGCCGGCGCGATAGCAGGGCGTGCCAGTCGCCGGTCAACAAGTCGCGCGTGAAGCGCTCAGGTACGGCGACTCGACGCCCGCCAAGTCTCAGGAGTCTGCGCACGCTCAGGGTGAACCGCCCGAGACACCACAGGAGGTCAGCCAGGAGCAAACCGAGGATCCCGTATTGCTTGACGAAGAACCGACGGCGTGACGCAAACCAATAGGGAGCTCGCCTCTGCTTGCCCCGGATGCCGGTTGCCTCGCCTTCCAGGTGCACCACTCGGGACGTCGGTACGTACCACACGTCCCATCCCGCCCGTTTGGCGCGACAGCAGAAATCGACTTCCTCGAAGTACAGGAAGTATGCTTCGTCGAACATCCCGATCGAAGTAAACACTTCGCGGCGGATCATCATACTCGCCCCGGACACCCAGTCGCACGCGTGGGGCTCGTCTCTGACCGGTGGGGATGTCACATGCCCGGCGAACAGACGGGATAGCAGCCCGAGACGCGCACCCTCGAGAAGCTGGCTCAGCGGGGAGTGCACGCGATGCGCCGAACACTGCTTTTTACCGTCGGAATCCTCCAGGCGGCTACCGGCAATCCCCACGCGCGGATGTGCCGCCATGAACCGCACAAGTGCCTCACTCGCACCGGGCCGAACGACGGTATCCGGGTTCAAAAGCAGGACAAAGTCCGGCCGGGGCTGAGACCGCAGGGCATCGCCGATGGCAGCGTTGTTGCCGAAGGCGAAGCCGCCGTTGCGATCCAACGGTTGGACCGAGGCCCACCGGCCCCACCCCTCGTGGGCGATCGCGGCCCGGATGCGCGCGACCGAGTCGTCCCCGGAGGCGTTGTCCACGACCCGGACCCGGCACGTGGCCGGGCGCCTCGTGTCTGCATTGAGCGACCGGAGACAGTCGATGGTCAGACCGGCGGTGCGGTAGTTGACGATGACGATGAGCATGCTGGCCGGCGGCGCTGGCGACGTTCGTCCGCCGCACGCGGCCGCTCCTGCCTGACCATCTGTAGACTGGAAGGACATACTCTCCAACGCGCCTCTCGCCTGCGTGCCAGCTAGGTCTGTATGGTCCGACTTCTCTCCGCGTTCATCGCGACGCCGCTCCGCCTGCCGACCGACCGCCGCCGATCCCGGCACGTCCGATCGAACGGACAGGGGCAAGACGGGCGTGGGGCTGCTGTGCTTGCACCGTTGCCTGCGCGGCGTATCCGCCCAGCGCACCGGCCGCGAGTACGAATACGGGATTGAACATACCGTTAAAAAGACAGTCGATGACGTGGAGAATGAGGAGGAGCGTCAATACGCCGCATCCCACAAAGGCCGGATGCACCCAGTACCTGGCTGGCAAGCGCCACAACGTAACGAGTGGCGGAAGCAGCAGGGCTGCCGACCATGACAACAGGCCTACGAAGCCGTTGGTGCCCAGTGCAATGATCCAGAGGCTGTCGATGCCTCTTGTCAGGCGGCGACCGGTGGACTCATCGACGGGAAACATGCGGTTCCATCCGCCCCACCCGAAGATCGGCCGCCGTCGCGCCTTGGCCGAGAACAGGTTCTCCTGGACAAGTCGCGACTCGAGTGACTGCGCCCGTCTTTCGTTCGACACGACGCGGGCTAAGTCCGTGAGGCCGTGGCCCGACCAGGTCTGCGTAGTCCGTAAGGCCATGTAGGTCACCGGAACAAGAAGGAGAAGCACCATCGCGAGTCGCGTCCGTGTCCACTCCGTCACAAAGAGAACGCCCAGGGCGCCCGCGAACAGGACGAGGCTGTTAATCGACTTGCATAGCACCAACGTGCCTATCAGTGCCGCGGCCCACAGCCACACCGGCACACCGTACAACGTCCTGTGCCTTCCGAGCCTCCACAGCCACATGGCGGCCAGGCTGGCGGCCGCCATCCACATCCCCACGGCCAAGCCGTGCTGCATGAACACCATCGGCCGGAAACCGCCGAGACGGTACGTCTGCCTGAAGCTGTGCTGATGATAACCGTAGACCCAGCGATGTAGTTGGGGGCTGAGGCGGACCTCGAGCAGGCACAGCGGCATGTATATTGCCCCGCCGATGAAGATGCCCCAAACCAGCTCGCGAAGGCTCTCCTTGTCCCGGAAGTAGAGCCGCCCGATGAAGTACGGCAGACCCCATTTGATCATGCGCCCCAGGATTCCGGACAAGCCGTCGTATACGCCCAGTCCATTCGAAAGCGAGGTGGCCAACGGCACGGCGCACCAGATCGCCATCGGTATGTCGATCCAGCTAAGCCGAAGGCTCAGGAAACGCCGGTGGCCCAAGAGCACGGCGGCCATGAGCACGCCCACGCTCGTGGCGGACATCTTGGTGTAATCGGGCAGACCCTTGAGCGTATATCCCGCGACCGGTAGAAACAGCCAGGCGCCGATGAACGCCACAATGATCGCTCGGCGGGGCTGCATGAACATGAACAGCGCAAAGACGGCTGGAATCCAGCCGAACATCACAAATGGAACGGCCTCGTTCATGACTGTTTTGCTCGGGCTACGATGTGCCCGGGCTCCCCAGGGTCGCGGAATCCAGAATGGCCGACGGTAAGCACTCGGTGAAGAAACGTCCGACCTCCGTACGGACCCGTGCGACGATCGGCGCCAACGCCGCGCGCACTTCGCTCCGCATCTCGTACCAGCGGTCGATGAACTCGATGCACTCGTCGACCGTGTGCTCGCGGAGATCCACCACCGGTGCCCAACGGCCCAGATGGCCCATGACTCCCTGCGCCTTCTTGCTGTAAGCCAGCGTGACAGTGGGAATGCCCTGCGAGATGGAGGCCACGCACGCGTGCATGCGGGCGCCGATCATGAAGTCGCAGGAGCCTATCAGGTACTTCGTTTCTCCTTCCGTGTATGGCCATCCGAGACAGTGAATCCGGTCACCGAAACGAGGCTCCAGTTCTTCTTGGACCAGGCGACAAGCCGCCGTGTCTGTGACGTCGCCTTTCCGGTCGACCCGCTTGTGAACCTGGGCTGGCGGCTTCGTCGGGATCACATGAGGTACCAGCAGTAGGCGGCGGCCGGGATGCTGCAGGACCCACTCGGCTGTTGCGCGTATCAGCCGCGCATAGGAGTCTCGAAGCCCGAACTTGCGTTCGCTCAGATACAGCAACCCGCTGACGTTCAATCCAATAAGCGGGCGTTCGTCTTGCTGTCCCAAGACGGACGGTTCGCGGGCGGCATCCACGCGCACCGCATCCAGGTCGAAGGCGATGTCGGGGCACACGACCGCGCGCTCGGGGAGCCAGCCGCCGAACAGCTTCTGCAACTCGTCCAGCCCTCCGATTTCTCGGCTGGCGATGAGCACGCATGAGTCGAGGATCTTCCGGACGAGTTCGAGCGATCCCGGAGCGGAGAACGGCCCGTACGTCTGAGGCATAAGAACCAGGGGCTTTCCCATCCTCAGCAGAAGGAGCTTCACCGCGGATTGATACGCAAACGCTCGCGGGCCATAGATGTCCGAGAACGAGTCACCGGCGGAGAGGTCCACCGCTACGTCAACCTTGGCGAGGGCGGCGAACGTGGGGTTCGCTGCACACGCGACTCCGGCGAACGGACGGGGCAGCAGACGATGCAGCGTGGCGAGCAGGCCGAGATGACGCGTACCGGATGTAGCTCGGAGTCTGCGCCCTTCGTGCAGGCGAGTGGATGGCAGGACCAGCCGCCTGTCGCCGAGCTGCATCTTGACAGTATGGTCCCGGGACCAGTTCTGAAAGAGGATGCGGGCATCAGGTAATCCTCGAAGGATGCCTTTCACGGCGGCGGCGCCCAGCGCCGAAACGCCCAGGTTGCCGGTAGTCGCCGCTCCTCCGAGCACGCATATCTGTGGGGCCTTCTCGGTCACACGCCTCTTTTCGTTTCAGCGGCAGTCTGGCGCCGCGGACATCGGTCAATACGGTCGCGCTCGGGCCGTTCGCCTGCTCATTGCCAGGCGGCCGCCGCCGCCCGCTGCGTCGCCGCGAAACACACGGCGCTGTTCGCTATCGGGACGGCGCGAGATGCCTCCGGTCGCTCGCGCGCCTTCAATCAAGTTGTGCGCCCCACCATGCGGTACACGCGCCGACGCACTCCTGACTTCCAGCGGCGAAGCTGCGTCTTCCATCTGTCAGTCCGCGACATCCACGCGCCACGGGCCTGCTCGAGCACCCGATTCACCTGTGCCGGAGAGGCTTCGCTTGCGAGCAGCTTGGGTTGTGCGACATCAAACTCGGCCCAGTCGATGCGACCAATCCCGTCACGGTCGAGGATGGCCTTGTAGCTCGATGTGGAAGGCAGCGGAAGACAGATGCAGAACTCGCGCAGTGCGAAAGGCAGCGATGCGGCGAATTCAACGGTATCCTGCATGTCGTCAAGGGTCTCGTCGGGGAATCCGAACATGAAGTACCCGACCGGCTGTATGCCGGCTGCGGCTGTCATGGCGACGGTTTCCGCGCAGTCCGAGAGGCCGAAAGGCTTGCGAAGGCGCTCCAGCACTTTGGTGCTGCCGCTTTCGATACCGTAGTGGATGACGGCACATCCTGCCTTGCGCATGACGTTGAGCAGGCGCGTGTCACGGAGATTCCTCAGGTACGCGGCGCCCGTGCAACCCCAACGAATAGGCAATCGTCTGGCGGTCATGAAATCGCACAGCTCATGGACGTAGTCCGGATCGGAGAGGAACCCGTTTCCCGTGAATTCGATCGCGCGCACACCGTGGCTGCCAACCAACGCATGCAGTTCTTCGCACAGCGATCCGGCGCTGCGCTTGCGCGGGTCCGCGCCGTTGATCAGCCAAGCCATGCAGTGGCCACACCGCGCAATGCATCCGCGGGAGTCACTGACGAGTACCGCGGCATCGGCGTGATCTCCATACAACTCGCGGCTGAAGCGGCCGACGGGCTGATGCGACCAATCCAGCGGAGCCAACGCGTCCAGATCCAAGGGCATCCCGGGAGCGTTGGACCTCACCTGGCCGTTGGACCGATACACGAGCCCAGGCACGCTGCCGAGATCGTCCGGAGCGGGCATCCCGCTGGCGCTGCGGACGAGCTTCACAAGATCGGCTGCGCCCCGTTCGCCATCTCCGGCGATGGCGAAATCCAGCAGCCCATCGAATTCCGCGAAGAGATCCTCCGGCGTACTTGTTGACGGATGCGGGCCGCCGATCATCGTCACTGCGTCCGGAAGAACCTCCCGGACGATGCGCAGGGTGGCCTGCGCCTCCCTGAAGGATGTCGTGAAGACCTTGAGGCCGACTAACCGCGGCTGCGAAGATGCCAGTTTGTCCCTGAGCAGATCCGGGTCCAGCCGTGTATCCCAGCTTGTCAGGACGACGTCCGCCCCGGCTTCGGCGCAGGATGACGCTACGTAGCCCAAACCCACATCGTTGAGTCTGGCCGTGCCGACGGATGTCGCGAGTTCAACCGGTCGTGTAAGGAACACTCGCATACTTCAGCTCACTGGCAACAGTTCCAAGAGCAAACGCATAACGCGTCACGTGTTTGCCGCCCCAAGGGCTCACCGCGCCTTGCGAGGGTGCGCGTCCGTACGGAAACGCTGCCGCCCAGATACCGATCAGCGATACCAACTCGGTAGGGAGCGGTGGAGGAACTCCTCCAACTCCTGCGTCTCGGGCTTGAACCGCGCCAGCAACATGGCGCGGGTCTCTGGTTCCATCGGTGGAAGCCTGTAATCGCACACCAGCAGCTTACCAACTCTGGAGCCGCGCAAGCCGGTGTACAGGCGGGTCCGCCAGGACTTGGGTATGGACCGTTTCAAGACGCCGCCACCCGGAGCGGAACGGATCCACCTAGCCGCGCGGTTCATTCTGCTGGTCAGCAGTATCTCGGGGCCACTCGTGTTGGCCGTGACCGGCCGGTTCGCAACGAGATCAACCGAGGGCACGCCGATGAAGTCTTGGATTTGCCGCAACACTCCCGCGGGGTCGTCTCTCAGATCGTCGAAGATCAGCGGCAAGAGCTGTGCTCGGGAGAAGAACTCGAGGAGGCGGCCGATCTGCCTCATGTAGAGGCTGCAATCGACGTGTATGGTATCCGCAGCCAGTGCGTCTTCGAAGCGCATCGTGATTGCCATGCGCATCTGATGAGCGTAATGCGAGTACGCCCTATCGACGGGGTGGCGCATGATGTAGATGAGTTTCGCATTACTGCACAGACGGGCAATACGGGGCGCCGAGTCGGGATAATGCGGCCAGCGGGCATAGCGTGTGGATGCCTCTCCGCAAACCTGATTGTCGGCCGCGTTGGCGAAGAGGGAGGCGTACCATGCGGGCCCTCGGGACCATATGTCGTCATCGCTGAAGAAACACGGCTCTTTCGGGTCGCACATGAATACCTGATGATGCCTTCCAAGGTACTCGTGCAGTGTCGTAGTGCCCGCCCGCGGCGCGCCGACGATCATGAAGGACGGCAAACGGCCGGCATGGTGTCGATTCCCCGGCGCGGACGGAGTGGTCTTCTCGACCGAGTCGCGTGCGATGGTGCTCATCTGCTCAGTCCGTGATGGAACCGTGCTCCACATTCCGTACAGCCGATCGAAGCCGGAGTACCGGAAGCAGATCACCCCGAACCCGGTCGTACCAGAGCAGCCCGGCGATGCACGTGACTGCCAGGATCAGCGCGGTCGTGATCGTAAGAGCAAGCCAGTCGGAGCCGCCGATACCGAAGCGCTTGACGATGCCGGCCGTCAACGCCGCCAACGCCGGGATCATTGCCGCTCGCGCGGCGACAGGGAGGGAAATGCCGTGTCTGCGATACAGACGCGCCGTTCCCGCCAGGAACGCGAGGACTTCGCCCGCGAAGCCCGAGATCGCGATCCAGACCAGGTCGAAGCCGTGCACCGCGGCGAAGAGTGCCGGGATCAGCGCAAGTGAGCGGAACATGTTTGCGATCATCGGGTTCCGTGTGTCACCCAGCGCGATCGCCGCCGTGGCTTGGGCGCCGCGGATCAGGCGGACCATCTGCATGGCTGCCAGCCAGCCTATGAACCCGCCGGCGGCAGCGTACTTACTGCCGTAGACGAACGCGACCAGCTCGCCGCCGGCAATAATGAACGGAATGACGATAGCTGCCGCGATCATCGCAAGCGTTTGCGCTATCAAGGTATAACGGCTTTCGAGTTCGGCAAGATCGCCCTGGACGCGCGACAGCACCGGCAACATCACCTTGCCGCTGATGTTGGCTACCAGCAGCGTAGGTGTCATGGCCAACGTGAACGCGACGGAATAGACCCCCAGGTCCGCCATCGTGTAGCCCATGCCGATGAGCCAGCGATCGCCGTGGAGGATGCCGTACATCAGCAGCCCGTTGACCAGCAGCGGCCAACCGAAGTGGAGGAACCTCATCAGCAACTTTCCGTCCCAACCCAGGCGAAATCGTCGCTCGCTAAGGAGGTGCGATAGCACCAGCGTCATCACGGCTCGCGCGATCACGAGAATGACGAACGTCCAGTAGTTGCGCACCCAGAACGCTACCGGCCACGCAGCGAGGGTAGTCACGATCTCCGGTATCAACGTGCTCATGAGTAGCGGACCGAACCGCATGTGACGCTCGAAACGGACGAGATCACAATGCCGCAGGCCGGCTATGACGGGCAACAGGGCGGCTAGCTGGAAGGCCAGCTCGGCGCTGGGGGTCTTGAACGCCATGGCCATCGGGCGAGCCAGGAGGAAGACCACCGCTCCTATGAGCAGGCCGCGCACCAGAAAGAGCGCCTGGGCTGTTGCCGCGAAGCTCTCTTCGTCGCCGTCGTCAGCCTGAACGATCAGGCGCTGCACGCCGAGGTCACTGATCATGCCGACGAGGGTGGCCGTAAGCCAGAGTGTCGCCGCAATCCCGAAATCCTCCGGCGACAGCATGCGAGCGATGATCACGTTCCGCACGAAGCGCAGAGCCTGGCTGAGCAGCGCCTGGCCACTGAGCGCCACACTTCCACGGAGGACTTTCCGTCTTAGATCCACCCGATCCGGGCTCCTGATGTTACTGCGCGATTACCGTACCGCACCGCCGTTTAGCGGCGCCTGAAACGACTTGAGTTCCGGCCGCAGCTCCTCGATGGATTTCTCCCACCACTTGGAAGCGAGGAGCTCCTCAATCATCTTTTCGGGGAAGCGATACCGCGCAATCCGGCACGGGTGCCCCGACACGATCGCATAGGGCGGGATGTTCTTGTTGACAACTGCCGCCGCTCCGATCACCGCTCCATCACCAATCGAAGTCACCGATGGCAGTATCACCGCGTTGTATCCGATCCAAACGTCGTTACCGATCTCCAATCGGCTCCGCGGAAAGACCTGCTCTTCGGCCAAGCCGAGGCTCGGATCGACAAACAGGGCATGGGAAGACTTCAAGTTCATCGGATGATTGGCGGTGAACGAGCGCACGTTCCCGGCAATCGAGCAATAGCGTCCGATTGACGTGCCGGGCCGCATGTTGCCGATGACGAAGCAGCCGCCGTGGGTGTACATGCCGATGTCCACCTTGTAGTAGGTGGAGAACATTCGGCGCAGCGTAGTGGAGTACATCTCGCCTCCCTCGAGGCGCTTCACGAGGGCCCTGATCATCCGGCGCGACCGACGATTACGAAGCGAATATGCCTTGAAGAGGATCGCGCTGAGGCTTCGCGCGAGCGGACTGCGGTGTGCCCCTCGGGTGATCGTGCTCTTGGCCACGTGCGCCTGACCGGTCGCCGTGCCCTGCTCCGGTGCAGGAGAGTCGCCGGGGCCGGTTCGCGTGTGGTCGAGTTGGGAGGTTGAAGCCTCAGGGATTCCCACGGTATGCCCCATCAACACACGAGACGCTGCAAGTTGCCGTTAGTCCGGCGCGTGTCCGAACGGGTCAAGGAACGTTGCGAAGTCGTTGAGATCGACGTCTGAATCGGCATCGAGATCCGCGTCAGCACAACCTGTCTGGGACGGAGGCTGTCCGGGCCCGCCGGCACATTCCTGAAGGTGGCGATAGTCGTCCAGGTCTACGTCCCTGTCGCCGTCAAAGTCCGCGGGTATCCTGGCGAAGTCGAACAGATGAACGTCTATCTCGTTTTCGTCAGTTGTCCCGTTGATGATGGAGTGGTCAGCAAGAGGATCACGGCAGAACTCGACGGTGAGGCCGTAGAAGCCGGTCGCGAGGCTCGGGTCGTTGCTCCACAGTGCTTCGGCGTCGGCACCTCCCTGGCCGTACCGTCCGCCGGCGGGAAAGAGGATGTTCTTTCCCACGTAGTAGTCGAGGGCTATCGGATCGGTGGACACGGCAACGGATGCGGTCCTGGACGCGTCCCCGCCCACGCGGCTGGTCAGTCCGACCCACTCGGTGCAGCTCATATGGAGGTCAGCCTGGCGGATCGTCGACAGCCAGTATCCGATAGCGCCGCCGGCATAGTAGAATGTGTACGCCTGCGGATCCCCGTCGATCCAGCCTGTCGTGTGAAACGCGTCGCACGCCATCCCGAAGTGGCCTTTGACAATCGACGTGACACCGGCATAAGCGCCGTGGTGGTTCAGCGTGGCCATATTGATCAACTTGACCGGCTGGCCCGTGAATTGTTCGGTAGCAGGATCCCACGCCTCCGGGTGTTCCTTGAAATAGCTTATATAGAGTGAGCTATGCTGGCTCTTGAAGATCGGATAGCTCATGTAGTATTCGCTGTTCAACGGAGCTACTCGTGCTATCTCGGAGGTGTATCGAATGTCCGAGCGCCGCACATAGAAACACGTCTTCGTGGGAAAGTCGTTCTTGAAGAGC
>JAJDDX010000422.1 GCA_029260055.1 Phycisphaerae bacterium
TCGGCTTCGCCACCGCCATCGAGATACGGGCCCTTCGGGAACTCGTCGGAGTCGTAGCTGGTCTCGTCATCCGGATCGGCCGGCACGAAGGGCGAGCGGTTGGCGATTGCTCGCGCCCGGATGTCCGCGCCGCACGCTTCGCAGTACAGGTCGGATTGATAGATATACGCGTCCACTATGCCACCGCCTTTCGCTTGAGCCGGCGGTTGCGCTCGGTGACGCACAAGTGCAGATCATCCCAGTAACGCCCGAGTTTCGGGCAATGGAAGCCGTCCCGGATTCCGCGCTCTTGTATGTCGATGACGGAGCGAAGATCGGCCATTGTCCAGGCCAGCGCGGCATCCGACAGCTTGCGGACTTGCTTTGCTGTCATCACGCCACCGCCTTTCGGGCTTCGACGGGCTCGGCATCGTCGATGATGCCGCGGGCGGTCTTGGCGATACGGTCCAGGGATTCCCGTAGCGACTTTGCGTCACCGCCCCACAGGGCGATGTAGCGGCTAGCGCGGACTTCGACGTCCAAGCCGAAGTGCCGACACACGACATACGCCACGGACTCAGCTTCCAACTCGGCAAGGTTGCGCGTGAACGTGCCACGCTCGTTGTCCGCCCAGTGAAGCGCTTCGTGCGCCAACTCATGCGCGAGCGTCTTAGCTTGCTGGCCGGTAGGGTGTGAATCGTTGACGATGATCGCACCGTTCTGAGACGTGCCGAAAGCGTCCGGCTTGTCGGGGATCTTACCGAACTTGAGCGCGACTCTACGGGCCTGTGCAACGCCAGAGAGCCGCGCCAAGAGCCGATCGACCGCCACGTCGACCGTTGGACGTCGACTCCGGGCAAGGGCTCGCCATCGGTCTGCGCCACGTCGAACACGTAGACAGGTCGAAACGTCAAGCCTTCCACGGTCTCGCTGTCACCGTTGGGCTTGTCGCGTTCTGTCTTGAACGGGCGCGGGGCGAAGATCATAATCCCGTGCTCGCCCTTGCTGACTTGCCGGCCCATCGTCTGCCACGCCTTGTAGCCGGCCACTTGGGTAGCGCTAGGACGCTGCGACAGAATCAACATCGAATGGTGCCAGGAATAGCGGTGGAAACGGGCTTGAACGTCAAGATACGCCTTGAATGTTTCGGACGCGCGGACTTCGTCAACCGCCTTGGCGAGCGCTTCGACGTCATCGTCGATGCGCGCCCGCAGGGCTTTCGCCTTGTCGCCCGATTCGTTCGTTGCCTGCCAAGTTGTCGTGCGCTGGGACTGTGCTAGACTTGCCATCGTCAACATCTCCTTTGTAGGTGTTGGCGACGGGCCCGGACGTTCCAGCGTCGCGGGCCCACTTCTCAACTTCTAGTATGCCACAGAGGTGGCACTAGTCAAATAGGAAGTATCTACAGCCGCTGGGTTGTAGGCGGTTTTCTACTTGTTTTCGTGCTGTTTCCTGACACTTTCCGAAGTCCGCTGCCATTGGGGCGGCACGCGTATCGAGCATCAGGCAGCGCAAATGAGCGTGCGATGAAAGCGCATTATGCTCCGCGCGAGGGGGCCGCTTCTCCCCACGCGCGGCGGCGAACATGTGAGAATGCCCTCAGCGCGCTAATCTGATGGGCAGTTCATGGCAGTCACACCAGGGTTCTCGGGGGCAACGCTCGCCGGTGCGGGAGTGGCTCCGTCGCAGTGGGGCGCGCTACACTCGAAGTTGATCTGGCGGAAGCGCGGAATCGTCGTGCCCTTGCCTTAAGGCGTCCAAGCGAGCTCGCCGGCACATCACAGCGCCGGCGCCGATCGTTGACCCTTGGGCCTGCAGATTTCGCTACGACAGTTGAACTAGAGGGAACCCAACGCTCCTCGAACTTTCGGCGCGCCGAAACAGAGACACTTTCGATGTTGAGTTCCGAAGCGTGAATCGAATTGAGACAGAGACGTGCGGCTGCGCGCCTACTCGCGTGCCGCCGAACGGCACTCGCGCAGCGCACAAGCGTGGTCTTCCGGAAAGACCACGCCGAGTTCCTCGTACGCGGCTTGAGCCTTTTTCAGCATCTCGACGGCGGCCGGAAGGTCTCCGGCTGCTTGGTAGAGGCGGCCCACGTTGGCGATGTGCATTGGATTGCGGCTGCCGACCGACACGACCGAGAGCCGGGCTGCGTCAATGGCGGCAACGCGGTCGTCGTCTGTAGCGGCAGGATCGTCCTGCAGCAACTCGGCGAGGAAGATGCGAAGCACAGGAGCATCGACTCCGGCCGACAGAGCCTCTTCAACCGTTGTCACGGCTCGCCGGAACGCGTCGTCGGCCTCGGCTGCATGTCCTTGCGCGCGCCTTACGTTCGCAAGAGACAAGTGCCCACTTGACTGCATCCATGCGATTTCCGAGGTTTGGCTCGTGATTTCAAGATAAGCATCAATCGCTGACAGCAAACCGAGCGCGTGCCTCTCAGTTGACTCAGGATCTTGCCTCTCGGCTGCGGCATGCATCGAGTGAAAGTGGGTAGCCGCGAGCGCGTGCCAACTCCGGGGCAACTCGGGTTCGAGTTGGACCAATCGCTTCGCGATATCCCATGCCTCCAGAATCCTCGTATCCGGTTCGGCATTCGGGTCGACCGCACGGTGCAGGGAAGTGAAGGCTAAAACGCGCATTGCATGAGTCTGCAACCGAAGTGAGTCGTCCGAATCGACGTCCAGCCCACGCCGCCCGATGTCAACGGCTTGCCTGAAGTGGTCGGCCGCCCTCGGCCCGTCGCCCTTGCTCAGGGCGCTCATACCTAGCCGCCCTAGGGCCGTTGCGAGGCCGTGCAGGCGAGTAGCGTTGTCCGGATCCCCCTCCACCAATTGTCGCATGATGTGCAGTTGCTTGCGGTGGAACGCCTCCTCCACCAGCGGGTCGCCCCTTTGGGCAGCAAGCAAGCCAATCCGATCGTAGCTCCACGCCAGATTGTCCTGAAAGTGGGCGTTGCCAGGATCGTCGGCGACGAGTCGCTCATCGATCGCCAACGCGAGTCGGTAGTATCGCTCGCTTGTCGCTAGATCCCCACGATGTTGGGCTGCATCTCCGAGAAGGACGTAGTGGATCGACAGCTCCGCTTGTGCTCTGGGCGTAACCTGTACTTCCTTCGGCAATTGACAGCGAAGCTCAAGTGCTGTCTGCAGGTACGTCGTCGCGTCGTCGTCGCGACCGAGTGCTATTGCGATATCGCCCAGTTGGTAGTGAATGCGCATGACGTACTCGCGCAGTTCTGGATCGTCGCTGTGCTCCTGGGTCAAGGGCAGCAGCCGCTTGAACACTCCTTCGAGTATGTCGCGCCGAACACGCGTGTTCCCCGGCGTCCGATCCAGGTTGCTCGACACCTCGTTGACCACGAAGCCCATCGTGTCTTGCGTGACGGCGTAGTGCTCGCTCACGTCGGCGGCGCGCTCCTCCGCCAGCTGTCCGGACGCCGTTGCCGACTGATATAGGAATGACATCGTCACGGCATAGCCAAGAGTGATCAACAAGAATGCAGTGGTCATAACCGCCAATCCGCGATGGCGGCGAAGCGTCTTGGCAAGCAGGTAGCCCGCACTGTCCCGTTTGGCCTCGATCGGCTCGCCGGCGCGATAACGCTCTATATCACGCGCCAGTTCGCTGGCAATTTGGTATCTTCGGGCGGGATCCTTCCGCAGGCACATCAACACAATCGTGCTGAGCTCGTCGTCAATCTCCCTGCGTAGCGATCTCGGCGGCGTTGGTTCGCTTCGCAGGATGCTGTCCATCATGTCGCGGAGATTGGCCCGGCGGTCATACGGAAACGAATTGGTCAGCATGAAGTACAACAGAAGGCCCAGGCCGTACACGTCGGTCCGAAGGTCTACCGCCTCGGGCGCGTTCATCACTTGTTCCGGCGCTGCCCACGGCAACGAACCGACAAACTGCCCGGCGAGGGTCGTGCCCGACGGATCCGGTGGCCCGGCCGCTGGGTCGAGGATCGTCTTGGCGAGCCCGAAGTCCAGGACGTGCGGCTCCCCGTGGTCGTCAATCCGGACGTTTCCCGGCTTGAGGTCGCGATGAACGATGCCGCGCAGGTGCGCCGCGTTGACCGCCTCGCAGATTCGCAGGAACAAAGTGAGTGTCTGTTCGATCGTGAGATGGTGGCCGGCGAAATACTCGTCCAGTGCCTGTCCCTCGATGAAGTCCATCACAAAATATCGCTGCAGCGCGACGGTCCCGCTACTGTGGATGGTGACGATGTGCGGATGCTGAAGTTGGGCGAGGATCTGAATCTCACGCTCGAATCGCAATCGCTCCGACTCCCCACCGAAGGGTCCGGAGTGCAGCACCTTGATCGCGACGCGCCGCTCCGTTGAGTTGTCGGTGGCCTCGTATACGCGCCCCTGCCCTCCGCGGCTGACGTTGGCAACGATCGTGTATCCGGGGAACACGTCCTCCGGCAACTCGCGCTGTTCGCACGCTGGGTTGGCCTGCAGGGCCGGCTCCGCCTGCTCTCGTGCGTATTCCACGAGCTGCCGAGCCTTGGCGTCGTTCGCAGGAGTATCACGTCTGTGGTTCTTGAGCATGGATGCCACCTGAACTCAAAAGCACCAAACGAGGCGCCGACCTCACGCATTCCGACTGAAGAAACGCGTCGCGTCGCCCAGGAGCCGGGCGAGTTGATCCCACGCGCGGGATTTGAGCATATAGACGGCTCCCGTGGAGCGTCCGAGTTCATTCGCGATTTCCGGTGCGCTGCGGCCCTCGAGGTGGAACATGCGGATGACCTTGGCGTAGTCCGGGGGCATGACCGCCAGAGCCGCTTCGATTGCCGCGCGGCCTTCTTCCCGGGCGACGTGTCGGCTGGGCGTCGATTGCGAACCCGCCAGCGTCTCGATGAGCCCCACGTACGAATCGTCGGCGACCGAGTGCTCCACGAGCCGGTCTCTGGGCGGCCTCTTTTGGCAGTTGAGCTCGCGTATCGCGTTGACTAGCGTGTTTTGTGCGATCCGGGTCAGCCAGTTCAAGAACATGCCGTCGCCGGCTGGCCGGAAGCTCCTGATCCGAAGGAATGCTTCGGTGTAGGTGACCTGGAGCACGTCATCGATGCAGAATGCAGACCGGTAGCGTCGCCCAATCTGCCCATCGAGGCGGGATCGAAGCCTTCCGTCGCAGGCGACAAGAAGCTCAGAGAGGGCATCCGTATCGCCCTTGACGCTCCGGTCGATCAGTTGCTGTTCACCGTTGCCGTTCAATTGGTTCTCCCGCCCGTAAACCCAGCCACAACGGCAGTTTAGCAGAATCAGAGTGGTTCTTTCAAGAATTCACGTGAGGCGGTCATGAGTCTTGGTGCTTCAAGGGCAGGGCATCGATTGTGTGGATTGAAACCCGTGCCGATGCGGAGGCCCCTCGGCGGCAGCAGGCCCGCCCTCTTGACTGTTTTCATGGAAAGGACGGCCCGAACGTGCGAAAACATGCCCCCACTCTTGTCCTGGCGGTTCTTCTGATCGCCTCCGCTGCTGATGTCAATCGGGCCTTGGCCCAGGAACCACTGTCGAGCGGGTTCACGTATCAAGGTTTCTTGAAGCAGGCGGGTGCGCCGGTCAGAAGCACGGCTGACTTCGAATTCACGATGTGGGATGCGTCGTCCGGCGGTGCCGCCATCGGCACGACCGTGTCTCTGGACGATATCCTCGTCGTCGTCGGCACGTTCACGGTCCAACTCGACTTCGGCGGGGTGGCCTTCAACGGCGACGCACGCTGGCTAGAAATCGCAGTCCGCAGCCCCCACGATCCAACGGGCACGGGTCCATTCACGACGCTCGAGCCACGACAGCCGGTCACCGCGACGCCGTACGCCCTGCAAACGCGCGGGCTCTTCGTCGACGAAAGCGGCAGCGTTGGCATCGGCAGCATGACGCCCGAAGCCGGCCTTCACGTATCGAGTGCATCTGGTCTCCCGGATCACCCTGCAGCGAAGTTCGAGTCTACCTCCGGTGGCAGTCAGATTGCGATCAAAGGCAATTCGTCTGCGTATACATGGAGTCTCGCGAACGGATGGTCGGAGCACGATGACTTCTACGTTCTTCGTTATGATGGTGTAACGCCGATCGCGACGGCACTAGCGATCGACGCGGCGTCGCTCAACGTTGGCATCGGAACGCCGAGCCCGACCGCAAAGTTGCATGTATCTGGAGGTGACATTCACGTTAGCGGTGGTGGAATAAGCATAGCCGATGCCGGCAATGCACTTCGCTTCAGTGACGATAAGTACTTCTACGAGGATGACAATACAGGAGAAGCACTGGTCTATCGGTTCAACACCCTTCAAGGTGATCCATCTTTCATACTAGAGGATGGGTCAGGCGCTGACAAAGTGAAGCTCAGCATAAGGGAGTCGTCCTATATCAACGGAGGCAACGTCGGCATCGGCACATCGACACCAGAGCAAAGACTTGACGTGAACGGACATATTAGACTCGGTGCGCGGTCAAAAATCTTCTGGCAGGGAGATGGCGTGGCAGGCCACCAAGGAGCTCTTGGAATCTTCGGCATCGAGAACGGCCGATACACAGTCATAACGCCGCACGACGGCAGCGGTGATCCCCTACAAGACTCAACGATTCGTTTTGGCGGGCGAGGACTTTTCGATAACGCGCACGTCGATCTTGAGGTGAGCGGCATGGTCAGAGCCGACGGAATTGCGTTCCCGGATGGCACTGTTCAGACAACAGCGGCGAACGGCCCCGCAAACTGCCTCTACGATAGTCGCACATACTCGCCTGGCACAAGTTGTCGAGCCGGGTTCGGGACGAATTGTTGCTGCTGCGGCGGGCCTGGTTGTGTGCATCTCGAGGAGATCGTTCTGACCTGTCAGGCCGACGGCACTTGGAGCACGTCGACGAGTTGCGATTTCTACGAGGAATGCGGGCTACCGAACTAAGGCAGATCAGTTGCGAAGTGTGGACTGAAACCGACCATGGCGACGCATTTCGAGAGAATATGCTCGGAAGACCTGCGCCAGCGGACGAGAGAAAGTAAGCAATCACCATGAACACATTCAGAAGCACGCTATACGTCGCGGTCATGCTGAGTGGGCTCTCGGCAGCGACAGGCGCTGATGACCTCGAGATAGATTGGCACACGATCGACGGCGGCGGTGAGACCGGGAGCGTCGTCGGCGACTTTGAGCTGTCGGGGTCAATCGGTCAGCCGGATGCCGACTGGATGACGGGCGGCGGGTTTGAGCTGTCCGGCGGATTCTGGCCAGGGGTGGCTGAACCGTCGTGCTCAGGCGACTTGCTCGGTGACGGCGACACCGACATCGACGATTACGAGGTTCTCGCTGATTGTCTCGTGGGCCCAGGGCAGGCGGTCGCATCGGGATGCGAGCCCACGGACCTGGACACCGATGGCGACGTTGATCTCGTTGACTTCGCCGCGTTTCAGGTTGCCTTCGGCTGCTCCTGAGTTGAGCGAATCGGCACCGCATCATGCTAATCGGGCCGTGGCTGCGATGTTGCTGTCGGCGCAGGGTCTGGGAGGGGCGCCATCAGGAGTGCCCCACAAAGCTAGAAACGGGCAGCACCCACGGTGACGGGCACGTTCTTCGATTCGATTGAAAAGACCGGTCGGCTTGGATGGCCGACCGAGATTCGAATACTGGGCAACATTCGCGAATGAGGGAAGCACTATGACAGACCAAACGCAGCAGACCATGCGGCATTCGGCAAGCCTTATCGTAGCACTAGCGATCGGCTGCTGCGTGCATGAAGCCTCGCCAGCCTTCGGCCAGGATACGTGTGTGGCGACGGGGATAGCGACTGTCTCAAGCACGATCGACCTTCACGCGTCGCCACCGGCCAATGTCCGGAACAACGAACTCGAGAACAATACACTGATCGTCGCTTTCAACGAGAAGTTTGGCGTCATCCTTGGGCAGGACGTTTTGTACCAGTGCGGGGATCCCGGCCGCTACGACGCAAACAACCCCGGGATGTGGTGGACGCTTTTTGCAGGCACGCGGGTCAATAGCCATCTTCTTCATTTCGACACGAGAAACGGCTCGGGCAGATTTGCCGAGGGGACGCTGACATTTGCCTCCGACGTCATCGGTGTGATTCTCGTCGGCGATCACATGATCGCTACGGATTCGCCTTTAGGGGCGCCAGGCACGTTGTATCCGACAAGCAATAGGCGCGCCTGGGAGCTCAATCACGGGGCGTACATCGACGTGTCGGCGGATCGACGAACACTTACCGTCGGCGTATATGCTGCGCAGTTCCTGGATCAGGCGCGCGTGCTGACGGCAATGGCTCCCTATGGCACCGGGTGTTGGAGCGACGGCAACCAGTGTACGAGTGACATCTGCGACGGTGTCGGAAACTGTGTTCATCCCGCGGTGGGGGACGGTACGCCGTGTGGAGACACGAACGCGTACACATGCGATGACCCTGATTCGTGCCTGGGTGGATCCTGCCGGCCGAACTACGCACCCAATTCACGGGTGTGCCGTGGGCCTCTAAGCGCCTGCATGGACTATACATATTGCACGGGCTTCACTGGCGGTTGTCCGAGTGCACCATACCGACCCGCCGGGTATCCATGTAGGCCGCAAAGCAACATCTGCGACGCACCCGAGTACTGCACCGGCAACTCATACGAATGCCCCGCCGATGTCTATCGGCCATTTGGATATTCATGTCGTCCTCCAAACGGCGCGTGCGATTGGCCTGAACACTGCACAGGTGACTCACCCGCATGCCCGGCCGATGGCTTCAAGTCGTCTGGATATCCATGTCGATCGCCGGCCGGTCCGTGCGATGCGGCGGAGTTGTGCACTGGCGATTCTCCGGCCTGTCCGGGTGATGTGTACAAGCCCGCAGGCCAGATGTGCAGGTCGGCGGCCGGCCCATGCGATGCGTCGGAACACTGCAGCGGCGTAGACACGGCATGTCCTCCGGATCAGTTTCAACCCGGCACTTTCGTTTGCCGTGGTTCGTCGGGTGAATGTGATCCGGCGGAGCTTTGCGAGGGGAACTCGGCAGACTGCCCCGGCGACGCTTACGAGGCCGATGGAACCCTTTGCAGCGATGACGCTAATCAATGTACGGCTGACGTTTGCGAAACCGGTGCATGCACGCACCCCTTCGAGACGGCCGGCGCCCCATGCGGGGATCAGGCCGCGACCGAGTGCGACAGCTCGGATACATGCGATGGGGCGGGCGCGTGCCTGGCGAACTTCATTGCGGAAGGTGCAGCGTGCGGAGATTCGTCAACGTCCGAATGTGATAGCGCGGACATTTGTGACGGGGCCGGCGCGTGCGACCCGAACCATCAGGCGGACGGCCTGCCGTGTAGCGACGACGGCAACGCCTGCACCGGTGATGTCTGCGGCGCGGGTCTCTGCGCCCACGCGAGCAGCCCGGCGGGTACGGCGTGTGGCGATGCGAGCGATACCCCGTGCGACAACCCGGATAGCTGTGACGGCGCCGGTGCGTGCCTCGACAACGTCGAGGCGGCCGGCTTCGCCTGTGGCGATCCGTCCTCCAGTCAGTGCGACAACGCTGACATCTGCGACGGCGCCGGTGGCTGCCAGCCAGATTACGAGCCGCTGGGTGCAGCCTGTTCCGACGGCGATGCATGCACAGAACCTGACACGTGCGACGGCTCCGGATCGTGCATCGGCGAGTGCGATGATCCTGACAACGACGAAGTGTGCACGCCTTGCGACAACTGCCACTTGGCCAATCCGGATCAGGTGGACTGCGACGGCAGCGACGTGGGCGACCTGTGCGAAATCGTGGAGTTCGGCCGTCCGCTGGCCGAAGACCGCTTTGACATTGAAGGAGCGATCGTCACGTGCACAACCGACGCCGACTGCCTCGTCAGCTTGAATCCCGACTCGCAAGTGTACTGCGTGCGCCCACCCGACGATCCGGGGGGCGTTGGCGTGTGCTACGTCCAAAAGAACCGCTATATCTCGATCGATCCGAACCTTCTTACCACCTGCACGGCTACGGCGCGCCGGGTGGCACTCGACCTGGACGACGATGGGGTCTTTGATTCAGGTGTCGATGCTGTTCTCGGCTGGGTCGGTGAACCGATGGAACTGGCGATCACAGGGTCCGAGCCCGCGCCACAGTTGTCCGCGCGAGTCGTGGCTGAAGCCGCCCGGCACTATCGCGACTGGAGCCTCCACCACAACGGCGAGCCATGGGTCGAGCCGTCGGTCCATCTGGGGGATTGTTCGATCTCCCCCGGCCACACGTACTTCGTACAGGCCATCGCAGAGGGGTACGACATCAGCGACGAGGCGTTATACTCGGTCCCGGTCGTGCTGAAGACGGTGGCACTGTTCGGCGATGTGACCGGTGGAGTCGCCGGCACACCTCCGGACAACATCCGCAACTTCAAAGACATTTCCGCCGTCGTTCGAGGTTTCCAAAGCGTCCAAACAGAGCCGAAGGTCTGGCTTGACCTTCAAGGTGGCGTCGCAGCGCCGGAGGTCCCGGATTTCAGCGACATCAACTTCGCCGACATCAACTGGGCGGTGAAGGGGTTCCAGGGCGGCAGCTACCCGTTCGCCGCGCCATGCGATTGCCCGGGGCAGGCGTGCCCGTAGCGGGAGAGTGTCGTCCCGCTGGTCGTTTCATGTTGAGCAAGAAAGAGGATCGCGGTCCCGGACTTTCGCAACGGAATAGGCACGCCCGGGCAAGCCACGCGCGCGTCTCAACGATTCTGGCAAAACGGGCGTGTAGTCAGCGTCTTGCGGGGCCTTGAGGCTGGCATGGTTCGGCCGCGGGAGCGCAGCCGCGCGCTAATCCGATGGGCAGTCCATGGCAGGGACACCGAGACTGTAGGCGGAAGCGCTCGTCCCTCCGCGAGTCGCTGCCTCGCAGCGGGTGGCGTTAGAAGTGAGCGTGGCGCAGCGGAACGTCCCAGGCAGGGTGCTTTCTTCGTGGGGTGCTCAAGCGAACACACGGGTAGACCTCAGCAGCGGCGGCCTATCGTCGGCCCGTGCGTTGCGCGATCCCGCTGCGACTATTGAACTGGTGGAGACCCGCCGGTCGAACCTCTCGGGCGTGGGATGCAGAGACAGTCTCGATGTCGGGTCCGCTGTCACGAGCCCGAGATGCCGTTTGCACCGCGTAATCGTCGTTCTTGCTTTGGCTATGTAGGTGGGTGAGACGTATTGCTCAGCGGCGGGCGGCGCTGCGACTCTCCAGACCCGACGGAACGCCCTGAGGCGACCCGATCTTGGCGGAGGCGGATATTCGGAAATAGTCAAGAAGATGCGAGAAGGCAGCCCGAAAAGGACGCTTGCGCAACTTGGTGGCGTGTTGTCGCCCGAAGCGTAGCGATGCTGGCAGCGTGAGCGACCAGGCGCTGACTCGGTGCGCTTCCAGGGACGGGCCCCCGGTCCGCTGACCGGCCCTTGGACCGGTCCTCGTGTCGCCGCTGGAAGCGGCTGAATGCTGCCTAATACGTCGTTTTGGGAGAATCCGCCTTGGCGAACGACCAGCAGCAGGTGTCGGGCGGCGATCGGCTACCCGAACTGTTCACGGGCAGGGAGTGGAAGGCGATCGCCGGCCTGCTCGGTCTGCCGCCGCGACAAGCGCAGGTGGCTCGGCTGATATGCCGCGGCTGCACTAATTCGGAGATCGCGGGCGACCTCGGCATGCAGTTGGACACGGTGCGGATGCACACGCGGTCGCTTTACAGGCGGCTTGGGATAGGCCGGAGGGTCGGCGTGCCGGTCCGAGTCGTTCTTGCTCATCGTCGCCTGTCCGAGTCGGGTCCGTCAGTTCGGCGCCGACGCCGATGACCTACCCATTAATGTGTATTGCATTCCCGGATCGGTTTCGAGTACGGTGGCAGGTGTCGGGTCATTTCCGTTAAGTGAGTGAAGGCATCGCTGAGCGAGGCCTGGGGAAGAAGTTTTGCAGTGGTTCGGCACTGATACTCCTCATTCCGATCACGTAGCCCGCAGGCTGTGGGCAGGTTCATTCGCGGCACCTTCTACCGCCACGGGTGGGCGGAGCATTCGGCGCCGCGGCTGTCCCGGGTTGCCCCTCCCCCCTCAGATTTATCTGCGGTTTGGATCAGGATTCGAACCCGGGCCCCGATGTCAAGGAGACGCGAGGTGGATGTGAAGCACCAAACCATGTGTCGGCGTAGCTCGCCCTGGCGGTTCGTACCGGCGGTCGGCGTCCTATCTGCGATGGCCGTTTTGCCATGGCTGATCGGATCATGTGGGTCTGCTTCAGATCCAGCGGCACTTCTGGTGCCCGAACAGCAGTTTGGCGGCACCGATCAGCGACGGTCCAGCCCGAACGCTCGATTGGCTGAAAGCGTGCCTGTAGATCTCAGTACGTGGACCGTCATCCAGTACGAGCTCATTTATCAACCGAATGCCAATTGGGTCCTCAGTCAAGAGAACACCGTGGCAAGTCAAACAGTCAACGCCGACGCGTCCATTCTGCTGAGCGACTTCGACATTACCAATAGAGCCATCGATGGCACGTGGATGGTCAATACCAGCGGCGACGATGACTTCATGGGGTTCGTGTTTGGGTACCAAGACCGTAGCAGCTACTACCTATTCGACTGGAAGCAAACCAGTCAGAGTCATCGAGGGTATGCCGAGCAAGGCATGACTCTCAAGGTCGTCCACGTTGCCGACGGCGCGGACCCGGGCGGATACGATTTGTGGCCAACGAGCGGAAGCCAACATGTGACGGTGCTTCGCCATAATACGATCCGTTGGCAGGACTACACGGAGTACCGGTTTCATCTCGAGTTCTTCGCCGGTGAGTTCAGCATTGATGTGTACGAGGGCGAGACGCTCCTAGAATCATGGACTGTACTCGACGACACTTACACGTCGGGGAAGTTCGGCTTCTACAATTATTCGCAAAACGCCGTTGTCTACCGAGGATTCACACGAGCGGATCTTCCCCTCGCGGATCTGACCGTCACAGCCGTTGACGCATCTGCCGTCTCCGGCGATTGGCAATCGCTGCAAGTGGCAGGCTCGGTCACGGCGGAGATCGCCAACATCGGTGAGGCGGACGCTGCGCACCCGTTCGAAATCGCGTTCTTCGAGGATCTGAACTTCAACGGTCGGTTCGAGGTTGGTGCGGACAACTGGCTTGCCGATGTCGACGTTGGCGCGCTCGCGGCCGGAGCGACTGCCACGGCCGAGGTCGATATTTCAGGTGCGGTGATGTTCCGCGACAACCTGATCTACGCGTTTGTCGACAGCGAGGGCGTTGTTCCCGAGACGGACGAGGCGAACAACGTCTCGGACTCGGGAGTGCAGTGCGGAACGCCTCCGTCTACGACGCTGATCACCGACCCGAACGATCCACGATCATGGCTTGGTGCTACGGTCGGGACATTCGCGCAGCTCTACTTCGGCGCAAACACGGAAGCTACACGGCAACAAGTGGTCGATAGCGCGCTGCTGGATGCCGGGCTCTTTGTAGTAGAAGGAACCAGCCCTGGGACTCTGCTTCCCACGAGTTGGTCCACCAGCCCCGGGTCGGGCGGATGCATCGGTCGTTCGCACGACAGCACAGGCACAGGGTCCTTTGGATATTCGTGCGGTGCAACGGATCTCCTGACGGCTGCGAATTCGATTGACAATCTCTGGTTCCAGACCAGCGGAGGCGTCGGTAACACGGTCTTCGACCTCGGTTTTGAGGTTTCGAAGGCAGCGGTGTTCAACTCGATCGACCATGGGCCGCTTCCTGGAGAAGCGATCGAATCAACGGTGTATCTGTCCAGCGACCTTTCCGATTGGACGCAAGCTGTCGTGGAACGTGTTTGGCTTGAGGGATTCCACCCTATTCTCGGGGTCAAATGGGACGGCTTTGTGTACTCCGTTGGGACCCAGACCGGCGATCGATTCAGGTACGCTTCTGTTATTCATGGCGGCCCGGGCGCGCTTATCGACGACGGAGACGATGAGATCAACGGCCTCCTTGGGCTCAATGACGAGTTCGCGGCGTTCCTCCCAGACCTGACCGCCTCGTTCATCCGCTTCTCATGCGATACGGAGCCTCGATACGCTTCCGTTCGAGTGGGCAACGGAGGTGCAGTGCGCATCGACGCGGGCGTGCCGGTGTCTTTCTACGACGGCGATCCGGAGAGCGGCGGAACGCTGCTCGGTACGACGTTCACGACGTTCCCGCTTCGTCCCGGCGTCTTCGAAGACGTCGCGCTCGCGCTGCCGACAGGGTTTGACTGCGCGAGCCGGATCTACGCCGTCGCTGATGATTTTGGCGGGTTGACCGGCACAATCGAGGAGTGCGACGAAGCCAATAACATCCACAGCGCGCAACTCGAGGTGTTTGCCGACCGGTTTGTCGATTCGACACTTGACCTCGCTATCGAGTACGCAAACACGACCTACAACGTGGAAAACCAAGCACTCGTCGTTGATGCTCAGCTGCTCAATATCGGTGATACGCCCATCGATGGCTGCCTCTTGTTGGTCATCGAGAGCATGGCTGACGCGAGCATCTCCGTGGCGAATCCGGACGGGTTCACCGACAGCGGCAAGCCGTATTACGTGTTCCTGGACCCGAGCGACTCGCCCGCCACTCTGCTCCCGGGCGAATACTCCGTCATCAAGAAGATGGCCTTCTACACGACGGACGAGAAGGCTCATTTCGAGCATTCATTCCTCACTTGCGCCAATCAAGCTCCGTTCTTCGTGAGCTTCCCGGCCACAAGTGCGGTCGTCGACCGCCCGTACAGCTATCAGGCGGAGGCAAGGGACCCGGACGGCCAATCGCTGGCCTACCGTCTCATCACAGCTCCGGAGCTCATGACGATCGAGCCAGGCAGTGGTCTGATCGAATGGCTGCCAGCGGCGGCGCACCTCGGGTCGCATACGATCATGATCGAGGCTTCAGATTCGCGGGGCGGAACGGCCACCCAGCGGTTCGTGCTTGATGTGACGCCCGTGCCTGTTAACCGCCCACCACTGTTCACTTCAGTGGCGATCACGCACGCCTCGGTTGGGGCGACGTACGAGTACCAGGCGACGGCCGGCGACCCGGACGGCGATGCGGTCACATTCAATGCGATCGATCCCAGCGCGCTACCGGATGGGATGACGGTGGGCGCCGACGGCCTGGTCTTTTGGGAGTTCGCTCTTCCCGGCGATTACGTCGTCGGGCTGATGGTCACGGACACTGGTGGCGCGTTTGCGGAGCAGACCTACGTTCTGACGTGTGGCGATGTGCCGACCAACCCGCACTCACCTCGCCTGTTCGGCACGCCAGGCACCTTGGCCGCCGTGGGACGGGAGTATGTCTATCAACCGGCAGCCTTCGACGAGGATCCGCTCGACATCTTGAGTTTCAGCGTGCTCACGACCGCAGCCGGCTTGCACCTCGATCCGCCGACGGGTCGGATCACCTGGACGCCAACGGTCGACGAGTTGGGCAGCTCAGGCGTCAACCTGATGGTCAACGACGGCAATGGCGGCTCGGCCGCTCAGTCCTGGGTAATCGAAGTGGTCGCAAGCCTGCCGAATCGCTCGCCGGTGATCGAGTCGGTGCCGAACTTCATTTCCATCGTGGGTGAGCCGTACGCGTACCAGGTCCTGGCGGTGGATCCGGAGGGAGCGCGAGTCGCGCATTCCCTCGTAAACCCACCGCCGGACATGGCCATCGATGCGGACACCGGGTCGATCACTTGGGCCCCAATCGCGGCTGGCCCGGTTGTCGTCGCTATCAAGGCGGAGGATCCGCAAGGTGCGTTCGGTGCGCAGGTGTACGTCCTCGACGTGTCGCCCCCGAATAGCCCGCCACAGATCAACTCGATACCCGTCGAGAGCGTGGTTGTCGGTGCGACGTACAGATACAGAGTCGAAGCGGACGACCCCGAGGGACACATCCTGAGTTACTCGCTTCCGACCGCACCGTCCGGCATGCACATCGACCGCGACACGCACTTGATTACCTGGACACCGGCTGCGGGCGACCTGGGCGTACACCCGGTCGACGTGCTCGTGGCTGACCGGTACGGCGGCTTTGACACGCAGGCGTTCAATGTCACCGTGACTCCGGATACTGAACCGCCAACCGTCAACATCACTGCCTCGACAGGGCACATTAATGCCTCGCAGGAACCGGTGGCGTTTATCAACGAGCCGGCCATCATCTGCTTGCAGGCAGGCGACGATGTCGCCGTGGTCAGCAAGGAACTGCTCATAGACGGAACGCCGCAGGCGCTGGACACTTCATCCTGTGTGCTGCTGACGCCGGATACTGTCGGCGCCTTGGCACTGGAGGCTACAGCGACAGAAGCCGCCGGCAACGTCGTATCGACCGCGCGCGACCTCCAGGTCGTCGATCCTTACGACATCAACGCGCCGGACGTGCAGGTCCTCAGCCCTGAGCCGGGCTCCACGATCTACTCCCCGGTGGATATCGTCGCGACCATCACGGATACCGAACCCGCCAACCTAGTCTGGGAGGTGCGGCTTGTCCGCGCCGGTGCGGAGTCGCACGAACCCATGTGCGTCTCGCCGGATGATCGATACGAGTACAAGGTGATCGGCCAGGGAACCGGTGAGGTCCACGAGGGTGTGGTCGCCCAGCTCGATCCCACGCTGCTCGCCAACGACAACTACTTCGTCGAGATTTTCGCAAACGACGGTGCGCTGTGCTACATTTTGCCCGTCCCGTATTCGGTTGCCGGCGAGTTCAAGCCGGGTCGATTCACGGTGAGCTTCACCGATCTAGAGCTTCCGGTGGCTGGCATCCCGTTGTCCGTCAAGCGGCAATACGACAGTTTCGACAACAGGGTGGGAGAATTCGGTTATGGCTGGCGGCTGGGGCTGGCAGGCCAGGTCAAGGATGCCGCCGCCGAATTGCCGACGAGAGAGCCGCTTGCTATCGGTTCCAAGGTGTACGTCACGCGTCCGGACGGAAGGCGCATTGGGTTTACCGTCATACCGGAAGAGATCACGGCGTTTGGCTTCGTGTTCGCCAAGCCGGGGTTCATGCCGGACCCGGGCGTGCTCGGATCGCTGGAGTTACCCAATCCCGGCCATAAGATTCTGATGAACGGCGCGTTCTACGACGGACTCGGCTCCGCCCCGTTCAACCCCAGCACGTACATCTACACGACCGCGGGCAACGTGACGTACACGATCGACGAACGTGACGGCCTGCGGAGCATCGTCGACCTGAACGGAAACACGATCACGGTAACGCCCGGCGGGCTGGTCAGCTCGACGGGCATGGCCCTTACGTTCGTACGCGGTGATCAAGGGCGGATCGAGCGCATCATCGAACCGGACGATGATCCCGGTGACGGCATACCGCCAAGCGAAGTGAGCTACGACTACGATGCCGCCGGCAACCTCATCGCGTTCACCGACCAAACCGGCAACGTCACGACGTTCGTGTACGACCAAGTCGGCTACCCGCATTACCTGACGGAGGTCCTCGACCCGCTCGGTCATCGAGGTGTGCGGAACGAATACGATCCCGCCACCGGCCGATTGACTGCCAGCGTCGATGCCGAAGGCAACCGGTACGAGTACAACCGCGACCTCGACGCGCGGCAGGAGGTCATCACCGATCGCAACGACTTCAACACCGTTCTCTACTACGACGAGCACGGTAATGTTATCTCGCGCATCGAT
>JAJDDX010000423.1 GCA_029260055.1 Phycisphaerae bacterium
GTACTGCTCGATGATGCGGTCCGCCTTGCCACCTGACGGCACATACGTCTCGAAGCCACGGTTGAGCCGCGTGAACTCGCCGAGCTGCGCGTTGTTCATGAATGCGCCGCAACGCCACCCCGCCTCGCTGAAGGCCTCCGCGAGCGTGGGCTTCTCGGATGAGAGTATGTCCGTCGTGACTACCGGCCGCAGCTTGGACCGCTTGATGCCCTCGAAAGCGCCATGCTGTGTCGGAAACAGACCGGTAAGCAGCGAGGTCACCGAGGGCTTCGTCCACGACGACAGGCTGTGTGCGCGTTCCCAGAGCACGCCCTTCGCGGCGAGTGAGTCGATGGTCGGGGTCGTGGCACGCTCGTAGCCGTACGACGACACGTGGTCCGCCCGAAGGCAGTCGATCACGATCAAGACAATGTTTCGAACCATCGGCATACTCCACGGACGCTTGGCAACCGGCGACGCTTCGGCCGGCCCCCGTCTTCACACAATAGAGCGATCAAGTCGCGCGAACTCGCGAGCCCGGCGCCAGAACAGTTTGATCCTATCCGCCGGGAACCCTCGCACGAGGTGAACCGCGCCGAGCCGTGCTATGGCGCAGGGCAGATGGAACCGCAGGTGTTCACGGCGGACCGTTCCGCCGCAATCGAGATACGCCTCGACAAAAGTACGTGCGCTCGCCTCGGCTTGCGGCCACGCATCTTCGGTAAGCCCGGAATCGAGCAGCATGTGCGCCACGTACGTCGACACGTCGACTTCGGCATTGCCTATCGCCAGCGTATCGAAATCCGTTAGCCAGATCGCCTCTTCCGCGATTCGAAGCTGCGCGCCGTAAAAGTCCCGGTGGATCAACGTGTCGTCTCCGGGTCCGGTCTTCGGCATCAAACGCGACAGCTCCATGGCGAGGTCGCGCAGTGCGACAAACTCGCCGTATCCAAGTCGCTTCAGCACGGACACCCATCGGCACGCCGTCTGGAACTCCTGGCGCACGGTGTGAGCCGGCGGCCCGACACGGGGCACTGTGCCGTGAAGCGCACGCAGCGCGCGAGCCGTCATGCGAAGTCCCTCGCCGGCCGACGCGACCGGTTCTTGGTCGTCGCTGATCGCACGTGTCACGACGAGGCGCTTATCCGGCACGTGGTCGATCGTCGACGGAATCCGTACGAGCCCGTCCGAGCGTTCTTTCAGTTCCTCACCGAGCCGCTTCAATTCGTCTACTTGCTGCGCCGTGGGCGGGCGGCGAAAGGCCTTGATGTAGACGCCGCTTTCGGCGCCACCGGCGTCACTGCGCACGGAGACCACGCACCTCTTGCCCGCCCGATACGCGACGAGGTCACCGCGGACGCCCGGATGGTCACCCGGAGCATGGGTCGTGAAACCGAGCAGTGTCGCCGACGCGGTACCGGCCAAGGCCTCCCGCAGACCCTGCTCATCGAAAAGCTGTCGCACGACGGGAAGCTTGCGGTCCCGATCCGGTGTCCAGAACGCCACATCCATCGCCGCGTTCGCGATCCGGATTCCCGCCAGGCGACCACGTTCTATTCTCGCGGCCTTATGCTCGCGATGTGCCTCAATCGAGGCACCTAACCGCCCCTGGAGCATGTATGCACCCGCACCGTCACCCTGCTCGATGTCCAAGGCCAGTTCGAAAGTGATACGCTTGCGTCGCCCCGCCCATAGACGATTGACGCCGGCGGAGCGGACTCGAACGCCCTTTGGCCACTCTATGGCTCGGTTCAGCCACGCGCACAGCAATTCCGGTTCACGCAGCACGGAGATGGTGTCTCGGGCGGTTCGGGCGCGCGCGTGCATCGGCCTGTCCTGTGTCGTTAAGGCCGGCATTTGGGGCACGGCGCGCAGCCGGCATCGGTCGCGCGGCGCGAGGTCTTGTGGGTCACTAGGCGTTCCGGCTTGATCTTCGCCACTTCCTCGCACGATGGACGATGGAAGTTTCCGTATTTCGGGTCGGCGGGGTAACGGGGCTCGGTGGACACTGGTTTCTGCTTCCAGATACCCCTTCGGTTTCGTCGGGCCTCCGCCTGCGCTGCGAGCAATTCGGTGGCGAAACGGCGTTCGCCCGGTGTCAGGCGAACGTACGCCAGGCCCTCGCGAACCAGGATCTCGTTCACGAAGCCTTCGTCCGCGAATACATAGGCTCTGACGCGATCCTTTCCGTCCTTGGGCTCCTTGTCATACCGCATCCGGATTCGACGCCCTTCGACGAGCGACTTGTTGCGACGCAGCGCCTCCTCGAAGAGCGGCTCGTCCTTGTAGGGTCCGCGAATCCCCGCGTAGTTCAGACGCTCATCCGACTTCAGCTTGATCGTGTGCGCGCTGATCGCTCGTTTGACCTTGGCGTTGAACACCTTCTCCGGCGGCGTCGGCGGTTCGCCGTCGGCACCCCAAGAAAAAACGTAGACGCCGACTATCGCCAGCACGACTCCGGCCGTCGCGATGCCACCGATGAGCCCGCGATGGTCCGCGATCAGATCACTGAACCTGTTCGTTTTACTTTGCGTGATCGATGGCATCCCAGATGTCCTCGATGATCGAGTTGCCCAGCAAGTCAAACGGATGAGCCAGTTCGTTGTCCATGAAGATCCCCGGATCCTTGACCCAGCGTCCGTGACCGTCCGTGTACACCGCATTGACGCCGGTCTTGTGCGCACTCTTGATTACACTCGGCAAGTGAATCAAATCCGCCACGAATCCGATCGTCGTCTTGAACTGCGAGAAGCTCTTGCCACTCATGCCGTACCGTCGACCGTATCCGGCTCGGCTATCCCGAGGCATGATCGCCGGCCATGGATTCATGCGGTCATTGAACATGTGGTACGGGTCCTTCTGCACGGGGCAGAAGAAGACCTTCGCGTCATCCAGGCTCCTTCCGTTGATCAGCGGCCCGAAATTCTCATCGTGATCCCGCCCGTCGAAGATGTTGTAGTTGTATTGCCACGCACCGTCGTCTTCGTCGTTGTTGAGCGCTGGAAACCTCTCGAAGTCCTGAACGTAATTCGAGTACGCGACGTAGATCGACCGAATGCGATTCAAACACTGAGTGTCCTTGGCAGACTGCCTCGCCTTCTTGAGAGACGGAAACATGATCGCCATGAGCGCGCCCATGATCGCGATCACGACCAATAACTCGATCAAGGTGAAACCGCATCGTCGATGTGTAAACTGAGTCATATCTGCACCGCCTTTCGCCAACGTCACGGATGCCCTCTTACATCGCTGCCCGTCGTCCGCCTGCTTCGTCTTCCGACAACACGTCGCTCGCATATGCCCACAGGGTGTCGGCACAGCCGCCGGTGGCGGTGCGCCGTGCGTGTACGGCTCCGACGCGAAAAAGCGCCGAAGCCAAGTAGAATCGCAGCGCTTGCTGATCGAGCCTTCGGCCGCGCTGCTCATACCGAGCAATCAGCAGAGCCTTGAGCGTCGAAAACTCTCTCACGGAGCCGCGCGCACGAACCGTCTCCAGCAAGAGGTGCGCGAGGAAGTTCCCGATGTCGACGCACGGGCTGCCTGTCGCAATCGTATCCAAATCCAAAATGGTCGTTGTGCGAGCCGTCAGCAAAAGCTGCTTCTCATAGAAGTCGCGATGAATCGTACAGGGCGTGTCGCCGTCGGCGGTCTTCGCCAGGCGCAACAGCCCCTCGAGCAGCGGCTCGGTGCGTCGAGCCACCTGTCCATCCAGCCGCTGAAGGACACCGTGCCACCGCTGAATCACGGTACACTCACCGTCGGCTGTGAAGCTCGGCAATCCGTCGAGCCACACGCCATGAAGTGCCGTCAGCGCGTCCATCGCGGTCGATGCGTCACGTGATAACGCCGGCAGCGTGGCCGCGGCTTCACGACCCGGAGCGGAAGAGAACAGAGCCAGATTCACATCGCCGAGGTACGTGACCGGAGAGGGCACACGGACGGTGCCGCCGGTATGGAGCCCCAACTCCGCGTTCACGCGATCGTGAAGGCTGATCAGTCGAGCGCCTCGGGCATCGCGGAAGGTCTTCCCCACCAGCGTGCCGGCCACTCGGTCACGATCTCCGCAGCGATACCGGATCGCCGCGCGCCGCCCCACCCGGTAGGCAAGTAACTCGCAGTCGATCTTCCGGGACGCCCAGGTACTCTGCCGACCGTCCCGGACCAGGACCGGAAGCAATCGCTCGGCCATCGCAGCTGGGTCCAGACACTCTTGCATATGAGGCATCTTAGGGTCGAAATCGGGTGTGTGGATGGTCAGCTCTCGCTCGGGAACCTGCACGCAGATTCCCCGTAGCCCACCCTCGCCCATACGCAAATCGCATGCGGCATCTGACGCGCCGTCCGGCAGCGCAAACCCCGGCTTGACGCCGAAGACGCTGTACCGGGCGGACGTGCCGAGATCGAAGGACCATTCGAACACGTACCCGTCGTGTCCGGCCGGCCATACACGCTCGACCCTGATCTCGCAGGGCATCGGCGCCCCGGCAGACGTGAACGGCACGTTCTCGCACAGCAGGCGCCGAATCTCACGCGGGTCCAGCATGGCCGCGATGTCGGCGGACGAATCGGATGGCGTCATTGGCGCGGTCATGATCCCCACGCCTCCGCATCGGCTGAATCGAGCTCGCACGCGGCGATCTCGACGCACTTCTTCGCCAACTCCGGCCAGCCGGGACGAAGATGGCGCATCATGCCGCGGGCAAGGTCGAGCGCCGTCACCGTCGCGTAGCATGCGAAGCGGTCGCCGTCGATGTCCCCGCCCGTGCCGCACTTCCAGTGGTCCAGAAAGAGTGAGCGCCACCGCTCGGCATCGGCTCCCGCGACGCCGATCTCGGGGCGATGAGCGAGCAATCGAATCTGCGTGGCGAGATTGGCCACGTCTATCAGTTCGTCCCCCAGGCCCACGCGCTCCAGGTCGAACAGCGCGAAGCGATCTCGTTTGATCGAGACCTGGTCCCAATGAAAATCGTTGTGCAGGGTGACCGGCGTCGCGCCGTCGACCGCCGCCAGTCGCCTCCGGAGCTCGGTAGCGAGCGGGCGCACTTCGGTCGCGAGTTCGGGCAGTGCGGAAGAAATATCCTCGGCGGCCACATGTCCGCGATCGACGAGGTCGGCCACGGACACGGAATCCAAGCCATCCACCGGCGTGGCGTGGAAGCGCCGGAGGCGGCTCGCCATGCCCGCCATCACCTCGTCGGCGTCGCCGTTTCGAAGTGCCGTCAGCAGCGAGTCACCGCGAATCCACTCGACAGCGAGCAGATACTTCTCATCGCTCATGCCGACGACGGCCGGGACGCGAAAGACCTCCGAGCCTGTCCCGAGTCCCTCCGCCAGCGCCGTGTGCCGTCTCGCGAGCTCCGTACAAGCGTCGGGTGACGCGCATCTCACCGCGATGCGATGTTTCGAACGAGTACCGTCGGCTGTCGCCGTGCCTTCGGCGCGAAGCCGAATAACCCACTTCTGCTCCGGCACGTACCGAACCAGCAGGCGCTGCAGCGTAGCGCCGTCGAGTTGCACACCGCAGCCCGCGCTGTCCAGCCACTCCTGCCATGAAGCGACGGCGGCGGCGCGCCCCGCGAACTTCCTGAGTTCTCGAAGCCGGCGGTCGTTCGGAAAGCAGTAGGCCTCTACGGCTACGCCGTCGATCTTCAGCGTCGTTCCGCGCCGCGACATCGGCTTGCGCAGCGGCGCGTGGAGGTAGACGAGCTGCCCCTCGGGCCAGAATCGGCTTCGAGGCGTGTCGGGGTCGGTGAGCAAGGCGTACACCACGCGCAGATGTCTACCCGGATGGTACAGGGCTTCGATCATGCCGGCGTGATTCCACGTGTCGCGAATCGGGCCGGCCACCTTCACGAGTTGCTCGCGGCACGCGCGAAGCACGAGTTCGGGATCGAGGCAGGCACGGAACCCACCGATCGCATCCTCATGCGGAATGTCGAGGGCGGTCGTCAACATGCCGCCCTCCCCGTGGCCGTGTCGGCGGGGCCGGCGCCGTACGCCCCCGTGTACATGGCTGCGTACTTGCCTCGCTGCGCCAGTAGTTCGACGTGCGTGCCCGACTCGACCACGCATCCGTGCTCCAGCACGACCACCCGATCAAAGCGCTCCATGTCGCGCAGGCGGTGGCAGATGACGAGCGTCGTGGCCTCATTCGCCGGCGCCATCCACGCTTCTTCCACGAGGCTGCGCGTCAGGGCGTCCAACCCCGTGGCCGGCTCATCCATCAACAGAATCGCCGGCTCCCGTAGCAAGGCCCTTGCCAGTGCGAGTCGCTGTCTCTGCCCCCCGGAAAGCTGCGAACCACCTTGGCCAAGTACGGTGTCATATCCGTCCGGTAGTGCCTCAATGAAGTCATCTGCCCGGACCCGCCGCGCGACATCGCGAATCGTCTCCTCGTCTGCGTCCGGCCGCCCGAGCGCCATGTTCTCCGCGATACTCATTCCAAACAGGACGGTGTCCTGGTGGACCCACCCGATATTGCCGCGAACCGACTCGAGCGTGGCATCGCGGATATCCACGCCGTCAATCCGGACGGTTCCCTCCGCCGGATCGTGAAAACGAAGCAACAGTCTCGCCAGCGTGCTCTTGCCCGCACCGGTGTGCCCCACGATCGCCACGCGCTGCCCCGCTTCAATCGATACGCTCACGTCAGACAACGCCGTCACGGCATCGTTGTAACGGAAGGTCACGCCATCGAGCGACACTGCACCGCGAACCGCACCCAAGGAAGCCGCGCCCTCTCGATCCTCAATGGAAGGCGCAATGGCGAATACGTCCGCGACACGCTGGCCGCACGACGTCGCCTTGGCCACTTGTCCGGTCAGTTTCGCCACCTGCCGCATAGGCTTGTTGAGCGCACGCAGATAGGAAATGAAGACCAGCAGATCGCCGGCCGTCATTTGCCCGGCCAGCACCGATCGCACGCCCACGAACAGGATCGCGCACATCGCCGCCGCCGTCGCGACCGACACGATGCGGTATAGCTTGGATTGCAGCTTGGTGGTCTTGAGGCCCGCGCGGATGGAACTCCGATTCTGTCGCGAGAACCGCTTCTGCTCGAGCGCCTCACGATTGAAAGCCTGGACGATCGACATCGCACCGAGCACGTCGTGGGCGATGCTGGCGACTTCACTTTCTTTTTCTCGCTGATTCTTGGTGGCCTTGTTGATCTTCTTCGAGATGCGCCATGAGGCCCAGAGAATCAGCGGCACGGTCGACACGCCGAGGATCGCCAGTACCGGGTTGAGCCAGAACATGACGACGATCATCGCGGTGATCATCATCCCGGCCTGGCCGGCTGTGATCATCGCGTTGACCAGCATCTGCCGGAGCATCTGAATATCGCCGGTCAGACGCATGAGCAGATCGCCGGTCTTGCGATTCTCGAAGACATCCGGCGACAAGGTCTGCAGGTGAGCGAACAAGTCCTGCCTGATCTTCCCGACCACGCGCTGCCCGGTTTGCGCCAGAAGCACGTCACGGAAGTAGGAGAAGACCGCGTCCAATAGCGCGACGACGAGAATAGCCCCGCACACCCACGCCAGGACCGAAGTAGGTCCGGAGGAGACGGCTGACAACGCGTCCGTAATCCACGACGGACGCATTTTGTCCGTCAGCACGTAGTCGAAGATGATCTTGATCGGCCAGGGCGACGCGACCTGCATGGCAATGGTGCCGAAGGCAGCCCCAAACGCGCCGAGCAGTTTCCAGCGATGCGGCCGAATGTACTTGGAGAATCGCGCACCGACGGCCCGGACCCCGCCGAGGTCCATTCGACCTCGCCTGGTTTTCATGGTCCATCGTGCCATCAGGACGCCTCTGCTAGTATCGTCGGCTCGTGCTGAGGCGCCTCTCCATGGGAAGGCGCAGTCGCGTGGTTCTTCTGATCGGAGTTCGCGGTTCCGTTGCGCAGCCAACGGTGCATGACCGCCACGTTCTTCTGGATGTCGAAGCGTCCTTCGGCTCGCCGCCGTCCACCGATCGCGAGCGTTTCGGACAGCGCCCGATCTTCGAGGATCCGGCGCATGGCGCCGGCCAGGGCGTCGTCGTCTTCCGGGTCCACCAACAATCCGCTGACGGCGTCCTCGATGATCTCGGGGACACCGCTGACGCGCGTGCTAATCGTCGGACAGCCCGCCGCCAGG
>JAJDDX010000424.1 GCA_029260055.1 Phycisphaerae bacterium
TCGATCAAGCTCGTCGGCGATACGATCGAGTATTGTGCCAAGCATGCGCCTATGTACAGCCCTGTAAGCGTCTGCGGCTACCACATTCGCGAGTCCGGCGCCAACCCAGCCCAGGAGATGGCGTACGCCTTCTCGATCGCCAAGGCCTACATTGACCACACACTCGAGCGCGGCCTGAAGATCGACGACTTTGCCTCGCGTCTGTCCTTCAATTTCGACATCCACGGGAACCTCTTCGAACAGGTGGCGAAGTTCCGCGCGGGGCGCCGGCTGTGGGCGACGATCCTGAAGGAGGAGTACGGCGCCCGTGATCCCAAGTCGATGTGGCTGCGAATGATCGCCGGTGGCGGCGGCGGTGGTCTCACCGTCGAACAGCCGGAGAACAACATCGTCCGCGGCGCTTACTACGCACTGATCAGCGCGCTGTCCGGTACGCAGACGATGGCCTTGTGCTGCTACGATGAGGCCTACACGATACCCTCGGAGAAGGCGGCCCGTCTTTCTCTGCGCACCATGCAGATTCTGATCGAGGAGATGGGCCTTTGTGATACGGTCGACCCGCTCGCGGGTTCCTACTACGTCGAGACGCTCACCAACCAGATCGAGGAGCAGATCCGCGAGTTGATGGGAGAACTGGAATCGCAGGGCGGGATCGTCAAGGGCGTGGCTGAGGGGCGCGTGCAGGACGCCGTGTCGAAGCAGGCATTCGAGCACCGCAAGAAGCTGGAAAGCGGTGAGTTCCGCAAGGTCGGCGTGAACTGCTATCGGATGGAAGAGGAAGAGCGAGAAGTCGACCTCCATCCGTTCAAACAGGAGGACTGTGCGTCGCAGGTCGAGCGACTGAGCCGCACGCGGAGCGAACGGGACAACGACCAGGTGGCAGTGGCGGTCGGTCGCGTGCTGGCTGACGCCAAGGCCGGGCGCAATGTCATGCCCGGGTTGATCGAGGCGGTCAAGGCTTACGCAACCGTGGGCGAACTGACGAAGTGCCTGGTCGAGGCTTACGGTCGATACGACGAGCCGATTCGCTTCTAACGAGGAAGGCCGTTGCTGATAGCACCGGCAAGTCGTGGCTTGCGCGTGTAGCGGTTTAGATGAACACGGGCAAACGAGTTTGCCCATGCCACCCATGCCGACGTCCTAGACGGGCGGCGGAGAAGTAAGTCGGGCGAAGACTAGCTATGACAGTGATTCAGGAATACCTGGCGCCGCGAACGCTCGAGGAGCTAACGCGGCTCGTCGGCGACGGCGAGGCGGCGATCTACGCCGGTGGGACCGACCTCGGTCCGCGATGGAACAAGGATGTCGTCGAGAAGCCCGCGACCGTGATTGATGTCAAGGCGATCGCGGAACTCCACGGTGTTCGCGTCGACGGGGAAGAGGTCGTCATCGGCGCCTGCACGCTGATGAGTCAGATCGAGGCGGACCCGATGCTGCGGAAAAGCGCGGGTGCATTGGCTCCGGCGGCAGGCCGGGTCGCGTGCCCGCAGATTCGAAATCGGGCGACGATCGGCGGGAACTTGTGCAATGCGTCGCCCGCAGCCGACACAGCCGTGCCGCTGATCCTGCTCGACGCAGAAGTCGAACTGGCATCGGTGGGTGACGATGGCGTCGTCAGGCGACGGGTGCCGATCACCGAGTTCTTCACCGGACCCGGGTCGACGTGCCGTAAGCCGGGCGAAGTGCTGACCTGCGTACGATTCAAGCCACTGCCTGACACCACGTCTTGCGCGTGGGACAAGTTCGGTACGCGTCCCGCGATGGAGATCGCCGTCGCGTCCGTCGGTGTCATGCTCGAACAAGCGGATGGCGTGGTGAAACGAGCCCGCGTAGGTTACGGCTCGGTGGCGCCGACGCCGCTACGCGGTCACAAGGCCGAGGCGGAGTTGGCGGGCAAACGGCTTACAGCCGAGGTGATCGAGCGGGTAACGGCCGCCGCGCGTGATGAGATCAATCCCATTTCCGATGTGCGTGCGGGTGCGGAGTATCGGCGCACCGTGATCGGCGTGATGCTCGGGAGGATGTTGAACGATGCCGCAGGTGCTTGACACACTCGATCTGGCCTTCGAGGTCAACGGCGACGCGGTTAGCGTGAAAGTGCCGCCGGGCGCGACACTGCTGGACGCGCTGCGAGACGCGCTCGAGCTGACCGGCACCAAGCTGGGCTGCGGCGAGGGCGAGTGCGGCGCGTGCTCGGTGCTGCTGGACGGCCGAGTCGTGAACAGCTGCCTCGTGCTCGCCGCGGAATGCGCCGGCGCGAAGATCGTCACGATCGAAGGGCTGGCGGCGAACGGTAAGCTCCACGCGATTCAACAGGCATTCGTGGACCAAGGCGCGATCCAGTGCGGCTTCTGCACGCCGGGTATGATCATGGCGACGCATGCCCTGCTGGCGGACAACCCGACTCCTTCCGAGGCTGACGCGAAGCGGGCGCTGGAAGGTAACCTGTGTCGCTGTACCGGCTATCGCAAGATTCTCGATGCCGTGCTCTCCCTTGCAAATGGAGGGGTGGCTCATGATTAGAACCGACGTGGCTACGGAAGCGGATGCCAAGCGTACGACCAAGGAGCCGAGCTTCATCGGCAAGCGCGTGCCGAAGCTCGATGCGCCGGACAAGGCGACGGGCCTTGCCCGCTACCTCGATGATATCAAGCTGCCGCGCATGCTGTACGGCAAGATCCTCTTTTCGGGTCGCCCGCACGCGCGGATCGTGAACATCGACACCGCTGCTGCCAAGGCGCTGAATGGCGTGCGCGCGGTGATCACGGCGGATGACATCGAACTGGTGCCGTTCGGGTTCGGCAGCGACAACACGGCCCTCAAGAAGGGCACGGTCACCTGCGTGCGCGATGAAGTCGCCGCGGTGGCGGCCGACACGCCGCAGATCGCCGCCGAGGCAATCAAGCTGATTCGCGTGACGTACGAAGACCTACCCGTCGTGGCTTCGGTCGCAGAGGCGCTGGCCGACGGGGCTCCCGTCATTCACGAAAAGGCGCCCAACAACATCCCGTTCAACTTCGATTACCTTCACGGCGACATCGAGCAAGGCATTGCCGAATCGGATGTGATCGTTGAGGACACGTTCAACCTACAACGCGTGACTCACTGCTGCCTCGGTACGTCCGGGATCATTGCCGAATTCGACGCAACCGGAAAGCTGACGCTGCACTCGCTCTCGCAAGTACCGTTCCTCTATACGCACGACCTGTCGCGCATCATCGGCATCCCGCCGCAGCGCATTCGCGTCATTCAACCGCCGATCGGTGGTGGCTTCGGTAGTAAGCTGGACGTTCACCCCTTTGAGCCGATCTGCGTCTTTCTCGCCAAGGCGACGCAGCGACCCGTGCGCATGCACTTCACGCGTGAGGAGGAGTTCTTCGCCACGCCGACGCGCCAGCCGATGATCATCCGTCTCAGGAGTGGGGCGAAAAAGGACGGCACGTTCACCTTCCGTGATGTCAAGATGACGCTGGATAACGGCGGTCGCACCTCGTGGGGTGCCACGACGCCGTGGATCAGCATGCGCACGTTCTCGTCGCTCTACCGGGTGCCGCACGTTCGGCAGGACGTGGACGTGGTCTACACGAACAACATCTACGCCTGCGCGTTCCGCGGCTACGGCAACCCGCAGGCGACGTTTACCATCGAGGCTCAGATCGACAGCCTGGCCGAGAAGATCGGCATGGATCCGCTCGACATTCGTTTGAAGAACGCCCAGGAACCGGGTGAGACGACGGGGCAGGGGATGGTGCTGCGGACCTGCGGATTGGCGGAGTGCCTGGATACGGCGGCGCGGAATGCCGGCTGGGAGGTGAAGCACTCCGGTGCGCAGAAGCCGACGCACGGTATCGCCCGGGGGATGGGCATGGCGTCGCTGTTCCACGTCGGCGGCGGTGCGAAGATCTACCGCTCCGACGGATGCGGTACCATGCTGAAGGTGGACGACTTCGGCGGCGTGACGGTGCAAACCGGCTCGTCGGAGATTGGGCAGGGCTCAGAGACGGTCATTGCCCAGATCGTGGCCGAGGAGCTCGGCTTGCCGATAGCCAATATCCGCATCATCAACAACGATACTGCGTTGACGCCGTGGGACGTGGGCGTCCACGCCAGCCGTACGACGTTCATCGCCGGTAACTCCGCCCTGCGCGCGGCACGGGAAGCCCGCGGGAAACTGCTCGATGCCGCCGCGGCCATGCTGAAACGCGACGCCGACGAAATCGATCTGGCGGACGGCAAGGTCGTTGATGGGGATACCGGTGAGCCGCTCGAATCGATCGGCAAGGTCATTCGCGGTATGCACTTCGGCGGCAAGCACGAACTGGTCATGACGACGGACTTCTACGAACCGCCGAGCAAGGCACCCGACAAGGAGCAGAAGGGCGACATCTCCGCGTGCTATGCCTTCGGCACCCATGTGGCGGAGGTCGAAGTCGACTTGGATACCGGCGTGGTCAAGGTGCTCGGTTTCAGCGCCGCGCACGACGTGGGCCGGGTGATCAACCAACTCGGCATCGAGGGCCAGGTGGAAGGCGGTATCGCCCAAGGGATCGGCTACGCGCTGTCCGAGGAGTTGAAGGTCGAAGGCGGATACGTGCTCAATCCCACGTTCACCGACTACAAGCTGATGACCACGCAGGAACTGCCCGAGATCAAGACGGCGTTCATCGAGACGCAGGACCCAGCCGGCCCTTATGGCGCCAAGGGGATCGCCGAGGCGCCGCTGGTGCCCGTGGCGGCTGCCATCGCCAACGCGGTCTACAATGCCACGGGCGTGCGCATCACCGAGTTGCCGCTCACGCCGGAGCGTGTGCTTGCCAAGCTGCAGGAAGCACGCGGCGACAAGAGCGGCGAAACGTACGGCGAAACGTGCGGGCAGCCCCATGGATAAACTGACCGTCCTATCACTGGAGCAAGCGCTCTCCCTTTCATACGCGACGCAGCGATTCGTGCACCTCGGCTGGCGCGTGATCCGCATCGAAGCCACGCCTACGGGAAAGCGTCTGCCCGGTGATCCGAATCGCTACGTGGGCAAGGTCGACGATGAAGCCGGCGAGTCCGATCGCCACGCGTACTTCGTGGGGCCCAACGTCGGAAAGGAAGCGATCAGCCTGAACCTCAAGGACGAGCGCGGACGCGAGGTGTTACGGCGGCTCGTCGCGGAGTTGCCGGCTGACGTGTTCGCGTGCAATACCTTGCCGCGCCGATACGAGGAACTCGGCATAGACTACGACACGCTACGGGCGGCGAACCCGGGTTTGATCTGGGCGGGGCTGTCTGCGATGGGGCCCGACTACCCCGACGCGCCGGGTTACGACCCCGCGCTGCAGGCGATGACGGGGTACATGGATGTGACCGGCGATCCAGAAGGACCGCCGATGCTCTGCGGCGTGCCCTTCGTGGACCTCAAGGCCGGCGACGAGGTATTCGCGAACGTGTGCCTGGCGCTCGCAGAGAAGGCGCAGAGCGGCAGAGGATCGCGCATTGACGTGTCGATGGCGCAGGCGGCCGCCTCGTGGTTGGTCACGACGATCCCGCTGCTGGACCTCGGATACGATGCGTCGGAGGTGCGTCGTAGCGGCAACGAACACCGAGAGTTCGTGCCCGTCAACGTCTATCCGACTTCGGACGGACACGCCTACCTAGCGATTGGTAACGACGTGCAGTGGGCTCGGCTGGTGGCGGTCGACGCGTTTGCGCCGCTCGGCTCACCCGCGCGCGAGACGAACGAAGGGCGCTGCGGGCAGCGCGAGTCGATCCATAAGGAGATCGGCGCGATTACTCGTGGCTTTACGACCGTTGAGATCGTTGAACTGCTCGCTACGAAGGGACTAGTCGTTGCGCCGATTCGCACGGTCCCGCAAGTGTGCGAGACAGCGCCGATTCGCGACGTACTGCTTACGACCGAGGCGCCGGATGGTAGAAGTGTACGCCTGCCTCCGCCGTCTGTTGAGCAGGAGCATGTCGTATCGTGCGGGCGGCGGTTGCCCTACGCGCCCAATTACGCGCAAGATACCGACAGCGTGCTTGCCGAAGCCGGCTTCGCCGCCGGCGACATCGAAGGTTTGAAAGAAGCGGGCATCGTGGCCTAGCGCGGGTGAGTATTGACCCGGCGGGTGGCATGGGTCCCGGCATGCCGGGATTTGCCCGTGAAGGTCGGCTCCGGAAGGACACGGGCAAGCTCGCGCTTGCCCATGCCACCCATTCCCCGGTGATATCGAGAATCTGAATGAGGCCGGCATCGTGGCCTAGTGAAACGGAAGGTTCATCATGAAGTTCGAGAAGGCATACATACCCTACGGCGCTTACTGGTCGACCCCGTATTGCAGGTGGCAGGGGAGCCTGAGCCACTTGCACGCACTGAAGTTCGCGGCTCAGGTTGCAGCCAAGGCCCTCGCCGATCGGAAGATATCACCCGAGGTGCTCGACGGTCTTTTCTTAGGCTCGACGGTGCCGCAGAAGTCGAGCTTCTACGGCGCGCCGTGGGCGGCCGGCCTGATCGGCGCACCGGGCATCACCGGGCCGTTGGTATCTCAGGCGTGTGCCACGTCGGGCCGGGTGATCACCAGCGCGGCACTCGAGATCGAGAGCGGTAATCACTCCGCGATCCTCGCGATGCTGTGCGATCGGACGAGCAACTCGCCGCACATTTATTACCCCAACCCGATGGGTATCGGTGGCGTCGGCGACAAGGAGGATTGGGTCTGGGACAACTTCAGCCGTGACCCGTTCGCGAAGAACTCGATGCTCGAAACGGCGGACAACGTCGCGAAGCGCGCCGGCATCGACCGAGCAGCCCAGGACGATGTCGCGCTGATGCGCTACAAGCAGTACCAGGACGCGCTGAAAGACGACTGCGCGTTTCTTAGGCGCTTCATGGTGATGCCGTTGGAGGTCAAGGGCCCGTCCGGCAGGAAGGTGATCAAGACCGTTACGGGTGACGAAGGCGTGTTCGCCACCACGGCAGAGGGGCTTGCCAAGCTCAAGCCCGCGGCGGACGGCGGCACCGTCACGTTCGGAACGCAGACCTACCCAGCCGACGGAAACACGGCGGTCATCGTGACGACGCGCGAGAAGGCGGCTGAGCTGTCGCGTGATAGCAGCAAGTTGATTCGCCTGGTCTCCTACGGCCAGGGTCGTGCGGATAAGGGATACATGGCGATGGCCAACGTCCCCGCGACGCAGCAGGCGCTGAAGCGGGCAGGTATCACGATCAAGGACGTAAAGGCGATCAAGACGCACAATCCGTTCGCCGTCAACGATGTCTACTTCGCCAACGAAATGGGCGTCGACACATCCGCCATGAACCGATATGGCAGCTCGTTAGTCTGGGGTCATCCGCAGGCGCCGACCGGAGCGCGGCTGATCATCGAGTTGATCGAGGAACTCGTCGTACTTGGCGGTGGATACGGGTTGTTCACGGGTTGTGCAGCCGGCGATACGGCGTTGGCGATTGTCGTGAAGGTAGACTAGGCTTCCCTCGAGTGCTGACGGCTTAAGCCGAACCGTCTGGGTGGCATGGGCAAGGCCCAGCTTGCCCGTGACGGAGTCTGAAACAACACGGGCAAATCCCGGCGCGCCGGGACCCATGCCACCCGCTTCGGCTGCCTGTTGACGATGTCAACGAAGCTGAGGGCGATGCCTGAAACGGCGCACCGGGAAGGGGCCTAGATGGATATACCAATCGAGCAGCGGTTCAAAGTGCTTTGCGAGATCGTTCGAGCGCAGCATTTCGCGTGGCGCGAAGCGGCGCTGGCGATGGCGCCGGACCTTGATCCGGTCGAACTGACGAACGAGATGTGGCGCATCACCGGCGTGCAGACCGCCAAGGCCTACGTCAAGCGCCTCGATGCGGACAAGCCGATGGCCATGCAGATCGCAAATGCCATCGCCTGGTCATCCGTGTGCATGGGGGAAGATGCAGCCGTCGAGGCGGGCGAGGGCGACGAGGCTTTCGTCAAACATGACGATTGCCCCTGGTTCCACTGGCACAAGCGGCTGAACTTGCTCGCGGAGGATCGGCCCGGGTGCGATATGTGGTTCAATACGCTGGTCAGCGAGGTCAATAAGGCCCTCGGCACCAGCGTCAAGATCGAAACGAAGAGTACGCTGCCGGACGGATGTGATTGCTGTCTGAGGCGCCTCTGGGTCGATTAGCCGCAATTGCGTTTGACGCGCTTCGCCCGGTCAGACCCCCCTCTTTCCCCCCTTGGCAAGGGGGGACGAAAGAAGGCGAATAGGAACACTGCGGAGAGCCTGAGTCCGCGCTACGCCTTGCGGATGACGACGCGGAAACGGTTGCCCTGCTGCTCCTCGGACAGCACTTCGTGTCCGTCCTTCTCGGCGCTGCGTGGTACGCTCTTGCCGCCGGCCTCATCCAGCATGACCGCAAGCACCTGTCCCTGCTGCATCTGATTCAACATCATCTTCGTCTTGACGTAGTTCAGCGGACAGGTCACGCCGGCAAGATCGGCCTCACGATCAACGGTCACGTCACTCGACGCCTTGGCGGGAGCGGGTGAGGGAGCGTCACCAGCAGCCGGCGCCACGGGCACGCAGGCCTTCGAGGACGCCACGGCCTTGAACCGAAGCGATTGATCCATGTTGGCGTAAAGCTCTTCGACGGCGGTGACGAGTGATGCCACCTCGCCGGGGTCCGCATCGAACGCTTCCCAGCACGGCTTCGCCACGACCTTGCGTGCATCGGCGATGAGTTGGCCGATCGTGCCGTCCACCAACTCAGTCTTGACGAAGTGCTCTTCAAAGAGACGAAGGGCGTCGGGTGCGTCTTTCGCTTCCTCGCCGCGCGTGATCAGCAGGGCACGCGACGCGAGTTCGATAGCTGAGCCGAGCTTGCCGGAGTCCATCGCCGCGCGAGCGCTGGTGAGGTCCACCTTGATCAGGTCGAACACGCCGGCGCTGCACTCTCCGGCGCCGCGGCCGGCCAGCGAGAAGGGCTCCTCCGCTGACCAGTCGTAGTAGTAGTTGCGGTCTTCTGTAAAGGGCGGCACGTCCTGGTGTTTTTCCGCCGTCGTGACCGCCAAGTCCCGTCCGCCGTTTTCGAGGAAGGCGTCGAAGTCGGGATAGTGCTTGGATTCACGAAACGCACGCAGGTACTCGGTCACGAACGCCGGGATGCTCCTTGCGGGGACGACCTCCTTGCCCTCGGCGAGACGAGTCGTACCCTCGCCGACGCGGCCACCGACCTGCATGACGTAATGCGGTGCGAGGCGGCCGTTCACGCGGCGGGCTGTCCCGTAGAACCCCAGCGAGGCGATCGGCTGACGTCCACAGGCGTTCGGGCAGCCGTTGATGTGCAGCTTGAGGTCGACTGCGTCGTCGAGATCGATGTCCGCCTTCCGAAGCTCACCACTAACCGCCTCCGCCAATCCCTGGGACAGGCAGATGCCCAACCGGCAGGTATTGGCACCTGTGCAGGCGATCATCTCACGCTGTGCCGGCGAGTCACTGGCGGCAAGATCCAACTCCGTAAGCGCGCGGTGCAGGCCGGGTAGCTCAGTCTCCGTGACCCATCGCATGACCAAGTTCTGCGACGGCGTGGCGCGCACGACGCCTTCGCCGAACTCGTCGGCGACTTGGGCGAGGCTCTCGATCGTGTCCGCGGAGAACTCACCGAGAAAGCGCGGCACGTGGACCATGAAGTAGCCGGGCTGTTTCTGTGCAGCGACGTTCATCTTGCGCCAGCGATCGAAACCCTCCATCGGCTCAGCGGCCGGCGCGGGCTCATGGGGCGTGAACTCGCGCGGCTCGCGAAGCTCCGGGGTCGTGGGTCCTTCCGCGCGCAGTTGCGCCAACTCCTCGCGATAGAGGTTGCGGAAACCGTCGAACCCCTTGTCCTCGACGAGGAAGCGCAGCCGAGCCTTCTGTTTGTTCTTGCGGTTGCCGTGCTTATCGAAGACGCGTTTGATCGCCTCGGCGATAAGGTATGTGTCGCCAACCGGCACGAACTCTTCGAGTAGTTGCCCGACGCGGCTTTGAGCGCCCATGCCGCCGCCCGCGTAGACCGCAAAACCGGGTCCATCGGGACCTTCCTTCGCGACGAAGCCCACGTCGTTGATCATCACGCCCATGCAATCGGTCGAGCATCCCGAGAAGGTGATCTTGTACTTCCTCGGCAACTGGAAGCTGACGGGGTCGCGCAGCATGAGTTCGGTCAGCGCGTTGGCGTGAGGCGTTACGTCGAAGGTTTCCAGTGGACAGACGCCGGCATCGGCGCACGCGGTGATGTTGCGTAGTGTGTTGCCGCCGCCGCCCTTGGATGAGAGGCCGGCTGAGTATAGGTCGACAAGGGCGGGATGGATGTTGTCGATCGTCACGTCGTGGACTTGAATGTCCTGGCGCGTTGTGACGTGAAGCAGCCCGCTTCCGTAGGTGCTCGCGACGCTCGCGAGTTTTCGCATCTGGTGGGGGAGCATGGCGCCGCCGGGCAACCTCACGCGCAGCATGAACGTCCCGTTTTGACGCTGCTCGTAGACGCCCTGAGGCACGCGGAACGAGCGGAACTGCGTAGCGTTCGTCTCACCCGACTTGTATCGCTGCGTTTCCTCTTTGAATCGGTCGAGGTCATCCGGCAATGTCGGCGGAAGGTCGTAGAGCGTATCCATGGACTGCACCTGTCGTCTTTCCTCTCGCGTCTAGCCCTGCGGGTTGCCCTCGTCTCCGAGAATGTCCGCGAAGTAACTGGCGTATTTGAAGCCACTGTCCGGTGAGATGGCGACGGCTACGCCCTCGTGGTCGCGACTGAACTCGGCGGCCGCGTGTACGATGGCCCCAGTCGAAGGGCCGACTATCAATCCTTCCTTACGGAAGAGCTGTTTTGTCATTTCGTAAGCGGGCTCGTCGTCGACGCGGATCACGTGGTCGATCAATTCCGTATCGAGAATGCCCGGTGTCTTGGATTCCTGAAGGTTCTTCAGGCCCGGCAGACGGTGTCCTTTTTGCGGTTCGATGGCGACCACCTGAACGCTGCTGTCCTGTTCCTTGAGGTACTTGCCGGTGCCGGTGATCGTCCCACACGTGCCGTAGCCGACGAAGAGATACTTGACTTGCCCTTCCGTCTGCTTCCATATCTCCGGCCCGGTGGTTTCGTAGTGCGCCCGGACGTTGTCGGCGTTCTCATACTGATTCGGCATGGCGTAGGCCGGTCCGTCACCGGCACTGTCGGCGATCGAATGTGCCAGCGCGATGGCTCCATCCTTGGGATGGTCCACTGGGCAGAGGTCGTCCGGCGTGGGCCAGACTTCCGCCCCGAGCATGCGCATCAGCACCTTCTTCTCTTCCGGCACGGCGTCCGGCACGGTGACGGTCAGGTGCTTGCCCATGAGCGTCGCCAGCGCTGCCAGCGCTATGCCCGTGTTGCCCGACGTCGGTTCGACCAGTCGTTTGCCCTCGAGTTCGCCGCGCTCTTCCATCCCCTTGAGGAGGTAGAAGGCCGTCCGGTCCTTGATCGATCCGAACGGGTTGTACCATTCGAGCTTCAGGAACAGGTTGAAGGCATCGTTGCTTACGCTTTTGCGAAGCCTCAGCAGCGGCGTCGGCTCGTCCGAGTTCGCAATGAGCTGCCGAATGTCGTCGTAGCGGCGAAGCGCCGGATCTGAAGCGAGGCCGCCGTTTTCCGTTGGTTCTGCCATCACATAGCCCTATGGGGTCAAACACGCACCAGTCAAACCGTAGCCGTTACATCGACTTCCGGTCAGAAGCGGTCCGCTTCGCGTGCGTGCGAAAGTCGACCGCAAGAGAGGCGTACGGTGCCTTCGGCGGTCGACGAGAGAAGACTTTGTTCCGATAAGCTCGCTGTGACGGCGCGATATGGAACGACCCTCTCTATCGCCCACGACGCTGATGCCAGTATAGCTGCTGCTCCCGTGCGATTAAAGCCCGTGGCCACGCGCGCCGCGAAACGGGTCCACCCCTACTTCAGGGGCCTGAAGCCGCGAGCCACGCGAATATCGTCCGTTCCGCCGCCCGGTCGCCGGCTTCCCGGGGCTATGTTCATTAGTAAAGGAAGGGCGCCCGGGGCGGGCTGACAGCGGTCCGTCGGGCAAGGCGGTTGACGTTATCGGGCCCGATTGGGTAGGGTTTGTGGGTCAACGTGTCAATTCCAGCGGTCGGCGGCCTCGCTCGTTCGACCGGTTCGCGCAATTCAGCAGGAGCTCGACATGGATACGAACGAAGCGACGAGACGCCAGTTCCTCTCAAAGGCATCAGTTGTCGGCGCCGCGGTAGCAGCCGGTTCCGGGGCGACCGCACTGGCGTCGTCCGACAGCGCGGGGCCGAGCAGGAAGGTGATCGAAGGCAGCCCGTACGCCACGTTCTCGCGCGCGGTGGCGTTCGACCGCGTCGTGTTCGTGGCCGGTGTCGTGGGGCAGAAGCCGGGCACGCGCGACTTGGCGTCGGCGGAGTTCGGGGCGCAATGCCGCCAGGCGATGGAGAACCTCAAGGCGTCCGTCGAGGCGTCCGGTTCGAGCATGGACAAGGTGCTCAAGTGCAACTGCTTCCTGACGGACGCGGGCGACTTCGGCACGTTCAACAAGATCTACAGCAGCCACTTCCCGAACGACCCGCCGGCCCGATCGACGGTCGTGGTCAAGGAACTGGTCGTGCCCGGAGCGAAGCTCGAGATCGACTGCATCACGTGCGTGGAGTAAGGGCGGCGCCGTTCGGCGCTACGGAGGATATGTGATGGTAAACCGACGTGAGTTTCTGGGCGCCATCGGGCTGCCCGCCGCATCGATTGCACTGACCGGCGGACTTTCGTTCGACTCTGACGGCGCAGCGCGTGCGGCCGATGCCATCGGGTCGCTCGGCGATCGAGACGACACGCCGGAGGCACTCGCCCACGACGAGGACTTCTGGTTCCAGATCGGCCAGGCCTTTACCGTCGATCGCTCCTTAGTGAACCTGAACAACGGCGGGGTCAGTCCGTCGCCGCGCATCGTGCAGGAGGCGATGAAGCGGCATCTGGATTACTCGAACACCGCGCCGTGCTACGTGTTGTGGCGGGTGCTCGAACCGCAACGAGAGCCGGTGCGTCGCCGCTTCGCTCGCGAATTCGGCTGTGATGCGGAGGAGGTCGCCTTCACACGGAACGCCTCGGAGGGTCTCCAGATTTGCCAATTCGGGTTCGACCTTCGCCGCGGTGACGAGGTTCTGACCACGAACCAGGACTACCCCCGCATGATCACGACCTTCAAGCAGCGCGAGCGGCGCGAGGGGATCGTGCTCAACCAGTTCTCCGTGCCGGTTCCAGCCGAGGACCCGGCCGAAATCGTCTCGCTCTTCGAGCGGAATATCACACCGAAAACGAAGCTGATCCTGATGTGCCACGTGATCAACCTGACGGGGCAGATCATGCCGGTGCGCGAGGTCGTCGCCATGGCACGGGCCAAGGGCATTCCGGTCATCGTGGATGGTGCCCACGCGCTGGCGCACTTCGCGTTCAAGCTGTCCGATTTGGATTGCGACTACTACGCGACCAGCCTGCACAAGTGGCTCTTCGCGCCGCACGGAACCGGCATGCTCTACGTGCGCCGCGACAAGATCGGCGGGCTGTGGCCGCTGATGGCAGCCGAGGAGAAGCAAAACGACGACATCCGCAAGTTCGAGGAGATCGGGACGCACCCGGCCGCCAACTACCTGGCGATCGGCGAAGCGCTGACGTTCCACCAGGGCTTGGGTGCGGAAAGGAAGCAGGCACGCCTGACCCGCCTTCGCGACTATTGGGCGCGGCGACTCCTCGAGCACGATCGCGTGCGTCTTCACACCAGTCTGAAGCCGGGCTTCGCATGCGGCATCGCGAACGTACAGATCGAGGGGATCGATCCGGCTGAGCTCAATAGCTGGCTCTGGACGACGCACCGAATTCTCTGTACGCCGATCGTCCACGACGAGTTTACGGGCATCCGCGTATCACCCAGCGTCTACACGATGCTCCCGGAACTCGATCGCTTCTGCGATGCGATCGAACATGTCATCCGTGAGGGGTTGCCGGCGTAGCGATGATGCGTTCCGCAGGACGGGCTTCGCCGCGTCAGTCTCGCTCCAGGAGCGCCACGGTGACAGCCTCGCCGGGAATCAGAGTGATACCACTGTCGAGGGCGACCACGAATCCGCGTCCCCACACAGGGTAGGTCGGGGCTTGGCGATGTCGTGGCGGAGCCTCGTCGACGGTCTCTGACAAGCTCACCACGGTTCCCGGGTACGCCCGCCGCGCGCCGTCAGTACCGGGCGTGCAGTTGACGAGCGCCCGTGCGCCGACCCCGGCAGAGAGAATCATGTGCTCTGGGAGGTATGCAATCACACGGTCGGCTGCCGTGGGCGAGACCGTTACCAGCAGGTCCCCGCCTTGAACGTGATCACCGGCGTGTGCGAGCATAGCAGTGACCTGTCCGTCGATCGGAGCGCGCAACACGTGAGCATCGATGCGCCGCACGATCTCGTCGATGCTCCGTTGCCGCACGTCGATGGAAAGCCGTAGCGGGGCAAGCACCGGCTCGAGTAAGGCGTCGACCTTCCGACGCTCTTCGAAAGCGAACCGGCGGCGATCCGCCTCGACAAAGGCTTGCTTAAGGCGGTCGAGCAGTGCGGTGCTTTCAGTGAGATTGGCCTCCAGCGACTCGACGCGGGTGCGCATCTCGTTGAGTTCGCGAAACGCGGCGTGCTCTTCGTCGTGCAGGTCCTGTGCGATTTCGTATTCCACGGCTGCCCCGCGCAGCAGCATGCGGTCTCGGGCGTTGATCGCGACCTGAGCCAGGTAGTCGATGTGAGCCGCATCGCGATCCACGGCAAAGCGTCGCGCGAGATCCTCGACGTCGGCTGTCGCTCGGCCATTGTCCGCCACGAGGCGTGCCTGTTCCGCGACGACCTCGGCTCGGAGTCGTTCGATGTGCTCTTCGACGGCCGCCAACTCGATCCTCTCCTTGTGGTCGTCTAGAGAGACCAGGATTTGCCCGCGGGTCACGTGGTCGTACAGCCCTACATGGACGCCGCGGATGACGCCCGTCTCCGGGTGAGCGAGTGTGACGGGTTGCCGGTCGGCGAAGCCGGTCGCCGCGCCGGTGCTGCCGAGCTGTCGGTGCAGATGGACCGCCGCCGCAATCGCCGAGAGCCAAACGCCGATCGGCACGACGACCGTCAACAAACGGCGTACGCGGCGGCGCTTCTGCATAGAACTTCCCGTTCGCACGTCAACCTCCGCGCGGCCTCAGGCCACGTCCTCATGCTCTTGTTCCACGACCAGATGGATTGCGTCGATAGGGAACGACTCCTTCAGCGCCGCGACGAGGTCCGGACCGTGCCCCGGGTCTCGCAGGCGGATCTTGTAGGCGCACTCGTAGGTCGGTCCACTCTCTGGTGACGGCGACACGGACTCGTCCACCGAGATGATCGAGTAGCGCCGACAGAACCGGGATATCAGGCTGTCCAACCCGTCGGCATCGAGGGCGGACGCTCCCAATCGGAACCGCAACAGACTATCGAGCGCGTGCCAGGCGCCGAAGTTCGTCATATGTAGATACAGCCCCGTCGCGTTGGCTGCGACCGCGCCGATCAACGCCGTTCCGTAGAACCCGAAACCCGCCGCCATGCCACAGATCAGGCAAAGGAAGACGTAAGCCGTGTCGCGGGCGTCGCGTACCACCGTCCGGAAACGGATGATCGCCAGGCCGCCCAGCAGTCCCACCGCGACCAGCGAATTAGAAGCCACCAGCGACATGCTCAGCGCCGACGTGATCGAGATCAGCACGAGGGCCTGGGTGAAGCTCCGCGAGTAAGATACGCCGCGGTGCGTCCACTTGTAGCACCAGGCATTCAACTGCCCGACGATGAAAGCGACCAGAAGGGCCAGCACGAGCCTCTCCGCCACGTGGTTGTGCACGCCCTGGACGGGCTGAAATAGCTCGTTCAGTAAGTTCATGTCGACAGACGCCTCATCCCACTGCCCTGCCGCGCGCGGCGGTCTGCGGCCTGAAAGCACATGACATACTTGCACACGCCCCGACGGATCACTTCCACGCGCCGCAGCATATCGGCCACCCAGAAGGGATAGCTGTTGGTGAACTTGATCTCGAGAATCACGCCCCGGCTTCCGGTGGGCCACCACATGTCTCGCTGCCCGCTGGTTGGCGGCGCAAGGATCCCGCAGTGAACGTCGCGGTCCAGCGTCATGCGAATCCGCTCCGCCGAATGGCCCTCGTACGCCTCACGCCTGTAGAAAACACCGAGCACGGGCTGCGCGCCGATCCGCCTGCGCAGTTGCAGGAATTCGTTCATGTTGGTTTCGGTCGTAAGATCGCAATTCCACTTCTTCCCCAGAAGTCCGTCGTTGCTCCAGAGCAGTTCCTCGCCGGCCTTATCCGAGAGCCGAGCCCGCGTCTTTTGCACGATCCCATTGATCTTGCGTTTGACCTCGAAGAACCCGGGCAGCCCCGTCGTAGGCGCTTCTGGTCGACGGTACGTTCGCATCCTGAGCTTATAGCGATTGGCCTGTTTACCGAGCGTATGCCGCAACAACTCGCGCGAGGGTGAATCCAAGTAGGTGGACACGACCGGATACTCGAACCCAGCCAGCCGCGAGGAATGCGGATCCGGCGGAAGATGGTCGAGACACCATCGACGGACCTCGGCCGCCTGCGTTTCGCTGATGACGTACTTCGCCTCATAGCGCTGCCATTTCAATGACCCGTTGCGGTTGCCGGTCATTACTCGCGGCCCTCGCCGCCGAATCGCGCACCGCGTACCGCGAGGATCATCCGCTTGCAGGTGGTTACCCACATACAATACTGATGGTTACACCGCGTACTCGTCACGGAGTTGTTTCCAGGAACTCGACCACCGCCTCGCGACGACGGCCGACATGGTCCATGAGACCATCGAGCCCCTGGTGGAACTCCTGAGGACCGGATAGCAACGTGTAACCGGGTTGCTCTCCCGCAGGCCCTACGACGTATGGCGCGATCAGGTCGTGGACTGCTTGGTAGCGCGCCTGTGTCGGCGCCACCGCGAAGGCACCTTCGCTCGCTTCCCGCACGTAGGAGACGTATTTGGCCCAGTAGACCGGGTCGTCCGCAAGATAACGAATCAGCGGCCAGTCGTCGGTTACCTCGGCCAGCGAAAGCGACAGCGGCCCGCCGAGCCCTCCGGCGAACATGCCCTCTTCCGCGTTCTCGCCTTGTACCGCGACATCTGTTGGTTCGGTGCCCGGCTCCGCCGCCTCGCCATCTTCAGTCGGCGGCACCATGGACCCCGATTCATCCCCTGCCAGCGACATGTTGTAGTCCCACGGAATCCACTGGAGGCGACCGTCATCCCCGGGATCGGCGTAGAGGTAGTAATTCTGAGCCATGTTGCCGTACTGATCCCAATTCTGAATGACCGTGTTCACGGCCAGCCAGCGGAGGAACCCGTCGACATTCAAGGTCGCCTCAAGGCCCGCACGCCAGGCTGCGGGGTCAGTTCGATCGGCGTGAAGCGCGGCGACGGCGCCCTCGACATCACTCCAGTTCTCCTCTTTCTGGTTCGTTTCCTTGTCGAAGGCCCATTCGTCGAACGAAGTCCAGTCCGAAAGCGGCTTGTACAGGTTGCCGTCGTCGTTGCCGAACCTCGTTTGGAGGAAGGGGTCGTCAGGTACTTCGGTCATCACGTAGAGTCCGAAGTAGGTCGGCCCTTCTCCGTGGTCAACGTACACACGGCTAAACGCGGTGCTCGGAGCGGGCAGGCCGGCGTCCCTGAGTATGTCGTGCGCGACCTTCTCGCGCATCAGGGATGAGTCCGACCAGCTGTTCCCCAGCGACAGTTTCTTGAAGCCGAAGAACCGTTGATTATCGATTTCCGGATGCTCGTCCTCGAATTCGTCGAAATCCAGGCGGAGCGGGTGCTTCTCGACGCCGGCCATCCAGCTAAACGCCAATGACGATTGCCCCTTGAATCGAATTCCGACGTGCCACCAGGTGTTGCCCTCGAATTCGACAGTGCAGGGCACGAAGATCGGGTTGGCGTCCCCGCCCATCGGCGGCGGTTCGTCGGGTAAGCCCTCGAAGTCACCGGGCTCGCCGCCGGGGCCCGGCGGTCCGCCAATGATGACGCCTCCTTCAGGGAAACAACCCAACGTGCCGGGTTCCATCGGGAAGCAGGTGCCGGCGAAGTCCGTGCCGAAGAGCGTGCCGGTGCAAGCGTCTCCCTCCTCCATTCCATCGCAGAGGCCGAGCAACTCCTCCGGAGTGCCGTCGCCGCCGATCATTGGTCCACCGCCGACCCCGGAGCCGGGTTCGCCGAACGTCTCGGTCATGTCATCTTGCATCGCCTGCCAATCGCTCGGCGCGATCGTGATGTCCAGACGGTTCACTTTGTCATCGGGAAACACGACATCGTAGTCGGGCGCGGCGCTCCGTCCGTGTGTCGGCTCGCTCCAGCCCACAGGCCGTGCGGCGGTGTCCGGCTGTGACTCCGACTGCTCCGTATCGCCATCGGGCGATGGTGCGTTCGGTGGCGACGGGTTGCACGACGCGAGCGGCAAGACCGCCGCGATCGCGAATCCAACTGGGATGAATCTTCCAGTGCCCAAGCGTATCGAGTTCATAGTCATTCCCTTCTGCGGTATTCGGTTCGGAGCAGGTGTCCACGCCGTCTGCAGGGAGCGCCCCGCGCGCCTGGCCCGGGCGGGTCTTCCGAACCATTTTCTGCGGCACGGAAGTGTCGTTCAACGGTGTTGGGGTAGAAGGCAGGCCCGCGTGACGAGTGGCAGGCGGGCGGTGATAAAAGGTTTGAATCGGCTCGAGCGGTCTTGACCTAAGTCGTAGGGGCGCACTTCTGGGGGCGTTAGGGCGTCGCGTCGTCCGCGTCGTCCTTGTCCTGCTTCTTCTCTTTCTCGGCGGGTGCGTCTTCTTTCTTCTCGGGGCTCTCCTCGGCCTCAGCCGGCTCGTCTTCCTCGTCGTCCTTCTTCTTGCGGCGGAAGCCCTCGGGTGGCGGGCCGTCCATCGTCATGACCTGGAAGCTGCCGCTGCTGCCACCTTTCCCGCTGAGCATGTCGTCGATCTGTTTCGAGTCCATGCCCATGCCCTCGAGGAGTTTGCGCAGTTCCTCCGGATCGTCGATGGTCATCACCTGGGCGCCGGCCGGGATCTCCATCCCGTGCTCCATTGTCATGTGCGGCGCCTCACCACTCGTCTCTTTTCCGTCGCTGTCGCGCGTTCGCTCCATGGGGGTGGTGCGCTTGCACACGAGAACGGGGACATGGTCTTCCTGCAGCAACAGCGCGAGCGTGTAGACGGCCGTCAGCCAAGCGTCGCCGGCGCATCGCTCTTCAAAGTCGAGCGGTTTGTAGGACGGGTTGGGAATCTGCGCGAACGATCCGTCGCCGCGCTGCAGCGTCGTCATGAGAAGCCGGAAGTCATCGAGGAACTGCCCCCACGCACGACTTCCGATTTGCCGGCGAAGGATGGCGGTATTGAGGATGTGCAGCGGCACCGCGACACGACCCGCGACGATCTCCTTGCCGAGCCTGCTGTTGTATTCCGTCAGTTGAGTGAGGAACGAATCGTAAGGCGTGCAGCCTATCGACCTCAGGGCGGCGCCCGCGCCTGCGCTTCGACCCGCCTCGCTTCTTCGATCGAATCCCGGTACGTCCGTAGCGACGACGTTACCGTCACCGGTCCGCGCCTTGATGTATGCGCACGCTTTCTCGATCGGCTCATTCGGCCCCATCACCCCGGCGCGTTCCGCCATGCCGATCGCGAAGAGCGCCTGGTTCGTGGCCAGCGTAGCTTCGTTGTATCCGTAGGAGCCCGGATCATCCGTCAGCGGCCAGCCGCCTTCCTCGTCCTGGAGCGAAATCAGTCGGCCCATGCCGTATCCCATGGCTTGCATGAGATCGATGTTCATAGCTTCCGTTGCGGACAACTCGGCGAGGAACATCAGTGCGTAAGAGATACTGAGGGCCGACAAATCGTCCGGTGGAGCCTCGCCCTCAGGCACCTCGCGGAAGTTCGAGCTAGCCAAGTCGAAGCATCGCTTCAGATTCTGCGAATACTCCCCGTCGCTAAGCGTGCTGCCTGAGCCCAAAAACGCGAGACCGGCCAGCGAGGTGACGGTGAGCCGAGAGGCGGGCGTGTTGCCGGCGGTGTCGAACGATCCGTCTTCATGTTGAGCTTTGGCGAGGTAAGCAAGTCCCTTGCGACCGGCGAGTGTGAAACGCTCGAGCGCCAAAGGGTAACCCTCCTCGAGTGAGGGCACGCCTGCCGGAATCGAGAACTCCGTTACCTTCCCGTCGCGAAGACGCGCCAAGGCCACTTGCTTCTTGCCGGCTGAGATATCGGCTTCGATACGTTCGAGCAGATCGAGCGTCGGGTCTTCCTTGTTCGGAAGGTAGGCATCGCCGGCCTTGATGAGGACGTCGCCTTCCCGGCAGCCCGCCTCGGCTAGCGGTGACTGATCATGAATCTTCCTCAGCACGATTCCGCCGAGACTGAGAGTCCGACCGGCGTTGTCGGGGTCCGCGACCTTGACGGTCTTGGCGGCTGGGTGCCCTTCCGCGCCTAGCCAGCTAAGGTTATGGAACTTGGTGACTTGGGGGTCGACGTAATCCGTCACCAATGATCGAGTCGAGGAAGAAGTTCCACGCGTCGTCCAAAAGAGTGCGCCCGCCACGAGCGCGACCAGGACCACTCCTCCTAGGATCACTTTCGGCTTCATCTTCGTCTTATCCAATCATGCTTGGTGTGGTTCGCTTCGACGCCAACGCGTGCGCCGATCCGAGTGTACGTGGTCAAGGCCGCTGGCCTCGCTGAGCCATTGTGTCAAGGTAGCGCTGCAGGGACAACAGCGCGAATCCGGTGCCCCATTTGTTGCCGTAATCCGCGGCGGCTGTGTCCCACCAGCTACCGTCCTCCTCCTGCGTCCGGATCATAGTCCACGCAAGACGGTCCCATCGCTCCTGCGGATAGTCCTTGCCCAGGAGCATAGCCAACTCGGTGGCGTAGTTGTAGCCGTAGAAGTAGAAGTAGCCTGAAATCTGATGGACCGCGGTGTGGGGTTGGATCAGCTTGCGTCCGTCTTCCAGGTAGTTCTCGCCTTCCTTGAACACGGCGAAGCTCGTCAGGATGTCGTCACGGTCGAAGCGCCCGACGGTGTGCAATGCCAGCGCCGCGACGACCGTGCGCGATCCCGCACCGAGCTTCTTCAACATACTCGAAGGCCTGTTTCGATGGGCCGACGAGTAGACGAAGCTTCCGTCCGGTACGCGCATGAGCTGCAGAATGCGGGCGGCGTCATCGACCATGCCCTTCTTGACGGGCAGCCCGAGATCCTCGGCTCGTTTGAGGCAGATGATCATGTTGGCCGTCGTGAAGGACATCGAGTCGAAATCGCCCATCGGCGAGGCGTAGTATCCCCATCCGCCTTCGTGCTGCTGGTACTTGGCAAGACCTTCGATGCAGATGGCGGCTGCCGTGCGGATCCGGTCGCGGAAGGGCTTGCTGTCGTCGTGCGAGAGCCAGCGCGTCAGGAAGTCCAGTTTGTAGCAGTATCCCCAGATGTTGAAGCTTTCGCCTTTGTTGTAAGCGAATTTGGCGGTGTCCAGCAGGGCTTCCTGTGCCTTGAACAACGCTGCTTGCTGCTCCGCTGTGCGGTTCGGCGTCTCCATCAAGGCGTGGGCACAGATCGCGGTGCACGCCAAGCGCACGCCATCGTTGCTGCCACGGTTGCCCGTCTGGAATCCGAAGTCTTTGAGGCTTGCGACTTGTGGGTCGTGCGAGCCCCAGGTCCCGTCCTTGTTCTGCGATCTGACGAGGAAGTCGAGCCCGTCCTTGCGAGCTTCGACAGCCCGCTCGATGAGTTGCTTCGTTGACAGCGTCGGATCGAGTTGGTGTGCGTCCTCGCGGACAGGCTTCTTCTTATCTTGTATTTGCCTGTCCTGTGCCGACGCGCCAAGCGCACAGGCGCACACGGCCAACACGAAAGGTACGAGCACGCTTGCCGTTCGAGCCAGGCGGGATGCAGGTAAGCTTCGGTGGCTCATGTCCGATTACTCCGCCCGAAGTGCCAGCACGGGATCGAGGCGGGCGGCGTTGATGGCCGGCACCGTCCCGAAGATAAGACCCGTCAGTACGGAGACAATGATACCCAGTGGGAAAGAGAGCGGCTGAAACGCGACGGTCCAATCGGCCAGGGAACCAACAGCCACGGCAAGCGCGGCTCCCGTCCCGACGCCGATGGCACCGCCCAGGCAGCACAATAGCGCGCTTTCCCCGACAAAGAGCCGTACGATATCCCGACGCGTCGCCCCGAGCGCGCGACGAAGCCCGATCTCCTGCCGCCGCTCCGCCATGTTGGCCAGCATGATGTTCATGATGCCGATGCCACCGACGAGCAGCGAGATGGCAGCCAGTGATCCCATCACCCAGCGGAAGATCTGCTCGGCCTGCTTGTGCTCTTTCAGCAGCGAAAACGGTATCGTGACGGCGACGTCGTCTTGCCTGTGACGCTGACGCATCAGATTCTGTGCCGCCTGAGCGACAAGCTTCAGCGGCTTGCCGTCGCGGACCCGCAGGACCGCACGGTTCACTTCCAATTCCGTCGCTTCGCTGACGCCTTGTCCGCCGCGCGTCTGGAGTTTGCCAAACCGTGCGAACGACGTGGCGAAGGGAATATAGGCTGCGTTGTCGGGGTTCGACAGAATTCCACCGCTGCCCGTCTGCCCCTTGCGCGGCATGACGCCCACGACCTTGAAGTGTGCTCCGCCGATCTTGACGACCTCGTCCACCGCGGATGAGAGTGGGAAGAGCTTGCGGGCCGCATCGGCTCCCAACACGCAGACAGCCGACGCGTTGGCTTCATCCGCGGCTGCCAGAAACCGACCCGAAGCTACGTGGTGTTCCATCACTTCGGTGTACTCCGGCGTCGTAGCGACGACGTTGATGTCCGAGAGTTGGAGGTTCGCGTAGACATCAGAGAGCATGACACGCATCGGCACGATGCTCTCGATCTCCGGCACGGTCTCTTTGAGGATATCCAGGTCCAGTCGAGTCATCCCGAAGCGAGCGACCCATGAATCCTCCGAGCGTTGTCGTTCCTGCTTTCGGATGTCCTCGGGTTTGACGCTGTCGAGGATGAGGTTGTGCAAGCCCATCCGCTCGATGCGCCCGATGACGTCGCGGCGGGCCACCTCGCTGATCGATAGCATGCAAATGACCGAAGCCACACCGAAAATGATGCCGAGCGCCGCAAGGAACGAGCGCGTCTTGTGCAGCATCAGGTTCTGCCAAGCTTCGGCAACCAGTTTAAGTTGAGCCATTTACCACCTCGCCATCTTTCAGACGGATGCAGCGATCGGTGCGCGCCGCTAACTGTGCATCGTGGGTTACGATGATGATCGTCTTGCCCTCTTCATTCAGCGATTTGAGGAGGTTATACACCTCGTCGCCGTTCTCTTCGTCCAGGTTGCCGGTCGGCTCGTCCGCGAGAATCAGGCTCGGGTCGGTGAGCAGAGCCCGGGCGATCGCCACACGCTGCATCTCACCGTTGGACAGCTCGGTGGGGCGATGGTCGATCCGGTGGGAAAGCCCCACGCGATCCACCAGTTCGAGCGCGCGTTTCCGCGTGTCGGTGCTCGACGTCTCCGGTGCGTACCGAGCGGAGAGGAGGACGTTCTCCAGCACCTTGATTTGCGGCACGAGGTGGAAAGACTGGAAGATGAATCCGATCTCCTTGCCGCGAACCTGGGAGCGTTCAAAGTCGCTCAATCCGTGCGCTTGCCGGCCACGAATCCGGTACTCGCCGGACGTGGGGCTGGTCAGCAGCCCGAGCAGGTAGAGCAGCGTCGATTTGCCCGATCCGGACTTGCCGACGATGGACATGAACTCAGCCTCTTCGATCGTGAGGCTGACCTGCCGCAGCGCGTGGACGTCGCCGCCGCGCATCGCGTAGACCTTCGAGATGTTGTCGATCGCAATCAGCGGGTCCACGGTCTACTCCTTATCGGGATCGTAAAGCGTGACCCGCTCGCCGGGCCGCAGCCCTTCGGTGATTTCGACATACTTGCCGTTGGTGGCGCCGACCTTGACTTGGCGCCTGTCGGCGCGGTCGCCATCCTTGACGAGGCAGTAGTGCTCGCCCTCTTGCGAGAACACAGCCAGCACAGGCACCTGGACCGCGTCGGGCACCGCATCGGCGTGAACCGTGACGCGGCAGTTCATGCCGGACCGCAACTGCTGGTAGATGCCTTCGTACTTCCCTCGCACCGTGAACTCACGCAGCTCCGACAGGAAACCCTGTCGCGATGCCACCTGGTCCACCTTCGTGATCTTGCCCGCGATCTTCAACGCCGGAAACGCGTCGGGTCGAACCGTCAGGGCGAGGCCTTCTTTCATGTGCTGAATGTCGTTTTCGAAGACGCGCATCTTGACGGAGAGGTTTTCCATGGATGCAACGGTGATCAGAATCTGGTGCGTCCGCACCCGGCCACCGATGCGCATCTCGTCTCCGGCGCCACCACCGAACATCATCACGCCGGCGGGCATCTCATTTCCCATCGACCCGTAGAAGACGATGCCGTCCCGAGGGGCTAAAAGGCTGAGGTGCTTGCCGTCCTCTTCGTACTTGCCCAGCTCCCGTTTCGCCTTGTCGAGCTCCCGCTGCGCCTTGCTGGCGGCCGCACTCTTCTCGGCGAGCTCGGCCGAAAACTCGATCTGCTTCTTCTTGAGCTCCGCTTCCTTCTTGTTGACCTCGAGCCCCTTGGTCTTTACGTCCTCCTGGTTCTCGTAGGTCTTGTAGTGCTCGACGTCGCGAACGGTGTTCTTCAGTGCCAACTCGAGGTTCTCGATCTGGCGCTGCTCACGTTCGATGAGGATATTCTCGGTGGCTGTGTGTAGCTCTCGCTCGACGTAGAGCTGCTTGAGTTGTTCGAAGTCGACCTTGGCATCCGCCAGCCGGTCCTTGGCGTCCTTGATGTCCTTGGCCTGCTTGTCCTCGAGCTCGTGCTTCGCCTTCTTGGCGGCTCCCTCTGCCGCGAGCTTGGCCATCTCGAGTTCGGTTTCGAGCTGGTGTAGCGTCGCTTGTTGATCGATCTGGCCCGCGTCGTGGTCCGCCTGAGCCTTGTTCCGCGCGACTTCCTTGTCCGTCACTTCGTTTCTGGCGTCCTCCAGGGCCCGATCCAGGTTGTCCTGGTCGAACTCCATCAGAACGTCATCCTTCTTGACCTCGGTGCCTTCCGGGACAAGTGACGTGACGATGAGGTCGCCCTTGTATGCCTTGGGCTCGACGCGAAGCTCATCCTTGTCTTCCGCCTCGAACGTGCCCGAAAGCTCGACCTCGATCGGAAGGTCCTTCTTGACGACCTCGGCCTCCAGCGTGCCGCCTTGCCCGCCCCCGGCGTAGGCCGATGCCGGACCTGAGAGGAGCAGGGCGGCTGTGATGCACAGGCAGCCCCACCGACCATACGGATTACTTCTCACTCGACTCATAGCGTTTTCTCCCAGCCGCTTCTTTATGCTGTGGATGACGACCGTCTGTATTTCGCCTTGGGAATCAGCACGGAAGGCGTTTTTCCCCGCCCGTCGCCCAGGTTCACTTTGCGGAATCTATCTAGGTTGACGACCAGCGCCGGAGCCCAAGCTCCTGCTTACAAGACGAGCGTTGCGAGCGTAACCCGCCACGAAAACCGGTTTCTTTGAAGAAAAACCGGCAGTTCCCAGGTGGCGGGCACGACCCCCTCGCCCGCGCGAGGACGGCTGGTGGTGCCGGGAATCGGCCCCGGAACGGGCTCCTTCGAAGCGAGTTGGCTTCGACTTGCGTTGGTCGTAACCTTGGCGGCGGCGTAATCCCGGGCTTCGGCTGCTGCCGCGCCCTTTCCGCACGAGGGCTGCCGTGGCCTCTGTACACTGGATGACCATGGTGATCGCAAACGATGACGAGAGCGCGGCCGGTGAAGGCGCGTCCATTGAGTCCGTTCCGGGGCACGTATTCCTGGCCAAGATGGGCAAGAAGCTTCTTCGCCCCGGAGGCCGTCGAGCCACGGAAGAGCTGTTCACGCTGGCCGACCTGAAGCCGGGTGAGCGAGTCTGCGAGATCGCCACGAATCGCGCGGTGACCGCCATGGAGTTGGCCGGGCGGTTCGGCGTTGAGGTGGATGGTGTCGACGCGAGTGAGGACTTCCTGTCGCTCGCTCGAAGGAACGTTGCCGCCCGCGGCTTGCAGGATCGCGTTCGGCTTCACGTGGGCAAGGGTCATGAGTTGCCGTTTGACGACGGCTCGTTCGATGTGGTGACCGCTGAGGCGGTGATCACGATGCTCCCGCTGAAGCGGAAGGCCGAGACGGTGACGGAGGCTGCGCGGGTGCTTCGGCCAGGCGGGCGTCTGGTGATCCACGAATTGGCGTGGGCTGACGACACGGAGACGGAGATTCAAAAGGAATTGGTCGCCGCCATTCGTCACGGTGCCAACCCGCTGACCATGGAGCAGTGGAAGGCTCTGGCCACAGAGGCGGGGCTGGGCGATGTCACCGTGCGTACGGGTATGATGTCGTTGATGTCGCCGCGCGGCCTGATTCGCGATGAAGGGATCGGCGGCGTGTGCCGGATAGGGTTCAACGTGCTGCGCACACGCGGCGCGTTTTCCCGTTTCAAGACGATGGCGCGTTTCTTCCGGCGCCATCACCAGCGACTGCGTTACATCGTGATGTGTGCGGTGAAGTGAGCCGACACGGCGGCCGCGCCCAATGACCGGCGATCGGCTCAGTCGGTGCCGCTGACATCATGGTCGCGGTTATCGTCGTGGCCCGCCGATCACGAGCCGCCGGAGATCAGGCCCACCAGCTTCTTGATTAGCGGCGTGATCATCGCGCTATCCGTGGGCTTTTTGATGAATTTGAAGGTCCAGCGGCCCTCTTTGTCGCGGGTGATCTCGATGTGGCTTTGCAGGGCGAACAGCGCCGCGCTCATGAGCACCGTGGCGCTGACGGGGTCCAGGGCGAAGGATCGCATCTGCCCGCTGGAGGCATGGTTGATGAGGCTCTCAATGGGCCCGGCGTAGCGCTCGTCGCAGGCCAGCAACGCGAGCGTCTGGCGGGCGACTTCGGCTTGCGGCGCGGCGGCGGTTGCATCCGGAACGTCGAACTCGTCGCGCAGGGCGCTGCCGAGGTCGGGCGTCCACTCGAGCGTGCATTCGCCGGCGAGCTCACGCGGCTTGATGACCGCATCGAGTAGGCGCACGGCCGCCGCGTCGTCGAGTTCGCCGATGTTCCGCGCCAGTTCGGCGGCGTTCGTGGTCATGTTCGGGTTCCTTCTCGGTTGCGGTTTTGGTGCTCTTGCGCGCTCACTCGTTCGTGGTTGGCGCGGGCGCGCCGTCACCCGCGCTGGCATCGGCGTTTGGACCGGCGGCGTCACTCGGACTGGCGTCGTCTACATCCGGTATCTCCGGCCACGCGCCGAGCCCCGCTTCGTCCCACATCGCCCGGAGTTTCGCCTGCACGTCGGGCGGCGCGTGCTTCCAAGTCACGAGATAATTGCGGGCGGTGCGTTCGACTTCGTGCGGAGCGTTGCATCGCATGAATGTCTGGCTGGACTTGATGAGCCACTTCGCCGCCTCCTCGTCCCGCCCTTGGCGTCCCGCAATGATTCCGAAGTGTTCGTACGTACCGGCTGCGGCATATTCGTCGCCCAGCTTATCGAAGATCGCAAGAGCCTTGCCATACCACTGTCCGGCTTTCGCAAAGTCATGCCGCTCTTGTGCGAGGTTCCCCAGTTGGCCGTACGTCATGGCCGCATGTTGATCGCTTCGCAGTTTCTCGAAGCTTGCAACGGCTTTGAGGTACCACTGCTGTGCGGCGACATGCTCCTGCTGTTTCTGGGCGACGATTCCCAGATGGTGGTAGGTCATCGCGGCGGCGTGTTCATCGTCCTGGTTCTTGTTGATCGCCAGCGACTTGAGACACCACCGTTTTGCGGCGGCGAAGTCGCTCTGCTGTTGCGCTACTATCCCCAATGCGAGGTAGACCTTAGCGGTGCCGGCATCATCCGGCTGCGCCTCCATTATCGCCAGCGATTTGAGGTACCATCTCTCGGCGGCGGCGGGGTCGTGCTGCTTGGCCGCGATATTCCCCAGTTGGGCGTACGTGGTGGCGGCGCCAGATTCGTTCCCCGTTTTCTGCTCGATCGCAAGCGACTTGAGATACCACTCCTCGGCGGCGGCGAAGTCGCGCCGTGCCTCGGCGATCATCCCCAGTTGGTGATAGGCGGCCGACTCTCCCTGGCGGTCTGCTCGCGTCTTCTGCGCGTTCGCTAGACGCGTGAACAAGTGGGCGGCGCCGGCGAAATCGCGCGCGTTCAGGGCAAACGAACCCATGGACTGCGTTAGGGCGCAGACGCCAATGTCGATGCCAAGCCGCTCGGCCTCGGTGAGGGCGTGGTGGAAGTTGGCGCTGTGTGCAGCGAAGAATCCTCGCTGTTCGTGGAGTTCTCGCGGGGCAAGTTGGTCGGCTACTTGCGCCATCACATCCACAAACGCTCTGGTCCAGATGCCGCGGGCATCGGCGTCCGCTGCTGACAGCGCCGTGGCACTAAGGTAGCCGGTCAGTGCGGGGTGCATCTCGAAAACCGATGCAACCCGATGGCGAAGCAGGCCCGCTCCGCAGAGCGCCTCTGCGAAGCGATCGATGACCGCGCGTGACGGGCCTTCATCGACCTGTTTGGCCATGTGTTCCAGGTAGTTCGCGTCCACGAAGCCCTCGTGCAGGGCAAGCGGAATCAGGAGCGGACGCTGTTCCTCCGGCAGCGAGTCCTCCACGAACCGCAGCGTGGCGGCCAGTTTGGCGCTGACCTCGTCCTCGTCGAGGCTCAGGTCCGCCAGGTTGCTGCGCAGGGCGGCTGCGAGTTGCCCGGCGCTGCGCTCGGCGAGCTTGGGGATGATGGCCCGCATCGCCAGCGTGTGGCCACCGAGCAGGTCCATCAGCTCGATCATGTCGCTGTCGGTGCGGTCGACCTTTAGCCCCTGGTCGCGCAGGACGACCTCGCAGTAGTCCCATCGCTCGTCGCCCTCCAGTCCGCCGATGGTGAGCAGGAATCGGTTTTCGTTTCCCAGCCACTCCTCCGTCGAGCGGCTGGTGATGATCACCTTGGTCTTGCCGCCGCGAAGCTTCTTGAGGAAGGTGAGGAGGAGTTCGCGATCCTCGTCGGTCAGGTTTGCGGTGACCGATGTGCCGGCGATCCCCTTGGCGACCTCGAAGTTGTCCCAGACGATGACGAAGCGGTTTTCCTTGAAGGCGGCTGACAGGGCGTCGAGCTTTTGCTCCATCGGTGCCTTGATGAAGTCGGGTCCGTAGATCGCCGTGCCCATGCCGTGGATGACGAACTCGGCGTTGCGGATGTCGTTGAACGTGAACCAGAGGCATCCGTTGCCGAGCCCCTCCGTGGCCTCGAGCCATTGCGCGAAGCCGCGGGCCAGCGTGGTCTTACCAACGCCGCCGAGCCCGTGAATCAGTATCCCCGCGGGCGGGCGAAGCATTGCCCGTTCCAGGGCGAGCAGCGGGCCGTCGCGGCCGATGAAGCCGTAGGGGTTGTCCTCGTCGCGGGCGCCCTCCGGGAGTTGCGATTCACCGCGCTGAGCCGTTTTCTTCGCTTCCGTCGCGAAGGAGAAATCCAGGGGCTTCTGCTGGTAGACGACGGGCACGAGCCAATCCTTGAGCGGGAAGTCGCCTCGCGCGCAGATGCGGCCCGGATGGGCGAGCATTTGCTGCCGCCCCGCGCGCACGCCCTGGGCGACGTTGCCGGCCTCAAAGAGCCGCTCGTAAAACGCCGGCACGAAGTGTCTTGCGCCGCTGACGTAGAGCGAGTAGGCCATCGCCACCACGCTGCGCATGCCGGACTTCAGCAGCGACGCGGCCACCGACGCGAAGGCGTCCTCCGCGTGGGAGTCGATCATCGCGGACTGACAGGCGTTGAGCACGACGGCGGGGACGGCGGATTCTTTCAGCAGGTTGCTGAGCTGCTCGGTGTCGACCTGGTCGGGCTCGCCCTTCTCGTCTTCAAAGACGAGCACGCCGCGTGAACCTTGCAGGCTGTGTCTCTGGTCGGCCGTCGCGCCGTCTGGTGAGGTCGTGCCGTAGCCGCCGTGTCCGTCGAAGTGCAGGATGTGGTAATGGTGCGGGTGTTCGCGCAGATGGCGGCGCAGTTGGTCGAAGGTCGGCGGCCGCAGAACCGTGACGTGGGCGGGGAGGTGATGTTCGTCGATCAACTCCACCAGCGGCCGCGAGATGGAGCGGTATCGCACGTCCTCCTTGTACGGCCGAGCTGTGACCAGCAGGATGTTCACGCGATCCTTCGGCAAGCGTTCATCGAGTGGTGGCGGATCGACGATCTCGTTGATGCGGCGTTCGATCTGACAGGTTTGCGCGAGCAGGCCGGCCGAGGAATCCTCCAGCGCCTCCCACGGCCACGCGAGGATGCGCGGATCGTCACTGGATACCTGCAAGTGCAGGCGATCGTAGTGTCCGTCGTTCGTGGCTTGTGCAAGGAACGCGCCGCCCTGTTTCGTGTCGAACAGGGTGTCGAACGCTTGTCGCCCCCATGTGCGGAGGGCGTCGAGCACGCGGTCGGCGTGGTCGGTCTCCGGCGCAAAGGGGTAGGCAAGGAACTGTTCGAGGTACCAGCGGAGTTCCCGCACGAGGCCGCTGTCGGGCCTGCCGTCGACGGGGAAGCCGACGGGTGGCGTGATGGCGGCCGACTTCGTGCGTTTGCCGTCTTTTAGGCGTTCGACGTGGAAGGTGGGGCTATCGTCGGGGCCACCCGTGTGTCGGATGATAAGCGTGTTCATGTCGGTTCCTTGACGCGCTGTGTCCTTGTGCCGGTCGGTGGCGGTGCGGGATTGCGCGGGATGGGGTCGTGTCGAATCGCTCCTATGACGTGCCGCCTGTCAAGTCGCGTCGTCGGCGGAGCGGGCTTACGACTTCGGGTGACTCGCCGTAGCGACGCGACCAGTCTACAGCAACTCATTCAGGAGATGAAGAGGTTTTCTCAGTGATTCGTCGCAATGGCCGACAACCGTGTAGGTGAAAACACCTACACGCGATGCCCGCCGGGTCAGTTGGCGGCGAACCTTGCTGAAAACTCGCCGAAGTCGTCCAGGTCGACATCGCCGTCTGTGTCGGCGTCGAAGGTTGCCAGGCAGGACTGGGCCGTCGTTGGCAGCGGCGGTCTTGCTTGGCATCGCCCCTGCGCGTTACTAGTCTTGGAGAATGCGAACGTCCCAGCCGGTCGGCGTCCCATCAAGGGCTCGAAGGGCGACTCTGGTGTTCTTGTCCTCGACATCAACGACGTCTTGTAGCAGGAGGATGGGCTGCAGGTCGGGGTCCTTTCCTGCTTCGCCGGGCGGGACCCTATAGTGAAACACCTTGTATTGTATCTGTAGGGGGTCCGCGTCTACGAGATTCAGGCCGATGAAGACGCCGTTCGCTTTTGTCTCGTCAGTGACACCCGGTGTGTAGAAGACCGGATTGGGCCCCGCGGAATCGATCTCGACGAACTCCCCCGACGGCAGGTTGTGGGCGGTGTCCGCCACCCGGCGCGGCGGCTCCAGGCCGAGGTTGACCGGGTAGGGCGTCAGCGTTTCAAAAGTGCGGTTATGGAACTCAATCTTCGACGTGAAATCGCACCCGGCTGATACGACGATTGCGCCGACGGCACACCAGCAGATCTCACACCACGAGACTAGTCGTCTTTTCGTTCGAGACATGATTCTCCAAGCTCCTTTGGAACTGACGTTTCCGAAATGACACGGTCCCAAGCGAAGGGGTACGCATGGTACGAGTTCAGCCTCGTCGACTCAACAGACCGCGTGAGCGCTTTAGCTCGTCTTTCCATCGTTTCAGCATTTTGTCGTCTCGCGTCTCGGAACCGAGAGGGCGGAATGGGCCGCAGCAATCCTTGCGCGCTGGCAAGCAGGTGGTGGGGGCGTTCTGTAAGAACATGTCTCGGGCGTGAGGGGTGCGCGGGGTCCGTGGCATACTTGTAGTGACAGGCCTGTAGATGCGGAGGCAGCGAGGTGGAGATCGCGGGCACAGCCAGCGAGATCGAACAGATAGTCGGCACGGTCAGCCCGTGCGGGCGTCGTGATGCGCTGCGCCAGGTGTTCCGAAGTGTCGGGGGCGGCGTCTATCGCTTCATCCTTGTTCGCGTCGGGGGCGACCGCGACGTGGCGGACGATCTGCTGCAGCAGACGTGCTACGAGGCGGCGCGGCACCGTCGCCCGCCGGCGGATGTCGACGAGTGCGAAGCGTGGCTCCGCGGCATCGCACGGAACTTGGTCCGAAGGCACTGGCGAAGCGCGAGGCGAGATGCGGGGCGTGTGTCGATCGCCGATCCCGCGGTCGCGAATCGCCTGGCCGACGACTTGGAGACGCGTCCGCTGCCGGTGGACGCGCTGGTCAAGGAAGAGTGGACGACTCAGTTGCTGTTGGCGGTTACATCGCTGGCGGCAGCGGATCAGGAGCTGATCTTCGCGTACTACTTCGACGGCCGTCCCCAGGCTGCGATCGCTAGCGACCTGGGGGTGACGGACAAGAGCGTCGAGAATCGGCTCTATCGAGCGCGGGGTCGCCTTCGAGAGGCCCTGCGGCACATGGGAAGGTCTGGTGAGCGATGAGCGAATCACGCGACCCCGATCAACAGTTACATGAGAATCTTCGCCTGTGGGGCGGTCAGATCGACGCGCCGCCGGGACCTTCGAAAGAGGTCATGGCCCGGTGCGCCGACTCGCTAAGCCCGGCCCGTCAGGCTCGAGAGTGGAGGATACTGAGGATGATGAAGAAACCGTCCGTACTGTCAGGATTGGGGCTCGCCGCATGTGCGGCTCTGGTGGTCACGTTCCTGCTTCCGTTTGGCAAAGCGCCCATGGTGCAGGCCGCCACCATCATGGAGAAGCTCAACCAGCAGGTCGAGCAGAGCCAGGTGCTCGAGGTGACCATCGACAACGTCACACTTGAGGAGGCGTTTCTCGAAGGAACCATCCAAATCTCTCAGCTCGGCATAGCGGGTGATTTGGAGGTCAAGGTGGACGAGGGTGACGGCGAGAAGATCGAGCTGGATCTGGCGCTCGCCATCGGGCCCGACGGGGGCTGGGTGCTCATTCGCAAGCTGGTCATATCCGATCCGGATGTCCAGGCGGTGTTGAATGCGTTCCTGCCGGCCGGCTCCGACACACTTGTGATCCTGCCGGGCGATGAGCTGGGCGGCGACATCACGCCCGACATCATGGGGGAAATCGGCGACATCCTCTCGGCGGACGTGTTCGATGCGCTACGCGAGGCGATCGAATCGCAGGAAATCGACGGCGCTACGATCGAGAATCAACGTGACGGGACGGTGCTGCTCACATTACCGCTGGACAGCGCCGAGACGCTGGCTGCGCTCGAGCGGCTGCACGCCGCCGGTTCCTCTGATGACGACGAAGAGAAGGCAAAGCGAACAGCGCACCATGAGATAGCCCAACACGTCCACGGCGACGACGAGTTGATCGGGAGCACGCTGAAGGTGGTCTACGATCCCGCGACTCAGCTCGTGCGTTCGTTTACCATCGAGGACTTCGGCGACAGCGACGGGAGCATCAGCGTCACGATCGGTGAGGGCGAACCCGACCCGGCGCGGTTCGACAGCAGCCGCGTGACGACGCCGCAAACGCGTACGCTGGACCTCAGCATGCTCAAGGAGATGTTCCACGGCAGTTAGCGAGGTAGGCGCTTCGTTAGCATCCATGCCATCCGGAAAACGCGACGCCCGCGGCGGTCGACAGGACTTTGCCGCGGGCGTTTTTCATGTGGCGAAGCGGGTTGCCGCCAATTCTCATGGCCCGCCTTTGCAGTGGCGGGCTTAAATTGGTTAAATGCCAGTGTGGGGCCGGTGCCGGATCCCGCGTTCGAACAGTTGGCTGAAACAGAGCCCTTGTGCGATCGTGAGCGTAACCATGTCTGCGCCCGTTGACTTGCCGGACCGAATGAACGCCGCCGCGATCTTCGTGGATGCCAACGTGGAGGCCGGCCGAGGCGGGCAGGTGGCGATCCATGACGCCGGAAGGGGCGTCAGTTTCACCTACGACTTTGTTCTCGAGATGACGAACCGGACGGGCAATGCGCTGCGTGCGCTCGGTGTGCGTCGGGAAGAGCGTGTCATGCTCCTGCTGCTCGATTCGCCTGAGTTCGTCTTTAGCTTCTTCGGGGCCATCAAGATCGGCGCGGTGCCGATCCCTACCAACACGTTGCTCAAACCGCACGATTACGAGTACCTGCTCAACGACAGCCGCGCCCGCGTGCTGATCGTTAGTGAATCGCTGGCCGCGCAGCTCGAACCGATTCTGCCTCGCGCCGCGTACCTGGAGCACATCATCGTCGTCGGTGAGCCCGGCGAGGGGCAGTTGGGCTATGCGGCGTTGGTCGACGCAGCCCCAGCAGAGCTTTCTCCCGAGATGCTCAGTAGAGACGACGCGTGTTTCTGGCTCTACAGCTCGGGGACGACGGCCTTCCCGAAAGGTGCGGTCCATCTGCAACACGACATGATCGTGGAGGCTGATCTGTACGCACAGCAGGTGCTGGGCATCGGTGAGAGTGACCGCTGCTTTTCGGTCGCTAAGCTCTTCTTTGCTTACGGGCTCGGCAACGGGTTGTACTTTCCGTTTCGCGTCGGCGCGTCGACGATTCTCCATCCCGGCAAGCCTGATCCAGCCAGGATGTATGAGATCATCCAGGAGCACCGCCCGACGATCTTCTATTCCGTGCCCACGGGCTATGCCGCCATGCTCGCCATCGAGGATGCCGCTTCGCGATTCGACTTGAGCAGTGTGCGACTTTGCGTGTCGGCTGGCGAGGCGTTACCCGCGGCGCTGTACGAGCGATGGCAGGAGCGCTTCGGCGTCGAAATCCTCGACGGAATCGGCTCTACCGAGATCCTTCACATCTTCATCTCGAATCGACCGGGTCGCGTGAAGCCCGGGTCGATCGGCGAAATCGTGCCCGGGTACGAGGCCAGGATTCTGGATGAGCACAACCGGGTGGTAGCGATCGGCGAGGTGGGAGACTTGCTGATCAAAGGCGATTCGACCTGCCAATGCTACTGGAATCAGCACGAGGCGACGAAGGCCACGATCGAGGGCCATTGGATTCGCACCGGTGACAAGTGCTCGCGCGACGCGGATGGCTACTTCTGGTATCAGGGGCGGTCCGACGACATGCTCAAGGTCGGTGGCATTTGGGTGTCACCCGTGGAGGTCGAGAGTATTCTGACTACGCACCCAGCCGTTCTGGAAGCCGCGGTCGTCGGCATGGACGATGCGCATGGTCTGAGCAAACCGAAGGCGTTCGTCGTGCTCAAGGAAGGTCCGCCGGCCGACCCGGATGGCCTAGCGGCTGAGCTGCAGGCGTTCGTGAAGGAGCGAGCCGCGCCCTACAAGTTCCCGCGCTGGGTGGAGTTCGTTACCGAACTGCCCAAGACCGCCACGGGGAAGATTCGACGATACATGTTACGGGACTCGCAGGCTGGATGGCACGCCTGAATAGTGGCCCGCTTCCGTGCCAATCCCGCAACGTCTACTGCGACGTCGCTGCAAGCCGCCATTTGGCGTCAGGCCTGGTGTCTACCCCGGCGGGCCAGCCGCCCTTTCAGCAGCGGAAGTCTCGGCCCCGATCGATCTGCCGCCGCTATACGAGTCCGGTGGCCGACGTGCCAGGCGCACATCTTCGTGGCGTTCGGAACCGTTTACTCAACGGCGATCATCCGACATGAAACCCGTCGCGTTCTCGGTTACCAAGGCTGCGAGATTGGCGAGCAGCAATAGGCCTCGGGCCAGGAATGGTCGCCACTTCGTTTCCGATCCAGTGTCGACGCTGAGAACACCACGCACCGTCGTGCCCGACATCATTGGGACGAGATATACCTGTCTGGTCTGCTTCGAAAACTCGTAATAGAACATCGTGGCCGAGTCATGCCGAGGTGGCACATCGGTATGATAGATGGGGATCGTTGACCAATTCTTCGAATAGGCATAGCGCGGCTGGAGTTCGCCATCGACCATCGCCTTGATGAGGCTCCGGGAGCTCTCAAGTTCTACTCCCTCCGCCAGTCTCTCACAGTGGCCTTTCGCGAGGCGGAACGTGCCGCTGGCTTTGTCATCCCCAGTCTGCCTGACAAGCCTCCCCAAACGGCCGGCGTCTTTTCCATCGAGAACGAATTCATCCGATTTGTGAGCCCCTCTGATTAGCAAACGGTCTTGGCTCTTGGTAACAGCAAGGATCAAATGGGGGCTACCGCGTTCGACGCGCTCCAGAAGCGAGTTGACCTCGTCGACCACGGGCTGAAGGTTGGCGACTTCTTGGGATACTCCCGTGAGCCCGGCCGCAGAGATCTTGACCGCGCTCTCGAGGCACTCTGTGGTGAACTTCCAGTCACTCCTCGCTGGATCAATGACTTCACGGATGAACTCTTCGGTTCGTGGCTCAGGGTGTTCGAGGATCTTCTCTGGAGTATCATACTCTATGAGCTGGCCGCTGTCTATCACGGCCACTCGCGAGGCGGCGCGAGTAAGAAAGTCTACGCGATGAGTGATCATCACGACCGTGCGAGAAGAATCGGGAATGTACAGCTCCTCAATGAGTGCAAGGACGCGTTCCATTGCCTCAGGATCCAGGTGGACCTCTACTTCGTCGAGCAGGAGGATCTCCGGAGCGGTGGCGAACGTCCGAGCGATTGCCACGCGTCGCCGCACTCCGCCCGAGAGCGAAGATGGATACATGTCCCACTGTTGTTTCGCCACGCCAAGACGCTCCAGCCAATACTCCGCACGCTCCTCGGCATCCCGAAAAGCGAGGTCGCGCGTGTACTGCAGTGGGTGCGCCACATTGCTCTTGACCTTCATGTGCGGCCATAGTGACGGCTCCTGGAACACAACACCGATGCGTTTCCTGACATTGATCGGCCAGCCGCCACTCCGGTCCTTTAGGACCTCGTCGCCATCGAGGAAGCCAAGTTGTATCGTGCCGGAATCGAAGCCGATAAGGCCGGCGACGCATTTTAGCAGGGTGCTCTTTCCCGCGCCGTTCCGTCCCAGAATACAGACAAGATCGCCACGGTTGATATCGAGTGATAGGTCGGCGAGTGCAACGTCTCCGTCGAACGACTTACTCAATGCGGTAACCTGAATTGCCATGTCTCTAGGCGCCTCGACCTGTGGGACGTCCCATTCTCTTTTCAAACTGATCCGCGAACCACGCAATCGGAATGACGATTACCAAGTAGCAGGCAACCATCCAGAAGTACGCCCAAAACGTGTCGTAAGTCTCTCGCAGTGCCTGCTGTGAGCGATTCAGGAGTTCGGCGACACCGATTATCGATGCGAGTGACGAGAGTTTGATAGTCGTAAAGTACTGGACAAGCAACGGCTTCCCGATCAATCGGAGGATGAGCGGTCGTTTGAATTGCCATGCAATCTGTATCTCTGTGTAACCGAACGCCTTTGCAGCGAGGATCTGAGTCTCCGGTAGGTTCTGCAGCCCCGTGGTGATTATTGTAGCGGCAAACGGGGATAAGTTGATCGCCAGGGCGATGATCGCGGCCGTCGCGGCACTCATGCTGGGGAGGAAGCCCGCGTAGTACACGACCAGTATCAAGACGAGAGCTGGAATGCCGAGGAACACATACACAGTGCCCTTGACGAGTCGGCGAAACCGCGTTGATGGTTCTTTCGCAAGCACAGCGCCAAGCGCGATGCCGAGGAGTGTTCCGAGGAAGATGGCAGTGAGCGATACGTACAGCGTGTAGAAGATGCCCGAAGCTAGTGCGCCGGAGTACCTGGTAAGGAAGTGCCACCCGCGGGCGAGAAACGAAACCTGCTGGGCGGGTCCTACCAGCGCTTGCGTTGAAGCAGTAGGCTTGGCAAAAGGGATGCCAGGATAATCAAGGCGAAGGTTGCGAATCCACCCGGTGCTTGCCAGAGCGTCGAGTTGAGTGTTAATGTGCGCGCGAAGTTCGTCCTCTCCTTTCTTGACCGCCCAACAGATCGGAAGGACGCTGTAGGGTGCATCCGCCAGTGCGTCGCGGACATCTGGATTCGCTCGCGCGTAGCGGCGCAGAATGAACTGATCGGACAGCGCGACATCGGCTCGCTCTTGTTTGACCGAAAGTGGGGCTAACGTAAGATCCGCTCCTTGTAGAACTTGTAGCTGGGCATGCTGAAAGTGCTTTGTCGCGTACTCGTAGCCGAACTCTCCAAGAACAGTAGCCACGACCAGACCAGGCTGATCGAAATCGTCTATTGAATCGACGTTGATAAAGCGACGATCGTCGACTCGTACGAGCGCGCCGTTGCCCAAGTGGAAGATCGGATCTGTAAAGTCGACGATCTGCTCGCGCTGGGGTGTTCGAAACGTCCCTGCGATGCTCAGATCGAACTTGCCTTGATTGAGGCCGGTGCCAAATGCGCCCCAGTCTGTTGGAAGGAACTTGATGGAATCTGGCGGAACACCGAGGGAGTCGGCGACCTCATACAGAACATCGACAAGGAAACCTTTCGGCTCACCCGATGTCGCGTCGCACGACGTCACGTCAAAGTAAGGGATGTAGCCAACCTTGAGCGTTCCTTCGCGACTTATGCGAGCGAGAGTAGACGACTGTTCGGTAGAAGGCGGGCCGAAGAAGCGATCGCGGAGACCGAAGAAGTCGTTAAAGAGGCCGATTGCAGCGACCAGCACGCCAAGGGTCAGTGCGAGCCAACGGAACGGATGGGCGCGTGGGGCAGCCGTCATCCAAGGCACTCCCGTGACTTTCGGTAGAACAAACGCATCGGCGATTCAGGAAGTGCCCGACGTGACAGAGGCGCAGTCCACATGGAGAAAGCGAAGGAATCCTCGTCTCGGCTAACACGCAAGCGTGGACTCTGTCCATCCCGAGTTTCCCGCTTATCAGACATTGAGTGGCAATCATACTCAAGCACCCCGCTCGATTCAAGGGAATACGGGTTTTGGCGCCGTGATTTGCACCCGTCTGGCCGGTGCCGCGTGCCAGTCATGCCCCGGCCGCCTGCACGACGGAGCATGCTCATGGCCTCCCCGGCGCGGCGCCCGCATCTCCCCGGTGATACGCTCAGTATTACGACTCTACGCGGTAGGCCGTTACGCGGTTGCCCAGGAACGTCGGGATGATCAACAGGCTTTCGTCTGCGATGTACTCAAAGTCGGCGCTGTTCAGGCGCGCGTCCATCGTGTCGAGAAGCTCGACGACATCGCCGGACGGCGTGATTCGGTAGACTTGTCCTTCCCAGTGCGACACGAGGTAGTTCCCGTTGCTGTCCACCCTGATCCCGTCGATCACGCCCGCTCCGAGGCAGGCGATGGGTGTTACGTGCCCGCTTGCGAGGTCGACGCGCTTGAGGAGGCCGTCCCCGGAGTTGCCGACGAGGAGCGCGCCATCATGGGCGAACAGGACGTTGGCGCGGTGGAGGTCGAAGCCCTTCTTCCAGACGTTGAATTGGCTGTCCTTGAAGGTGAAGATGTCTCTTGCACCGGGCACGTCGCTCGTGTTCGAGATGTAAGCGGTTCCCGTTTCATCGAAGGCCACGTCGTTGAGGAACCTGTGCCCCGACACGGGGTACCTTGCCACGACGCGCGCTTCGTCAAGGTCGATCTCGACCAGGTTGCCGGCAAAGCCTTCGAGGACGTAGAGTTTGTCTTCGTGGATGGTCATGCCGCAGGGGCCGTCCAAGCCGGTGATCCACTTCAGGTCCTGAATCTCGCCGTCTGTCTTGACGCGGGAGATGAAGCCCTGTCCCGCGTGGCTCGCCTCGACGCGATCGAAACTCGTGACGTAGAGCACGTTGCGCTCGGGATCGAACAGCACGGATTCGGGTATCCTGAAGACGGGCTCGGTCTCCCACACCTTCGTGAGCAGTTCATGCCGCTTCACCGGTGCGTCGAGAGTCCGGTTCGTGCTGCACATGAAGCCCGAACCGCCGAAGGACTCCGTCACGATCAGGAGGATCTCGTTGAGGCCCTTTTCGAGGCGCAGGTAGACCTTGTCGTGAAGCCCGACGATGCCGAGGAACGAGCGATCGCGGCTGCGATATCCGCTGGTGCCGGTGAACACGGGCCTGCTGTTTAGAAATACCGTCACGTCATCGCTGTAGCCGAGTGACAGTTCGATGTCTCGTACACGCTCGGAGTTGACGACGGTCTTGGCGAACACGCATTGCGGGCTCGGGCCGGGTGCCGCGACAGCGCGGGACAGGTTTACGAGCCCGGACGGCTCGGCGCTGGCGGGTTTCCACTCCGCGTTGAAGATTGTAAAGAAGTTGGGGTAGGTTGACTTGTCGATCCGATCAGCCGGGAAGGGTCTGGAGACTTGCCACGCCGTCAGCATGCCCTTGGGCGTCTCGATGGCCGGCGGCTCGTCGAATTCAAGGGCGTCCGTGGCCCGGTAGCGGAAGTTCGAGAACCAGGCGGTGTTGTCCCTGGGGCCCATCAGACCGATCGAGCCTTTGCTGCGACCGTGCTTCAAATCGTGGATGGTCAGGGCCGGCTCCTCGGCGTCGCCCAGAAACACGCGTGCTTGGCTGCCGAGTACTTCGATCTTGAGGGTGACCCAACTCTCACGTGGGATCATCGCTGGTGCCGTGGACCCGTCGCCGTGATAGAGCTGCCAGCAGGCGACTCCATTGAACACCGGCGTGTACTGCACCGCGTCCGGATACAAGCCCGCGCGATGCGGTCGAACGTAGACCCGTTCGTACTCGCCTTCGGTGGCCATGCGGAAGATGATGCCGGGGTAGGAGCGTTTGCCGTCCACGGCGAGGTCGACCTCGATGACGCCGTTTTCGAACTCGACATCCTCGAGCACGGCCACGCCCGACAGTGCGGTTCGCCCGAGGTGTTGCTCTACGCCGGCGTTTACGAGCGTCCACCGGTCGGCCCCGAACTCGCCATCGCCCGCCCACGCAGTAGCGGCCGCCAAGGCCGCTATGAGGGCGACGATCACGTGATCCCGTTTCGAAATCGAGCGTTTGCGGTGCATACGGTGGCTCCTCACCCAGGCTACGAGGGCTCATCATCGGGCTGATCCAATCGACGAAGTGTAAGGCCCCACGCCTTGCGAACGCACTGGTCGCTTTGTCGGTTCTTGTCACGACCGAGCGTTTGCCCCCGGTTTGCCGGAAGGCCCGGCTTCAGCTAAGAGTAGGACGTGCGTTTCGACGAGGACAGCCGGCCGGGTGTGAACGAGTCGCCATCGCGGCCCGTGATCGATGCGCACATTCACATCTTCTGCTTTGGCGAGAATCCCACGGACGGCTTCATGTCCGACACCACGCGCCGCAGTTGGCTGACGCGACTGCTCATGTGGATGACGAAGCTGGAACGCGAGCCGGGCGACACGCTCTCGGCGAAGATGCGCCACATGCTGATCCGCCATCTCGAGCAGTCGGTGCTCGATTACGCCATCGTGCTGGCCCAGGACGCGATCTATGGCCAAGACGGAGTCCGTCGTGACGCCGATACGCATTTCTACGTGTCGAATGACTACGTGTTGGAACTCGCGCGCGAGTGCCCGAAGGTTCTGCCGGGCGTATCGATCAACCTTTGGCGCGCGGACGCTGTACGAGAGCTCGAACGATGCCACGCGGCCGGCGCGCGCTTGGTGAAGATTCATACGGCGATCCAGGGTGTCGATCCGAGCCTTCAGCGGTTTGACCCGTTTTATCGACGTGCGGCTGAGCTGGGCATGGTGCTCACGTTTCACACCGGCTATGAGCATGCCTGTCGTGTGGTATCGCAGAAGTACGCCGATCCGGCGTTGCTTGCTCGGCCGCTCGATCATGGGCTGAAGGTCATCGCGGCTCACCTCGGGACCTGCGCCTTCTTCGATCCCGAGGACTTCTATCCAAACTTCGTGGCGATGATGGGGCGGTATGAGAACCTCTACGGTGACACGGCAGTGCTCGCCACGTCCATACGTTGGCATGCCTTGCGGCGGCTCGCCCGGGAGCCCGCGTGGTTCCGCGCACGAATCATGCACGGCAGCGATTATCCGCTTCCGCCGTCACGCTTCCCGTACTTGCTGAGGACGGGTCTTTTTCCGAAAGAGCGAAGAAACCCTCTCGACATGGATCTCCTGATCAAGCGGGCGTACGGCCTGGGGCCGGATTACGAGAGCGGAGTGTGGAGGTTGTTGGCGGGCGAGAAACCGCCGCCGGGAGGCCCGTCGCTCCAGTGAGCGGCGGCGCCGGGGCACTCAGTCACTCATCGTCGCACGTCGTTCCGCCGGAAGGGAGCGTTCACGCTGGTCGAACAGCTTCTTGCCGGTAGTATGATTGTGTGCGAGTTGGACGAGTTCGGCGAGCGAAGCGACGCGCAGCTTGCTGTTAATGCGTGCCCGGTGGGACTCCACCGTCTTGTGGCTGATCCCGAGGTTCGTGGCGATCTCCTTCGTGCGCCTTCCTTTCACGACGAGTCGTGTGATCTCGTCTTCTCGCGGTGTCAAGCACTTGAAGCGCTCGTCGAGGCGCGCCCACTGTCGTCGCCGGGACCGGTGTTTTTCGTCTTCGTCAATGCAGGTGTGGACGCGATCGAGCAGCACGTCCGTGCGAACGGATTTCTCGAGCACGTCGCGAGCGCCCCGTTTCATGGCTCCCACTGCCAGCCGCATGTCCGAGCGTGCGGTCAGGAGAATCGTGGGTATCCAAGAGCCCTGCGCCGTGAGCTGATCGAGTACATCGAGGCCGTCGAGGTCGGGGAGACTGGCGCCGAGGATGAGGCAGCCGGGCCGACCGTCATAGGCATCGAGGAAGCTGCCAGCTGAGGCGTGAACATCCGTCGCCAGGGAGCTCGACGTAAAGAACCGGCGCAGCGCCGACCGGACGCTGCTGCTATCGTCAACGATGAAGACTGTCGGACGTCGCTTCGCCATACTCGTGTGAGCGGCCGTCACGCGCCGCAGGGCGCATGCGCGCTCTGCCGACCGCGCGGTACCGATAAAGGGAAGCCCGCCGAACTCCCGGCGGGGCACGCAAACCGAACAACGCCGGGCCAGGGGGCATCGGTCAGATCCCCCTAAGGGGATTAGACGCCCAGGGACCCGCTGGATCAGCGTGCCCAAGCCCGGTTCAAGCACCGCGGCATGCACCATAAGCACACCGCCCCCCCACGCAGGGCCGCGCCCCGCACCCCGGGCATCTCAAATTAACAGAGACTCTAGCCGTTCGCGCGAAGGCGCACGCCCATACACAGGGCACACTCTCCACGCGATCCTTTCCTACTAGCGTAAGTGCGCGGAATCCGGTATACTGTGCGTGAAATCTGAGATTCTCCTCGCTTTCTTTTGGTCTGCCCCGGAGGCACGCATGTCGCGCACCGCCGTGGGGCGGCAACGCTGGCTTTGAGTGGGGAACCACATGGACACCGGGTCGAGCCACACCGGATTCTCGCGCAGTCCAGACTCGGGCCGAGAGACGATTCTCCGGCTCGTCGCGGCGCACGAACCATCGATCCGCCGGATCATCGGGCAGCGCAGCGGACCGGGCGTACTTCGACGAACCACACTCGACGACTTGTTCCAGGAGACGGTCACGGCTGCGCTGAGAGGAGCGAATTCGTTTGTCTACATCGACGATGCTCGCTTCGTGGCATGGATGACGACAATCGCACGAAACGTCATCGCGCGAACCGGCAGAGATGCGGCGCGCCGCCCCGGGGAACGGCGTCTCAAGAGCCCGGAGTCTTCCGGCGTGGGTGTGGTCGACGACGAACTCGTTTCACCCGAGCGGACACCGTCGAGTGTCGTCTCAGCCAGAGAGTGCGAGGTCGCGCTCGGGCGGGCGTTGAGCAGGCTCCCCGACCATTATCGCGAAGTCATCACGCTCTATCGAATCGAGGGGCTTTCGATGGCCGACGTGGCCGAGAGGATGGGGCGCACCGAAAGCGCGTGTTGCAGCCTCTTTCTTCGCGCCATGAAGGTCCTTCGCACGAAGTACCCAATCCGATGAGCCCTCGCGAGCGATCTTCAGCGGAATTCACTGCCGTCGTGCAGGAGTATTTCTCGGAAGTCGATGCCGGCACGGCGCCCGACCGGAGTGAGTTCGTGGCGCGGCATCCGGAGTGTGCCGACGAGCTTCGCATCTTCTTCGACGATCTCGAATTCCTGGATCACAAGATAGCCGAGAGTCCGCTCTCGAGCGGGTCCGCGAGCGCCGCGGAGGCTCCCGGGCGAGCCGCCGCGGATCGTGCCGGAGCGAGTTCGGACCCCGGGGCTGCCGACGAGCTGCCGGACATCGCTGGTTACCGGCTGATCACCGAACTGGGCGGTGGCGGTCAGGGCACCGTCTACATGGCGGAGCAGAGTTCGACGCGTCGGGTTGTGGCTCTGAAGCTCCTTCGCGAAGGGGCGTTTGCGTCGCGGGCGGACCGGCTTCGCTTCCAGAACGAGATCGAGCTTGCGTCGAGCCTTACCCACCCGGCTGTCGTTCGCGTTTACGCTTCCGGTCAGGCCAACGGGCATTCCTATTTTACGATGGAGTTTGTCGACGGCGATCCTCTCGACATCCACGTCCGCACGCAGGAGGCGAGCATCGCCGAGGTCTTGCGGCTGTTCAAGAAGACCTGCGACGGCGTCAGCTACGCTCATCGTCACGGTGTGATCCACCGCGATCTGAAGCCTTCCAACATCCTGGTCGACGTTAACGGAGAGCCTCACATCCTGGATTTCGGGCTAGCCAAGCGGGTTGCCGGGGTCATCGGGCCGGGCGCCAGGCCTGTGACCGAAATCGGGCAGTTCACCGGCACGTGGCAGTACGCCTCGCCCGAGCAGATTCGGGGGAATCCGTCGCTGGTCGACACGCGGACGGACGTATACACGCTGGGCGTCATTTTGTACGAGCTGCTCGCGGATAGCCTGCCGTATCCGGGCAGCAGCGAGTCGCGCGGTGCGATTGCTCGGCACATTATCGGCACTTACCCGAAGCGGCTCCGGTCGGTCCGCCCGGAGGTCTCCCCCGACCTCGAAGCCATCGTTCTCAGAGCTCTGCACAAGGAGTGCGACGAGCGGTACCAATCGGTCGCGGAGCTCAGGGACGATATTCAGCGCCATCTGGACGGGCTACCGATTCACGCCAAGCGCGACAGCGTCCTGTATGTCGCTCGCCTTGCGGTCCGACGACACCGGTGGCGCGTCGGCGCGGCTGCAGTCAGCCTGGCCGCACTGATTGTGTTCGCGGTGGTCGTTTCGTTGCTATATTCGAGCGCTGAGCAGGCCCGAGCGACACTGGAGGAGCGCATGGACCTCCGGCGCAACAGTCAAGGCTATCTCGTTCGGCATGTCGACGAACTCAGTTTTGCCCGCAACCTGCTGCGCGAAACTGCCCTCGCTCATCCGGACCTCCCGGAACTGCAGCGATGGCGCAAGCCGGTCTTTACATCCCCTGAGGAGACCCTGGACCTCGCCATCGCGGGTATGCCGAAGGGCATGCCGGACGTGATGTACGAGCCGGCGGCGCCTGAGTACGCCGTCGCGGAGGCGTGGCTGCGGTCACGGGCGCGGCAGCTAAGCGACGTCGAGGAGCTCACGTCCAACTACCGATTGGCATTCGGGGGCGCCGAAGGTGAATACACGGGAACTTACTGGGCACTGAGCGACCGGCCGGTCGGACACTTTGCCGCGCAGAACGCCGGGAGTGCGCTCGTTGGGAGAGCGCTTATGTCCTTCCGTGCCGGACAACCTGAGGAAGCCCTCGCGAGCCTCGATGCCGCAAGAATGATAGCGCTGGGGCTTGGAGATGGGCGTTACAACCTGCACAAACGCGCCGCGTTGCACATTCGCGGGTGTACGTACGATGCCGTTCTCGATATCCTCGGAAACTGCGGTGGAGACGCTTCGCTTGCCGCTCCGTTCGTGTCTTGGATTCGTCGGGATCCGGCGTTACCGGACCTGAGGTCCGCATTGGTGACGCGTCGCATGCGTGCGGCGCAAGCCATCGAGTCGGCTACGGTCGCCGACGGCGCAGGGGCATACGTCGATTTGGACGAGCTGAATCGGTTTTCGAGCGGTCTGATCAACAAGGTGGGCCAACTGACGGACGAGAACCGCGAGCGGTTGCGCGATGCGAAGCCCAGCGAGGCGATCGAGTTGATCGATCAGCACGTGGCAGCGGTCGCTCTCCCGGCGCGGGACGCTGCCATGTTGCCCGGGCACGATCGCAACCAATCCGCGTTGGATCCGAGCCACCCCATCGCAGCACTGATGCCGAATCTGAAGATGCTCCGTCGTACGCATCGCATAATCGACCTTCGACGGACGGCCGCGATGCTCGTCGGCGGTATCTGTGGCTACCATTCCGAGCGTGGCGAGTGGCCGGTGACGCTGCAGGCGTTCCTTCCGGATGTTGGCCCCATATCGCCGGAGATGGTCATGCACGAGGCGTACTCGTACGTTCTTTCGGATGGTATGCCGACTCTCTACGCCGTTCGTTCCGTTGGTGACGGCGATGCCGGGCCGTTCCGTCCTTTCACGACCGGTCCAGCCGGTTCCGTCGTTTGGCGCTCCGCGGAGCCTTGACACCGCTTGTTCCGGTCAGCCGTGGCGTGTGGGCCTAACGGGTTGACCCGACAACAGGGCAATCCTCGCACTCGATCGAGACCGTACCGGCCGGGCAAGTGCCGATCTCGAGCAGGCATTCGTTGTCCGCCAAGCAGCACAACGGCTCCTTTTGCGGTGGGGGGCTGGCCTGAACTGTCGGACCGCCGGCATCTGCGATCGGCGCCGTATCCCAATCCGGGTCCGCATGACAGACGCCCTGTTCCGGGTCGTCGCACGACGTATCTTCGGCGACGTTGGCGGCGGCCGAGTCATCAGGTGTCAGCGCCGTGACGCTGAGCCCGTCGATTGTGACCATATCTGTTGAAGCCGTCGATGAGCTCGCGGCGATCATCGCTACTACAAGAACCAGCAAACCAGTTGAAGTCTTCATTCTAATCTCCCTTCGTTTCGTTGGCGCGCAGCATCCCCGCAAACGGCAGGGCTGCCGCGCGCAACACAGCTTTTGGATGACAGTAGTAAGCGGACAGCTCGGGGCGATTTGCTCGGTGTGAGCAGCCCGCGTGTCCGCACACTCTTTGTAGTGCTATCTAAGGGTGCCCGCCCAGGAAGAAGAACGCTTACCCGCGGCGGCTGGCATACCCGACCATCAACGTCGCTCGATCCCGTCCTATAGGGTAAGTACTTAAACGGCCACGATCGTTCGCTCAAAATCAGGAAATGTTTCAGATCGCGCCGAAGGGCGAACCGGTGGCGCCGAATTGCGGTGTCGATGCGTGCTGTTTGGACGCGAGCGGCGCAATACATAGCGCGCCCTCACGGCGGTCGGTCAGGCCGGCCCGCGCGACGAAATCACCGGGTCAGGTGCCATACCGACCGTGTGAAAAGCTGACGAGAATGATGGCCCGGTGAACCCCCGACGGCGCGCGTGCCGCTACTACTATACGATGCGATCGGCCCCTTCCCGGCGGCGCCCCCGGATGGCCGACGTTCACGTAACTCGTTGAACTCACGGAGATTATGTACGCAGGCCTGCTTCGCGGCGCTGCACGGTGGGGGAGAGCCCCGGTCGGGCTTTCAGCCAATGTCGCGCCAACCAGTGACCGATAAACACGGGGCTTCCAGAACTGCGGAAGGCGATCGATTCCCTTACGGAGTTGACGAGATGCAGATCCATGCTGTTGGCACCCAGCCGGTCAGTGCGTTTCATTCGAACCGGCCACAACTCGCGGAGGCGAGCTCATCCAGGCAATCGGTGACCGCTCCTTCCGGCGAAACTGAACCGATGCCCGCTCCGCCGCCGGACGAGGTGAAGCCGCCCAAGGGCCACGCCCATGGACGCGCCGGCGACGCCCACGTGCCCGGCGTGGTCCGATTGCTGGAAGCTGGGCACTTTCGCGGAGTATCCGACGTCCGCCTCCGGATCAACTTCAACGATCAGCTTACGGCTCGGGCCCAGGCAGGAGCCGAGCCCGTGGTGGCTGCGGGCGCTACTCGCCTCGGCGAGACGGTGACGGCAGCCGCCGAGGGGTTGCTGGCTTCGTACGCCGCTGATGACGAGGCGCGCGCGGCGCTAAGCGAACTGCTTGACACGTTCAGCGTGTCGGTCGAAGCGGCTGGTAGCGGTGCAACCGCGAATGGGGCGATCGACGCCGGCGAGTTGGAGGCATCGCTGCAATCGGCGTTCGACGACATGGTCGGAGGATTGGAGGCGCTGTTTGCTACTCCGGTCGACGAGCCACCGGCGGGCGATGTTGATGTGCCGGTTGACGGTACCGGCGTTGATGGCGTCGCCGACCCGCTCGCTCCCACTCCGATCGACGCCGGTGGCGCGCTCGCACAGCCCTTGGCGGCGGGCGTAGCCGGGGAGTCGGTGCCTGTCGAAGTAGAGCCGGAGGCGGAGGCCGCCGATCCGGAGGCTGGCGTCACGACGACGACGCTGGACGAGGCTTTGGCAGCTTTGACGGATATGTTCCGTGAGGCGTTGTCGACCTTGCTTACGTCGGTCGATTCGGCGCTGCGGCTGCCGGAGCCGTCGGCGCCGCACGGGAACGGTGCGGCCTTCGAGAAGTTCCTGGCGATCTACCGCGATCTTCAAAACGGCGTCGCGGTAGACGAGGTCGGGTAGACGGGCGCGCAGAAGAGGACAAGATCCCGGCCGCACGCGCTCACGGGCCGCGCCTTTCGACTCGCTCCACCGCGCCAGCTTGCAGCATGTCAGCCATCTAGTCGCCGAATAGCTCGTCCCCGGACCTTGGCCGCGGAAAGGAGCATGAGGGCGAGGATCACGATTCCCCACTGAGACACTGCCGGGACTGGCTCGACCTGGCATTCGTCAGGAACGCCGTCGCCGTTATCGTCGGCGCTTTCTCCTGTTGCGATGTCGCATTCGTCAGGCGTGCCGTTGGCCTGGCAGTCGTGGCTCATGCCTTGGGTGATGTCCTGGTCGTCAGGAATGCGGTTGCCGTTGCAGTCGTCGGCGCCGACATGCAGGGTCAACGTCGCCGACCAGTCCAACGGTATGCTTTGGTCGTCGTCATCCAAGAGGAATGTATGGTCGGGGTTCTGCAGGAGGCCGAGGGCAAAAGAACCGCCGGCGTTTTCGCCCACCTCCAGCCACATGGTTCCCAGATACTTGCGGTTGCCGTCATCCGGAACGCCCCACGGGGCGCTGAGCAGGGTCCCGGCGATTCCGTAGTTCCCAAGAAGTGCATCGCCTGACGTGCAGTCGGTGGCCCAGATTGCCAGGCGGCCGACGAACAGGTGGCCGGGTCGATGGTTCGGCTGTTCGATATACAGGGAGCCGCCGCATTCGCACAGGCTGCCGTCGCAGGCCGATGCGCCGAAACAATCCTCGTCCTCAGTGCAGGGTAGCTCCGCGAGTTTGATCAGTCCGGTTGTGCCGCTCGCAAGGGACGTACCGTCCAGGCGAAGCTGATACGTCTTGACCAAGGCAGGCGCCCAGTCCTGAAGGTAGAACTCGATCTTCAACGAGTCGCCCGGTTGTACGACGAGATCTGCGGACGGCAAGTTCGCTGTCGAACCGTTGATCTCGACGACCTCCATGGTCATGACTGCGGGCAGCGCCAGCGCGGTCGCCGAGAAGACTCCGATCAGACTTCCGGTGAGGCACAAAGTTGCGGCGTGTTTCATCGTTTCTCGTTTCCTTCTTTCCGGATCGTATCGTGCAGTAGCCACACTCAAGTCTCAGGCCGTAGTTTTTACCATGTCGGGCAGCCCGCCATCCGTTTCGACGGGTCAGCCGCAGGCTCGTCGAGGCGCCCGTCTTCGAATCTTCGCCGCAGTGAGAATCAAGAGGGCAAGGATGGCGAGCCCCCATTGCGAGATGGCTGGAACCGGTACGGCTTGGCATTCATCAGGAACACCATTGGCGTCATCGTCGGCGCTTTCTCCTGTTGCGATGTCGCACTCATCCGGGACGGCGTTGGCCTGGCAGTCGTCACTCGTGCCTTGGGCGATGTCCTGGTCGTCGGGCATGCGGTTGCCGTTGCAGTCGTCGGCGCCGACGCGCAGCGTCAGCGTGGCCGAACGGTCCAACGGCAGGTTCAGGTAGTCTACATCCTCGAGGAACACTTCGTAGGGTATTTGAAGGAGGCGGAGCGTGAAGTCGCCGCCGGCGTCCTCACTCACCGTCAGGAGTAACGTTCCCATGTGCTTGGGGATGCCTTGATCCGGAACGCCCGACAGCGGATGAAACAGCGTTCCGGCCAGTGCGTAGCTTCCTTCGAGTCCCCACGATGATGTGCAGTCGGCTGCGACAATGGCCTCGCGGTCGGCGAACACGTGGTCGGGGCGGCTGCTCGGCGCTTCCACATATGCTGAGCCGTAGCAACTGCACAGGTCGCCGTCGCATGTCGCGCCCTCGAAGCAGTCGCCGTCCGTCGCGCACGGCAATTCCGTCAGTGTGATCGCGCCGCTAGTGCCGCTCGCAAGTGAGGTACCGTCCAGGCGCATCTGGTAGGTAAGAAGCAACTCGGGCGCCCAACCCTGTAGATACATTTCGAGCTTCAAGGAGTCACCCGGGTTCACGACGAGATCGCTCGACGGTAGACCCGCGGTCGAGCCGTTGACCTCGACGACTTCCATGGTCACGACGGCCGGCAGAGCCATCGCCGTTGCCGAGAAGAAACCGATCAGGCTTCCGCAGAGCCACAAGGTCAAAGCGTGTTTCATCGCCTCTCGTTCCTTTCCTTCTGGATCGTAATGTGCATTCGCCACACGAACTCTCGGGCCGAAGTCCCTCCATGGCGGGTGCCCCACCATCCGTCTCGGCGCGTCAGCCGTCGGCCCGTCGAAATGCCGTGCCTCTAGTTTTCGCCGCGATAAGGAGCAAGAGGGCAAGGACGGCGAGTCCCCACGCGGAGACAGCCGGCACGGGCTCGAACTGGCACTCATCAGGAATGCCGTCGCCGTTGTGGTCCACGCTGCTCCCTTGTACGAGATCGCACTCGTCAGGGACGGCGTTCAGCTGACAGTCTTCACTCGCACCCTGCGTGAGGTCGCACTCATCCGGGACGGCGTTGGCCTGGCAGTCCTCACTCGTGCCTTGGGCGATGTCCTGGTCGTCAGGGATGCGGTTGCCGTTGCAGTCGTCGGCGCCGACATGCAGGGTCAACGTCGTCGACCAGTCTAGCGGAATGAGGTAGTCGTTTTCGTCCGCGACGAATGTCTGGTCGGCATTCTGCAGGAGGCCGAGCGTAAAACCGCCGCTGGCGTTTCCGCTCACCGTAAGCAACATGGTTCCCATGTACGTTCGTGTTCCCGGGTCCGGGATCCCCGGTATGCCGAACGCGATTCCGCCGAAGCCGTAGTTGCCGGCCAAGGCGAGCATTGAAGTGCAGTCGACGGCCAAGATGGCGTCTTGTCCGAAGAACACGTGATCGGGCCGGCTGCCGGGTGGCTCGATGTACAAGGAACTCCAACAGTGGCACAAGTTACCGTCGCACGCCGATTCGCCGTAACAGTCACCGTCGGCGGTGCACGGCAGTTCCGCCAGAGAGATCGTTCCGGTCGTGCCACTCGCGAGAGATGCGCCGTCGAGGCGCAATTGATAGTAGAAGAGCAGGCCAGGCGCCCAATCCTGAAGATAGAATTCGACTTTCAACAAGTCGCCCGGGTTCACGACGAGATCGGCGGACGGCAAACCCGTTGTCGAGCCGTTGATATCGACGACTTCCATGGTCATGACGGCCGGCAGAGCCAGGGTGGCCGTCGAAAACAACGCGATCAGGCCTCCGCTGAGGCATGAGGTTTTGGCGTGTTTCATCGATCTTCGGTCCCTTCCTTCAGAGCGGTCATGTGCATTCGCGGCACGACATTTGGGCCGTAGTTCTTCCATGGAGGGCGTCCCATCATCCGTTTCGGTGCGTCAGGCGTGGGCTCGTCGACACGTCGCGCTTCTGGTTTTCGCCGCTATTGAGAGCAACAGGGCGAGGACGATTAGTCCCCACTGGGAGACGGCCGGGACGGACACGGTTTGGCATTCATCCGGGATGCCGTCGCCATCGTCATCGCCACTGCTACCTGATGCGATGTCGCATTCGTCCGGTGTGCCGTTGGCCTGGCAGTCCTCGCTCGCACCCTGCGTGATGTCGCACTCATCCGGCACGCCGTTCGCCTGGCAGTCGTGGCTCGTGCCTTGGGCGATGTCCTGATCGTCGGGGATGCGGTTGCCGTTGCAGTCGTTGGCGCCGACGCGCAGGGTCAACGTCGCCGACCAGTCCAACGGTATGATCTGGTCATCAGAGTCCACGAGGAATGTTTGATCGGGATCTTGCATGAGGCCGAGCGTGAAAGTGCCGTCGGCGTTTTCGTCCACCGTAAGGAACATGGTTCCTATGTATTTGGGCGTGCCTTGATCCGGTACGCCCCACGGCGGAGTAAGCAGCGTCCCACCTACGAGGTAGCTCCCTTGCTGTGCGAGGTTTGAGGTACAGTCGCCGACAATGATGGCGTCGCGTCCGAAGAACAGGTGGTCGGGTCGACTATCCGTCGCTTCCACATACACGGACCCGCTGCAGTCGCACAGGTTGCCGTCGCATACCGATTCGCCGTAACAGTCGCCGTCCGTGGTGCAGGGCAGCTCGGCGAGCAGGATTGCGCCGGTCCCGCTGCTTGTCAGTGACGCACCATCCAGGCGCAACTGGTGCGTATTGGCCAACAGGGGCGCCCAATCCTGAAGATAGAATTCGACTTTCAACAAGTCGCCCTGATTCGCGACGAGGTCGTCCGACGGCAGGCCCGCCGCCGAGCCGTTGACCTCGACGACTTCCATGGTCATGACGGCCGGGGTCGGCTCGATTTGGCATTCATCGGGAACGCCATCGCCGTTGTCGTCGGTGCTGCTGCCTTGTGCGATGTCGCACTCATCCGGTACGCCGTTCGCCTGGCAGTCGTCGCTGCTGCCTTGGGCGATGTCGCACTCGTCAGGCACGTCGTTTAGCTGGCAGTCCTCGCTCGTACCCTGTGCGATGTCCTGGTCATCGGGGATGCCGTTGGGCTGACAGTCCACCACGAGGCCGCTGACGTGAAGTTCGCCGGTGAACGCATCGCCGTCTCGCGCCCCGACGCGGATCAGGTATGTCCTTTGCGCCTCGACGTCGATGGTGCTGGAGGAGCCGACGCCGCAACTGCCATCGAGCGCGTCATCGTTGCAGGTGATGAGTCGATCTCCCGTCGCGGGACAGTCGCCACCGTCGTATACGAGTAGGATGGTGTCGCCCTGGGGTACCGAGCAGGTATCGAACGTGACGGACCCTGCTACGGGTGCCGTGTACTCGAACCAGACATCGCCCGTCAAGTCGACCGCGCACGCCTCGCCCGGGCACTGCGCCGTCGCTCCGTTCAGATCGAAGTTCGACGATGTTGCGGCGATGGTTGCGGTGTCACAGGTATTGTTGACTGGGACGTCGCCCGGCGGGCTGCAGGGGGCCGTGGCCGGTGACGTGACAGTGAGGCGGTATTCTCCGGCAGCGTACTCCGCTTTCGCCCCCAAAAGGACGTAGTAAGTCTCGCCGATGTTCAGGTCGTAGAGACAGATCGCTGCTTGTCCGTCTTGGCAACTGATCCAGTCGCTGTCGTCGTTGCAGCCGATCGGCACGAGTGAGTTGCATGCGGCCTGTTCGTCGGTGTGGTCCGTCGCTCGGAAGACCTGAAGCAGCGCGTCCCATGCCGGCAAGTTGTTGGCCCCGCAGGTGTCGACTCGGGCGCTCGCCTCCGAGGCGGTGAACTTGGCCCAGACGCCGCCGAACCCTTGAGTTCCCGCCCCGGCTCGGTGGCAACAAAAGCCTTCACTTGCGTCGGTTGTGGCACCTCTGTTATCAAGCGTTGTGGCGCCGTTTGCCTCGCAGCTCTGGCCTGCGGGGCAGTCCGTGTCGTCGAAGCACTGATCGAGGCTGACCGAGCATTCGTTGAGCATGTATGCACCGCTGTCCGGGGTCGGACCGAAGCACGTGTCGTTACCGACCGGGAGGTCCGTGCATACGGCGACCGCGCGGGTGGCACACGTGCTGTCCCATTCCCAGATGCAGCAGAACGGGTCCATATCGCAGACTGTGTCGCAGCAGGTCGGGACGTTGCAGCCCACGGTGCCGTTCGCTAGGTCGCACGATCCCTCCGCGAATCGGCATATCCAACTGATGCAGTCCTGTTGTCCCTGGCCGCAGAATTGCCCCGGCTGCCACACGGCGGCGTGGCCGTCGTCGTCCAGGTGTGATTCGCATGTCGTTTCATCGAGATCGACGCACGTTTCGCCGAACGGAGAATTCGGCGGTGTGCAGCAGGCCGCGGTGCCGCAGGTCGGGTCGAACGACACGCCAAGATCGGTGCAGATTTGGGTCCGGGTGCAGGTCTCGCCGACGGGGCAATCCGCGTCGACAACACACGCATCGTCGGTGAGGCTGCATGCTATCGGGCAGTCGGCATCGACGGTGCATTCGTCGCTGGTGATGCTGCACGTGTTGGGGCACTTTGCGCCCGACTCAAATCGTACCGTGGACCCCTGGCAGGCGATCTCCTGGACCTCGCGACAGAATTCTCGCGGCGTGCCCGCTCCCGGCGTAGACAGGTCGCAACATGCACCCGTTGGCGAATTGCCAAGGCAGCGAACGGTGATGGCGAATCCCGACCACGGGTTACCACCGAACCAGTACAAGTTGCAGTCCGATCCGTCTTGCAGCCCGAAGAAGTCGTCGGTGTAGCCGAGTGCGGCCTGCCCCGAGAATATGGAGCTTGCCGCTCTATCGAACTTGTAGGCTACCCACAGGGGCATCGCGCCGGTGTTCAGTGCGACGCCGCCGGGAAAGTCGAAGCGAGCGAATGCGGGTGAATCGTCAGCGATGAACGCTGCGGTTCCTTGGGTTCCTTCTATCACGAAGGCATCACCGCAGAAGCGCCGGAGTTCAGCCGTTACGGTGACGGTGCCGCCGCCGGTGGCGACGCCGCCGATGTCGTAGCTGCTCAGGACGCAGTTATCGATGATCAGTTCGACATCGTCCACGATCCACCAGTTCGGAGGGAAGACCCACCGCATTCCGCCTAGATTGGCGTTGTAGTAAGCGAGGAACTCTCGGTCGAAGGGCGGTTCGCAGTAGACCTGGGTGTGGAAGCCGGCGTAGAGCGTCGTGCCGGCGAAGCTGGCGCTGCAGGGTTCGAACGGGATGTCATAGATGTTCGACGTGAAGCCAACCTCGGCGGGGGTACCAACGACCCAGCCGGGGCCCGCGCGGTCGAACGAGACACCGAGCCACACCGTATTGTCAATGGCCACGGGGCTGGCCGACAGGTCAAGCAGTACGGAATGAAGTCCGTCATCGGCGATCGCCAGGGAGCCGTCGGTGCCTGGCAGGACCACGCCGCCGCCGTTCGGGCAGCCGTCGTACAGCGCGAAGCTGACGGTGAAACCGGGGCCGGTGCCGTCGCCGCCGCCGGCGACGAGGAACTCGTATGCCTTGACCGGGCAGCCGTTCACCGCCTCGGTGTGCAGATCGTCCGCCACCAGGGTGTCCGGCGGAAGCTGCAGGAAGACGTCCGGCGGCGGTGAATTGGCGTAGACCGGATCGTCAAGTATCAGGCCTCCCGCCGAGCCGGCCGAGCCCGTTGTCGCGTTGTAGTAATGTCTTTGAGGTTCGAGTCCCGGTGGGATCGAACGGAGCACAGCCGCAGAAGCCTGTGCTTGGTTTGCCGGGCTGCCGTTGTCCGCGGTGATGTCTCCGTTGGCTGCGAGGCCCGCCGTACCGATGACCCAAATCAGCGCACTTGTGACCGAAACCATGGGCTTCTCTCCGTGGTGCACCTGCACCTTCCTCCGTTAAGTATCTGTATGGTACGAACGCCGATCTGAATGAACCGCGATCACTCAGGTACGTGCTGCAGCTTCGGGCCCACCCCAGGAATGCCCCTTAGAACAAGAGGTAACGTGGACGATCCCCACCGCGACCTGCGATTATACCGTGTCGGCATTCGGCAGGTCAAGTCCAAACCCGGACTTGCAGGCCCCTGTTCGGCGCACTGTGGGATCGGGGCCACGTCTGGGGTATCAGGAGGTCGGTGCGGGCTCTTTGCCGCCTATTCAGGGCTACTTCCGGGATGCCGTTCGCTTGTCGACCGGGCAGATCACTCGGAAGCCGACGTTGAATACGGGCTGCCAGTCGGGGTAGTGCAGTCGGAATGCGGAGCGGCAGCGTTTCGGGCGGTCTCGCCAGGATCCACCGCGGACGACGCGCTCACCGTTGGCCGCATTGTTGTTGCGGTCATCGTCGGCGTAGGGGTACGGCTGGTAGGTGGACTGTGTCCACTCGGCCACGTTCCCGTGCATGTCGTGCAGTCCCCAGGCATTTGGCTGAAACGTGCCAACGTTCGCTACGACTCTGTGGCCGTCGTCGAAGCGGGCGTCCTTGGGTAAGTAGTCGGAGCGCGGGTCGGGGTCTTTGACCGGTTGGGGGTTCACGCCCTGCACCACGAGCTTGCTGGTCGATGCGTCCGCCATGTTCGCGAGCTTGGAGAAGTCCGTGTCGAGGCCGCCATAGCTCAATCGCGTAGCCGTGCCGGCGCGGGCTGCGTATTCCCATTGGGCTTCCGTCGGGAGAGCGAACGACTCGCCCGTCTCTTTCGAGAGCCACTGGCAGAACGCTCTGGCCTGACGCCAGGTGACGCGGATGACGGGCTGGTCAGGCAGGTTGGCCGGATAGCCGGGCGTCGTGTGGTCTTTCCATCGCTGGTCGTAGTAGCCGCTGTCGTGTTCTGCATCAAAGCGGATGAATTGCCGGTTGGTCACTTCCAGTGTGCCCATCCAGAAGGGTTCGTCGATGGTCACGGCGCTTGTCGGTGCTTCGTCGGCGTCTCCGTACTCATCCCCCATGACATACTGCCCGGCCGGTATGAGCACCAGGTCCATGGTCACGCCATCGCCGAGGTCGAGTGTTCGTCGTGTGGCGGGGCCGGCTGCCTGTTGCCGGCGCAGGGCTTCGTCGGCGTCGAAGGGCCAGCCGTTGCATTGCACGGCTGCTGCCGGTTTCCTGTTGACCGGCGCGGGTGTGACCGGCTCGGCCTTGGGCGTGTCAATCCGTACGATCGCCTCGGGATCATCCTCGATGTTTGCGAAAAGCTTGCGGTAGCGAAGGCGCATCGCATAGGACTTTTCGAATCCGCGCGAGCCCACATGCTCGGTCCACGTGCCGTGGTCCGGGACGTTGAAGTCGATCCACGTGATGAGGCGATCCCATTCCACCTGGCTGAGCTGCACGTTGTGGTGACCCTTGCGGAGCATTTGAACGAGTTCGCTCGTGTTGGCGCGGAATTCGGCCGGGCGCAACAGATGATAGTCGCTCTCGGGTCCGGGGCGGCGCACGTAGGGGTGCAATTCGAGATAGCTCTTGGTGAACCCGCCCCAGCCGCGAGCGTTGTCGGCGAAGTTGGGAAGGGCGGGCTCGTCGTCACGCGGGTTGCCGTCGTGGCACGCGACACACTTTCGGTCGAGCACGGGCTGAACCTCGCGCGTGAAGCTGAAACCGCGTGTCGGTCCGTGCCACGGCGCGATCTGACGTGGTCGATAGGCGGTGGCGACCGTCCGTCGATTCGGAACGGTGGTGTTCGGTGCCTCGTGGCAGCCGACGCACGAGAGCATCTCACCCGGCATCGCGGTGAACCAACTGCGCATGAGTTGCAGCGCCTCGCCGCGATCGTTGATCGGTTGGACAGCGAGCGGCGTATTCGCCGGAACGGTGAACAGTGCCGATCCGTCGGCCTCGACCGGGACCGTGCCGAGGATGCGCTTCACATCCCAGCCGCCTTCCACCGCTGCGTGTTGGTGGCCGCCGATTTCGTTGTAGCCGTAGTGCCATTCGATGACGCGCAGCGCCTTGATGTCGCCGCGCGGTACACCTGCGAGGCCGGGGCCGTTGTAGACGTCGGCCATGTAGACGGTCGCATCGGTGCGGTCGGGCCGGACCCTGTCGGGAATGACGGGCGGGCGCTCGCGCTTGACGAGCGGCACCGGTTCGAGCAGCGCCTGGCCGCGCTCTTCGTGGAGCAGGACCATGTTGTCGAAGACGTCGACGAGATAGATTCCCCAGTGGCTATCCGGCGCGGGCTTGCACGAGACCAGGAAGTACTTTTCGCTGAGCGGCCACGGTTGGAGGAACTTCGGCCACGAGTCGTCGACGAGTTGATCGACGATGATCGGTTCGACCTTCTTGCCGCGGCCCGGGATGCGCTGAACGACGCCGTCGGCCTCGTGCGTGCCTTTTGCGGTGTCCAGGACGATCAACTCTCCCATGCGGGGAACGCCATGATGGCCGGAGACGACGGTTACGAGTTTTGATGGATGGCCGGGGATCGGTCGCGAGTAGAAGATCGAGTTGGGCCAATAGGAGTTCGACCCGTAGACGGGCATCTGGCTTGTGCCGTCGGGGTTCATGCGCATGAGCAGCCGCGTGAAGTAGTGTGGCGTGTCGGTGTATTCCCACCGGGCGAAGAGGACTCCGCCGTCGGGCAGCACGGTCGGGTGCCAGTTGTGATCCTGGTCGAAACAGAGCTGGCGGACGTTTTTCCCGTCATCACCCATGATGTAGAGGTTACTGACGGCGTCGGCGCCGCCGACGCAGGGGACGCCCTGGCACACCGCGGCGGAGGCGAAGACGATGCGGCCATCCGGCAGATAGCAGGCGTCGTAGTTGTCGGTTTCGGTGATGGGGCCGCTGGTGACTTGGCGCAGGTTGCCGCCGTCGATACCGATCTCGAACACCTGCCAGCGATGATCGTCATCGAGGGATGAGAACAGCAAGCGGTCGGCGTCGAAGTGGAGGTCGACATCGCCTACGAAGACATTCCGCTCGGGTTTGTAGAGCGTGTCGAGTTGCGGGCGATCGCGAAAGGAGGACATGCGGCAGATGGCGTCGTCGTAGCCGGTTCGCGGGAGTGCACAATTGCCTTGCCAGTTCTGCGGCAGGCCGGTTCGTGGTCCGGTGTTGGCTCGTCTCACGATGAGTAGCTCGTCGAAGTCGAGCAGCGGGTTGGCTAGAAGCACCTTGCGCTGGATTGCGATGATGCGCTCGGCACGATCGAGGACCTCGTCGGTCCCCTGTTCGAGTTCGGCTCGGACGGCGGCGGCCTTGGCTTCGATACCCTCGAGTTGACGGCGGTAGTCGGCTGCTCCGGCATATCGATCGCCGAAGGACTCGGTCAGGTCGGCGGCTGCGAGCCGCAGCGCTTCCGCATCGAACAAGCGCATCTGAACTCTCGCTCTGGCGAGCCGATCGCGCCGTAAGCGTGCCTTGTCGAAGAGCGTGATCCACTGCGCGTCTTGGATGGGTTTCTGATCGCCGACGAGCTGTGCAAGCCGTGTGCGCATCGGTTTTGCGGCGGCGCCGATCTGATCGAGCAAGCCGGAGACGATCCTACCTGCGTGCCGCAGATCATCGGCCGGCGTCGCATACGTCGCGTCTTCCGTAAGCGGCTTGAACGACGAATGGGGTGACGTCGTGCTCTGCGTGGCGAACTTGTTCAGGGCGATGTTGGTGTCCGGGGTGCCGGTGCCGAAGATTTGCACTTCGTCGAGGTGGAACATCGTTTCTTCACGAAGCCAAAGACGCACGTAGCGGGCTGATTCACCGTCGAGCGCAACGGTCAATGGCTCGCCCTTTTCGTGGCCATAGAACTCCGAGCCGTCGTGACGGTAGACCTCATTCCATGTGTTGCCATCGTCGGAGAGGTGTACGGTGATGGTGCGGGCACGCTCCCAGAGACCGACGCGGTTGAAGATGACGATGCGGTCGAGCGGGTCCGATTCGGCAAGGTCCACCTGCCACCAGGGGGCGAGCTCCTTGGACGTGTGGAATGCGAAGCCGCCGTCGATCACGCCGTCGACACCCCCGGCTGCGTCGCGGGAGGGGTCCTTCTCGTATGCCTTGCGTATCGCGTGGGTCCATGCGGCGCGTGCGTCGGCGCTCGGGGCATTCTGCGCGGTGGCGATGCCGGTTGTAGCCAGGATCAACAATGTCGTAAGCTTGGTAATGGCTCTCATGGTCATCTCACTATTTCGCTCGCCGGCAATCGAGCCTATGAAGCAGTTGTCGCTTCGTACTACAAAGCGCGCAGATACGCGATCAGGTCTTCAAACTGTGGCTCGGTCAGGTGCGATGTAATGCCGTGTCGGTCGTCCTTGTTGCATCCGAAAAGGACATCACGCAGTTTCGCGGCCGAGCCGTCGTGCAAGTAAGGGGCGGTTCGCCACAGCTCCGCGAGCGTCGGCGTGTCGAACGTTTCGGTCCGGTCGAGTTTGCCGCGCGTGCCCACATCATATTGTTTGAGATCAGTATACAACGGTGCGGGGTGGCAGCGCGCGCAACCTGTGGTCTCCTGCTCGAACACCTCGCGACCGCGCTGAATCTGTGCGGCGAGCGGGCCGGTGTCGCCGGCGAAGGGGCTCTTCACCGGTTCGAGCGAGCGCAGGTAGGCGCGGACATCTTCGAGATCGGCGGTACTGATCTGCTGGAACGCGATGTGCGTAAACCCGGCTGCGGAGGCCACTTCCATCGATGCACGCGCGCCGCGCGACATAACCGGCGGCGTCTTGTGGCTCCATACGAGGGAGCGTACGTTCTTGGGATTGCCGAGTCCGTCGTTGAGCAGGTCCCAGTTCATACCGTCCGCGCGCGTATCGGGATGGCACGTCGCGCAGCTAAGCCATGTTTGTTTGGAGTATGTCGCGTCGTGGAAGATCCGTTCGCCGCGCCGTTCGGCATCGGGTTCGGGTTGGTTTTGGAGCGTCACGACGGTGCGCAGGGCGGCGTTGTGTGCATCCAGCAGAAGCACCGTGCCCGAAAAGTACATCGCGACAGCAAGCGTCTTTCCATCAGGCGAGACGGCCAAGCCACGCGGCCCTTTGCCCGGCAAAGGCGTTCGCCGAATCGCGCCGGCACGGGAGAGCGCCGCTATGTCGTCTTCCAATCCCTTGCGTTTGTCTGCGAGCAGCGCCGATAGGCCGGGGAGGTCGATGGTCGCGAGCTGGTGCGTGCCCGAGAGGGTCACCCACAGCCGGCTTCCGTCGGGTGCGACGGCGACGCCCCACGGGTCGGCTGCGCCCTCGAGCAGGTAGTCGAGCAGTACCGTCCCCAGGCGTCGGTGCGACTTCAAGTCGATCACACTCAGTGCGTTCGTGTTGACCCAGCCGCGCTCGATCTGCGTGGTCGGTAGGTTGGTACGGCCGAGCGTATGTACGACGTACGCCCGCCTACCATCCGGGTCGATGGCGACGCCGCGTCCGCAAGACGAGCCGGACGGGAGACGAATGTGGGCGAGTTCGGCACGTAGTTCGAGGTCGACCAAGGTGACGACGGCCGATTGGCCTGGCCTATCCGCACGACCTTGGGGAATCAGGTGGCTGACGACCGCAAGCGACTCGTCCGGTGAGATCGCCACCGCGAACGGCTGGCGCGACGTGGGGACGACCGTTCTTCGTACGGTGCTCCCGAGCTTCGCCACGGTGACGCCGTCTCTCGCATAGTCGGCGGCGACGAGCATGTTATGGTTCGGGGCGAATGCGATCCCTCGCAACCACAAGCCCGCTTCGAATCGGCGCGTGACCGAACCTTTGTCCGCGTCGATGTCGGCGATCGTGCCGACGCGAGATTCCGCCACGTACAGGTGCGAACCGTCGGGAGCCCACGTGATGCCGGCGGGGCGGTCATCCACTGCGCACTCGTGCAGCACGTTCGCTCCAGCGACGCCGATCAGTGTTACGACGCCGGCTGTGTGGTCCGAGACGGCGAGCATGGCGCCGTCCGGCGAGAAAGCCAGATCGATCGGGGAGCGGTAGGGGGGATCGGCCCATGCCGAGGTGCCCGCGCACAATACGCAGGCCATAAGAGCGGCACATCGACGGGTGCGGGCGTCCGGCATGAATCGACTCCTCCGCTACTGACTTCGATGCACAGCCTTCCGGGCTCGAACGCTCACGATTGCTTCAGGTCGTTATAGAGTTCGAGCGCTGCTTCCGGCGACATTTGGTCGTGAACGACACCGCGCACGGCCTGGATCATCGCTTTCGGGTCGTCCGCCTGGAAGATGTTGCGCCCCATGTCGACGCCGGCTGCCCCTTGGTCGATCGCGTGATGGGCCATCTCCAGGGCGTCGAGTTCCGGCAGTTTCTTGCCGCCGGCGATCACGATCGGGACCGGGCAGCCCGCGGTCACCGTCTCGAACCCCTCTTGGCAGTAGTATGTCTTGACGACCTGAGCCCCGTTTTCCGCGAGCACGCGTGACGCCATGCCGAGGTACCGCGCGTCGCGCGTCAGTTCCTGGCCGACGGCTGTGACGCCGAGTGTGGGAATGCCGTAGCGATTACCCGCTTCAATCATCCTGCAGAGGTTGCGGATCGTCCTTGCTTCGAACTTCTTGTCGCCGATGGCCACCATTACCGCCATCATCGAGGCGTTCAGACGAATGGCGTCTTCGATTTGAACGCCGACACATTCGTCGTTGAGTTCGGTCAGGACGGTCGACCCGGCGGAGCACCGAAGCGAGATAGGTTTGCTACACGTCGGCGGAATGCACGTACGCAGCACGCCTCGCGAGCACATGAGGCAGTCGGCATGTTCGATCAGCGGCACGATCGAAACGTCGATGCGCTCGAGCCCCGATGTGGCCCCCATGATGTATCCGTGGTCGAATGCCAGCATGACGGTCTTTCCGGATTTCGGATCGAAGATGCGCGACAGGCGGTCCTTCATGCCCCAGTCGTAGCTGTGAGCGCCTTTTAGTTCGGAGGTCGGATTCGCAGCCGGGGCTCCGACTCTGAAGGCGTTCGCGGAGACGTTGCCGTTTGCGTCAGGCATTCGTGAATCCCTCCGTAAAGCCGGCGAAGATGAGCGACATCGAGGCGGCACCGGGGTCGACGTGACCGATCGAGCGCTCGCCGATATGCCGTGCTCGTCCGAACGCAGCTACCATCTGTTTCGTCGCTTCGGCGCCGGCGGCCGCGGCGTGTGCTCCGGCGTTCAGCGCGTCCGCTATTGATCGGCCTTCGTTAGCCGCGGTACGGATTGCGTCGGTGGCCGGCACCAGGGCGTCCATCATGGTCTTGTCGCCCGGTTTGGCCTTGGTGTTCAGTTGCAGGTTGGCGACACCCGCCTCCAGCATGCCCGCGAATTCCGCGGCGTCCAGCGCGGTATCGCCGGCCTGTTCGCTCATGCCCAGGAACCAGGAGCCGTAAAGTGGGCCTGTCGAGCCGGCGTCCGTACCCATCGCAGCCCAGCCGATGTCCGCCAGCAGTGAAGCGAGCTTCTTGTCGCCGTGGTTGTCCATGGTTCGAGTGATCGCATCGGCGACTTTGCCCATGGCCGTGCCGTGGTCGCCGTCGCCGGTGGCTGCGTCCAGGGTCGAGAGGGTCTGCTTGGCGTTGCGCACGCGCTCGGCCGCGGACGCCCACATGCGCCTCATGACATCATAATCGACATGGTCGGCCACGGCACCGGTACCTCAGTTCATCGCCCGACCCAATAGGGTGCGTTGGCCGGGGCCTTGAGCAGTTGCTCCAGTTCGTCGTCGAGTTTGGCGACGAACATCTGGAACCCGCCCATCTCCTGGACCGTAAGGTACTCGCCCACCATGGAATGAGCTATGTGCATGCCTTTCGACTCGACGATCTGCATGACCCGGCGGAACACGACGAAAAGCTCCATCTGAGTCGTGGCGCCGGCGCCGTTGAGCATGACGAGTAGTCGATCGTCGGCTTTCGCCTTGATCGCCAGCAGCAACTGCGTGAGCATCGTCTCAGCGGTCTCATCGGCGGTCATTACTTTCGAACGCCCGGTGCCCGCTTCGCCGTGCTGCCCCATGCCGATTTCCATCTCGTCTTCAGCCAGTTCGAAGATCTCCTGGCCCGACTGCGGATGCGTGGCTGGTTTGAGCGCGACGGCCAGCGTGGCCATGTTGTCGTTCAGACGCTTCGCGACTGCGTAGACCTCATCGAGGCTCTTGCCCGCTTCGGCGGCGGCTCCGGCGACCTTGAAGATCGAAAGGCACCCGACGAGGCCGCGGCGATCTTCAGCCGGCGCGTCGGCGCCGGGCGCGATGTCTTCGTGAGTCAGGAGCATTTTGACCTTGATGCCTTCTTTTTCCACCATCTGCAGCGCCATGTTGCCGCTCATGACGTCGCCGGCGTGGTTGAGGACCACGAACAGGATGCCCACGTCGCGCTTCAGGAGTCGTAGCGCGTCGACTACCTTGATCGGACCCGGCGCCGCGAAGATGTCGCCGACGACCGACGCGTCCAGCATGCCCTCGCCGACGAAGCCGCTCAAGGCCGGTTCGTGTCCCGCGCCGCCGAGCGTGACGATCGCGACCTTGCTTTCATCCTTCGGGGTCGCGCGCATGACGATCCTGTCGGACTCGAGTCGGACCAACTGTGGGAACGCGCCACAGTAGCCTTCGAGCAGTTCACCGGTCAGTTCGTCCGGGTCATTGATGAACTTCTTCATCGCCATGGGAAATGTCCTCCAAGCGGGCCGAGGGGTCAGGCCATCTGCATCAGTTCGATCGGTGCGCCTTCTTCGATGATAAACGCGACAGTCACGCCCTCCATGGGCGAGAACGGCTCCATCAGGACCTCTTTGCCAACCATCTCCGCTTCCAGGTCGCCGACCTGATAGGCGATGTGCGGAAGGGCCTGCAACATCCTCGGCATAGTGCTGCCCGTTTCGAAGCGGAGCCATTCGATCTTGTTGGGGCTGGCTGCTACGTCCGTGATATAGAGCTTGGCCTCTTCGAGATAGGTCTCGTTCTCGTGCGTCTCGCTAGACGGAATCCCGATGTGATGAAACGTACGCATGATTCGCTCCTCTTATCGGCGTGGCTCTAGAAGACCACGGATTCGTTGGTGAACTCGAGTGCGTCGTCGTAATGCGGCGTGCCGTACTCAGCCACGATCGCTCCGGCGGGTCCGGCGATCATGAAGTGCGGTGCCGTGACGCGGTTCAGCGTGCCGATTTCGCCTTCGCTGAGCGTGAGGCAGCGGCGCGCGGTGATGGCGTCGGCTTTCAACTGGCTTTCCGGAAGTCGGCACGGCAAGTCGTCGGTCGGTTCGCCTTCTCCGAAGGTATGGATCATGCCGTGGCGCACGTGCCACGATTCCATCTTCGCCGGGCCTTCGGAACTGATGGTGTGGCGGTGTTCCACGATCATCTGGCCCGGCAGCAAATAGATCTCGTGGGCGAAGTAGTGGTGCTCCTTGTTGTTGATCCAGAAGATGCCGGCCATGCCCACGTTGGCGAAGTCGTTCTGCGCGAAGTCGCTCGTCCAGAACTCGTCGGTCTTCAGGACCGCCGGAATTGGGTAGGCGAAGCGCTCCATCATGTCGTAGTAGGCTTGGAAGGCCTTCTTCTTGTTGAAGACGCCTTCGTCGTAGAAGTCGCTGCTGAGCAAGGCGGTGCTCCGTTTGCTGTTTGTGAGTGAGTGATGTCCGTGGCTGCAGCCGGTGACCAAGGCCGCACCCGCGACGGCCGCCGTCTTCAGGGCGCCGCGTCTTGTGACGTGATCCGCATGGTCCATGATTCCGTCTCCGTGAAAGCGCGTCGCGGGGCGATCGGTTCGAATGCCGCGTCGAGTGATCTACATGTAGAACGATGATCTATATAGCAGGCATGTGTAGCGCTGTAAACCAAATCGACGTTTCGTCGCTGCCGCCCGCCGACAGACCCGCAGCGAAAGCCTGATCCGGGCGCTTGACGTGACCGGATGGTGGGCTACGATTGGATGGTAGTTTGATATATAGAACTCCAGGGGCGAGCCTGACTCCAAATGCAAGAGACCGACGAGACCGGCACGAAGTACAGTGTTCCCAACTTGGAGCGAGCCCTGTCGATTCTCGAACTCCTCGCCGCGCATCCGGGCGGTTTGAAACTCGCGGAGATCACGCAGCGGCTCGGCTATCCCAAGAACAGCGTCTTTCGGGTCACGACGACGCTGTGCGATCGCGGTTACCTCACGCGGGACGAGGCGACGAAGTGTTTCAGATTGAGCCGCAAGCTCCTGGCGATGGGGCATCAGGTCTTGTCGGAGAGGCCGATCGTTCCGGCTGCGATTGATGTCATGTACGAATGCCGCGACGCGCTGAAAGAGACGGTTTTGCTCGGCACGATCGTCGAGGACGGTTGCATCGTGCTCGAACAGGTGCTCGGTACGCACCCTTTCAAGTTTTCTATCGATATGGGAGCGCGCATCAACCTTCACGCCAGCGCGCCGGGCAAGGCGATGCTGGCCTACCTGCCGGAGGCGGAGCGCGAGGGTCTGGTTTCGCGCCTCAAGCTGACTCGCTTCAACGAGCGGACGATCACGTCGAAGAAGGCGCTGGCGACCGAGCTTCAGTATGTGCGTGAATGCGGCTTCGCACTGGATCGTGGAGAGGAACTGCACGGGATCGTCTGTGTCGCCGGGCCGGTGCTGAATCAACACGGTTATCCGGTCGCTTCGATGTGGATCACCGGCCCGGCGGATCGCGTGCCGGAGGACCTGTTCGCCCAAACCGGAACTCAGATTCGGCGATACGCGGACACGATTTCGGCCCGGCTCGGGTATCACCCGGCACCGTAGCGCAAGTCGGTTCCCCGTTCGTGCTCCGGTTTACGCCGCATGGCCTCGGACGGCTCCGATCGCCGAATTCCGTTAATTCACTTGCCTTTCCATACGCAACTTGCCACGATAGAGGTATGCGCCGATGCTCCTGAGCGGTGGAATTGCCGCGGCGGAAGGTATATGAGGTCGACCGCGCGGTTCGCACGCGGGGCATTCGGCAAAGCGGGGTCCTCTTGGGGGTGTCAAAAATGCCTGGTTACCTTTCTCGAACGCGCCGGTCGGCGATGCTGTCCGCGTTGGCCTTCAGCTTCATCTTCGCGAATCTTGCGATAGGTTCCGATGGGCACGGACCACCGGGCACGCGCGACAACCGAATACCCGCCTGCGGCAAGTTGCGATCGCTCATGAGTCGGCCTGACGTGCGTCCGCTGGAGCCACCGGACCCGGCGTACCTCGAGACTCTGGCTGACACCGATGTCCTGCACTACGTGCTGGATATTGAAGTCAGCGCACTGAGTCCCGGCGGCAGCACCTGTTGGCTTGCGGGAAGTAACGTCATCTCCATCCAGAGCAAGTCGGCTGCCCTGAGCGAGTTCTCTATTCGGTTGCGGAATCAGTACAGCGTCGATGCTGCGTACATAGACGGCGCGACGGCTGTGACGGTGACGACCACGAGCGAGACGACGCGCGTGGTGACGCTTGACCGTGTGTACGGGCTCGACGAGACCTTCACGCTGACCATCGAGTACTCCGGGAATACCGTGCACCTTCCCACGGCTCACGGCTCCATCACGGTGGATACCCAGCCGGACGGCAGGCCGGTCGTCGCCACGCTTTCTCAGCCCTATTACGCTTATTCCTGGTGGCCGGTGAAGGAGGGCGATGTGGGCGCACCCGGCGATCACGCCGACAAGGCCACGATGGAGTTTGCGATCACGGCGCCTGACACGATGAGCGTTCCCTGTAACGGCCTGCTTCAGGGGGTCGACGTGCTGACCGGGAATCGAAAGCGCCATCGTTGGGCGAGCGACTATCCGATCATCCCTTCGCTCGTGAGTTTTGCCGCGACTGAATACAACACGTGGACCTCGAGCTATTCCCACCCGGGCGGAACGATGCCGGTCGAGTTCTACATCTATCCCGCCTGGGATAACGCGAGCAACCGCGCCAAATGGGAAAAGTGCGTGGACATGATCGGGGTCTACGCGTCGCTCTTCGGCGAGTATCCGTTCGTCGATGAGAAGTACGGCATCTACAACTTCCCGTGGGCCGGCCTGGAGCACCAGACGATGACCGCCCAAGGCGCTGAAGGCGGGTACACCGGCTTCGGCGAGTATCTGACCGCCCACGAACTCGCCCACCAGTGGTTCGGCGATGCGGTAACGTGCAAGACCTGGAACCATATCTGGCTGAACGAGGGGATCGGGTCGTACGCCGACGCCCTGTGGGAGGAGTTCAAGTCCGGCGGCAGCCTGGCGGACCTACAGGACACGATGGCGTGGAGACGGCAGTACATCGGGACCAACAGCAGCAGCGTCTACGTGCCGGACATAGAACTCGGGGATGAGGGGGAGATCTTCAATCCCGCGACCACCTACTACAAGGGTTCGTGGGCGATGCATATGCTCCGCCGCATGATGGGTGACGAGGCCTTCTTCACGGCCTTGCGGGCCTATTTCGCGGCGTACGAGTACAAGGCTGCGACGACGGAGGACCTCCAGGCCGTCTTTGAGGGCTACTATCCGGGCGGCGACCTTAGCTGGTTCTTCAGCGAGTGGATCTACGGGCAAGGGTCTCCCGTCTACAGTTGGGGGTGGGAGGCCGTGGACGTGGGTGGGCGGCATTACGTGTTGCTGTCGATCGATCAGACGCAATCGGGCGCCTACCCGCGGTTCACCATGCCGATCGACATCGTCGTCGATGGCACGCGCCACGTCGTGTTCAACGACGCCGATCCGGAGTACTTCGTCATTCCCGTGGCGTCGGCGCCGTCGACCGTCCAGTTCGACCCAGACGTGTGGATCCTTCGGGGTAGCGCTGGCCAGGCGAGCTACGTCAGCGGCCCGCCGACGATCGTCGAGACATCGCCGGCTCCCGGCGAGCAAGTGGCGCCCGAAGCGATGGTCGACAGCGTGACCATTACGTTCCACACGACGGTGAACCTGACTGCGTCGGATCTGTCGCTTGTCGGCGTGAACACGGGGTCGAAGGCGTTTACGATCGCCTCCGGTACGAACGTCAACCCGGTCGTGTTGCAGTTGGATTCGCCACTCGGGGTCGACACGTACACACTTACCGTCACCGATGGCGTCTCGAGCTCGATCAGCGGGAGACCGTTGGACGGCGAGATCATCGACTCCGACGACGCAGCGTCGCTTCCCTCCGGTGACGGCGTTCCCGGTGGTGATGCGATCATCCGGTTCGTGGTCGTGGGTAGCGCCATACCGGCTGTGTCCACGTGGGCTCAAGTCGTGATGACACTGCTGATCCTGACAGCCGGCACGCTCGTACTTTCGAAGGAGCCGACGCGACCGCTTGCGGCGGCACAGCCCGATTGACACGGAGCCGCACGACCTCCCCGCGCGGCGACTTTGACCCGCCCACATTGCGAGCATGGCGTGCGCGCCTGGGGCTCACGCGCCTGATGCACCCCGGCGTTGTCATCGTGCGGAGAGCGCCTGGCCGATCTGCCGTGAGATTGAAGAGTTCGTCACTATCTTCGCACAGCTGCGGTCAGCTTGGGAGTCAGGAATGTATGGCGAGGGTCGCGCTGAAGGGGAGGCTGTGCGCTCGGTTCGGGCGTGCGCGCACGGCCCGGTACCGCTCAGCCCTTTGCAGCAAGGGATCGAATCGCACGGCGAAGACGACGGTGTCGGTCAAAACGGCGTAGGTACTCGGACTCGCACGTTCCGCCCTTGGCTCGCACGACATCCACCAAGGCGCGTTTGTCGCGTACGGACCATGTCTTCACTCTCGGTAGGATCAGAAGAAGCGGTGCCCATCGCTGCCACGCCAATCGCTCGCCCGGCGTGAATCCGCGCAACGACCGGAGGCCGAGAAGCCCGGCTGCCTCCGTCGAACAGGTTCGCAGCGCTTTGTCGCGATCAAAGCCGAAGTGCTGCGAGACGTAGTTCATGATCTCGAGCCCGACATTAGCCGCCGGCAACACGCCGAGCACATCGTCTCTTCGCTCACCCAACTCGTAAAAGACATTCGCCGAGGCCAGCTCCCTCAACGTGGGAATCGTGGAGCGATGGGCGGGGTCCTTCTTCATGGCGCGGAGTTCCTCGCGCATGATGCGCTTGACTACGGTGTCGCGCGGGCGAAATCCCAACTTCTGATAGAACCACCACGCACCGGAGCGAAGTCCGTCGTCATTATCTTCGCCGAGTTGGCTCGGCTCGATCGTGAACGTGTCGACATTGAGCATGTGTTTTGCGACCGCCAGCGCGCGGGCAAACATGAACGCGGACTCGCCTCCGCGGAATGTGTCGAACACCGTGTAAGCGATCTCGGCGGATTCGAACAGGGCGGCAGCCGCCCCATATCCTACTGGTACGCCGTTTTTCAGCATGACGTACCCGTACAAGGTCTCCAGCAAGAGGCGCCGTTCGGGAATCAGGCCGATGTACGCGAACTGAAGCCCGTTACCGCAGTCGGCGAGTCGGACGTCGTTCTTGTCGCCGTATGCGAAGGCGTCCAGGTCGCGGCTGCGCACGACCATCGCCGAACGTGCCAGGTCGACGATCTTCGCGCCTTCGCGTGAGGAAAGTGACCTTACGGAGAGCGGTGGCAGGGCGATGGCTGCGGGCAACGAGGGTCGTCCGCGCTGAAGAGGTCCGGCTTGATGCGCCGTCGGGAGTCCGGCGTACTTTTCTTGTGTTCGGGCCGGTGTATTCGGCCCGGGCGATAGGCGCAGCGGGATGTCCAACTGTTCATAGAGCAACTCGTGCATGAAGCTGCTCATCTTCATTTGTCCGAACCGTTGTATGAGGAAGGCGGCGTCCGTTTCGTGCGGCGCTTTGAGGCGCTGAATCCACGCGCGCGTTTCGAATCCGCATTCGTCGAGGGCCGGCGTTTCGCAGTAAAGCGCCAGCAGGGGCAGCAGCGCCTCGATCTTGTCTGTATTCTCGAACTCCTTCCAGTCGACCGCGAGGTGCGCACCCCATCGCCGCGCGAGCCAACATGCCGTTTGAGCATAGAAGGAGAAGTGGATCGGCGTGCCGGCGATGCCGCTGTCGGCAAGCGTGGCGGCAAACCGCCGCAGATCGCTGCGCGCGTCGAACCCGTCCAGCATGCGCTCCACCTGCGCGAGCAGTTGGGCGTCATCCGGGTATGCCCGCAGGAAGCAGAGCGCGTCGTGAAGGATGCCTACGTCTCGCGCTGATGGCAGATGGCGATTCTGCAACAGCGTCAGCAGCTCGCACTTACGAACTGCGGCGTCATCTCCATAGTTCGCCTTGCCGCGATCGAGCTTCCTGAGGATTGCTGAAACGCTTTGGCGTTTGGCCATTCCTTCTACTCCGGAGTTGTCGGCACAGCCGGCCGATGGCCGCCTGCGCAGAACATCCATGACCCGGTCGCTGTGCGCTGCGATCCGGCGTCCTCCGGAAGAATGTACAATGCCTCGCGTGCGGCCTCAAACCGGTTTCGGTGTGTGCCGCATCATTCCGCGAGAAAGCTACGCTCAAAGGCGGAGAAGTCGGCGAGGTCTACATCGCTGTCGGCATCGAAGTCGAACGCCGCAAGGCAATCCTGGACCACGATCCCCGGCTGCGTCGGCGCCGGCGTGGAAGCGGGCCCGGCCATGCAGTCCTGGAACAGTGCGTAGTCGCTGTGATCCACGGTCCCGCCGCAGTCCAGGTCGCCGTGTTGACACGCGGTCAGAACGACCGTCGTCGGAAGATAGGCGACGCGTACGTAGGCCGCGCCGATGACGGAATCGAACTGACCGGTGACGTTGGCGGCCGACAGGATTTCGAACGTGGTGCCTGTTGTCGGTTGGAACTCGTCGAGAAGCGTCACTTCGAGCGTCCCGGCGAGGTTCGCCGTCTCCGAGATGTCGAGTACGTCGTATTCCGTGCCTGGCACCAGTCCGCCGAGTTCGATGGCGAGTGTGGCGGTTGCGGCCTGTGTGTAGTCACCGTCGACAGTGAGCGTGCCGGCTGAGTTGCCCGGCGCGACGGCGCCGGCCGTGCTGACCACTTCGCCGATGACCGTGCCTTCACCGCTGAGTCCGCCGCTCTCCAGCAGTACCCGTCCGCCGCTTACGCGGAGCGTGCCGTCGACGGTCGTCATGCCGGATGTCTGTTGATAGTCACCGTTGCATGTAAGCTGGCGCGCCGCCTCCACGGCGACTTGGCCGGTGTTCTCGAACAAGTGTGCGTCGTTGATCGTCATCCCGCCGGCGCCGGTGACTTCCAGTCGCCCGCGGTTTTCGATTCCGGTTTCCACTGGATTGATCGTCAGCGCGCCTGCGTGGTCGCTTCGTATCGTGCCTTCGTTGGTGACGGCGGCGGTGATTCGGCCGCGGCCGCGGATCGTCTGATCAGGGCCGATGGTCAGCGTGTCGCCGGCGCCGGTGGAGACGGTGGCGATGGTGTCTTGCATGTGAACTTCGCCCGCACCCGCGAGCGTGACCTTCTCGTCGACATGCAGCACGGTCGTGGTGGTTGCTCCGTTGCCCACTTCGATCGTACCTTCGTTGGTCAACTGCGAACCGGTCACGGTCATCGTACGGTTCGTTTGTACGCGGATCAGTCCGAGGTTCGTGAGGTCTTCGAGGCCGCTGTCTTCGGCGAGGAACATGCCGGTGCCCGAGGTGTCGAGAACGCCACCAAGTATCGCGGCGCCCAGCTCGAGATTCACCTCGCCGTCGTCGGCGAGGATTGTGCCTCCGGTGTTGTCGACCGTGATCGCCTCGATCTCGATCCTGGCGTTGTTCGTCGCTTCGATCAGTCCCGTGTTGGTCTTGTCCGTGGCGTTGAGGTGCAGAACGGCGTTGTTGGCGTAGTCTGAGCGGACCGTCCCGTGATTAACCAGGGAGGCGGCGATGACGCCTCGGCCGTGGATGGTGTGGCCGGCCTCATTGGTGAGCGAGGCGCCCGCGTCGGTCGACAGGGTCGCGATGCTGTCGCGCATAGAGAGGTCGCCGGACCCTCCGAGCGGCATGCTCGAACTGAAGTTCATGGTCGTTGTGGTGGAGGAGCCGACCCCGAGTTCGATGGTGCCTTCGTTGACCAGGGAGGTTCCCGCAGACGTCAGTGTGTCGTTTGTGTTTACGCGCAGCAACCCGAGGTTGACTACGTCCCGTACCGTACTGTCTTCGGCGAGTATCAGGCCGGTCGCGCCAGTGTTCAGGGTGCCGCCGACGATCGTTGCGCCCAACTCGAGGTTAATCTCGCCGTCGGACGCAAGAAGTGTGCCGCCCGTGTTGTCGAGGGTGATCGTCTCGATCTCCATGCGGGCGCCGCCGGTGACTTCGATCAGGCTCGGATTCGCCTTGTCCGTATCGATCAGTCTCAAGGTGTGATTGGGCGCATAGTCCGACCGGATCGTCCCCTCATTCGTCAGGGCGGCTGAGATGATGCCTCGGCCGTGGATTGTGTGTCCGGCCTGATTCGTAAGCGTGGCACCGATGCCGGTGGACACGGTTGCGACGCTGTCGCGCAGGTATACTGCGCCGGCTCCGCCGAGCAGGATTTCCCCATCGAAGTTCAACAGGGATGACGCGGACGATCCGACGCCCAATTCGATCGCGCCGGCGTTGGCCAGCGACGAGCCGGACACGTTGAGTGTGCCGCCCGTCGCGACACGAACCAGTCCCGAGTTGACCATGTCGATGATCGTGCCTTCCTCGACGAATATCAGGCCGTCCACACCGGTGTCGAATGTCCCGTCGACGATGGTCGCTCCCAGCTCGAGGTTGATCTCACCGTCGTCGGCGCGGAGCGTACCGCCGGTGTTAGCGACGGTGATCGACTCAATCTCCATCCGGGCGCCATTCGTCGTTTCGAACAGGTTCGTGTTGGCCTTGTCGTTGCCGTTCAATCGCAGCAGGCTGTTGGTGCCGGTATCGGATCGAACGACTCCGTGGTTGGTCAGGGCGGCGGAGATCACGCCTTGGCCGTGGATCGTGTGCCCCGCCTCGTTCGTGAGCCCGCCGGTGTCACCGGTCGATACGATCGCCTGCGTGTCGCGCAAGTTTATCTGGCCCGTTCCCTGCAGGAGTATGGGCGTTTCGAAGATCATCACTGGCGCTGCGGACGATCCGACTCCGAGTTCGATGACTCCATTGTTCGCGAGCGTCGAACCGTGAACACTTACGGTGTCGCTGGTGTCGACGCGGAAGAGGCCTAAGTTCGTGATGTCGGAAATGGCGCACTGCTCGCCGAGAATCAGCCCGGTCGCGCCTGTGTCGAGGGTGCCGCCAACGATCGTTGCGCCCAGTTCGAGGTTGATCTCGCCGTCGGTTGCAAGCAGTGTGCCGGCGGTGTTGTCTATTGTGATCGTCTCGATCTCCATGCGGGCGCCGCCGGTGACCTCGATCATGCTGGGATTCCTCTTGTCATTTTCGGTCAACCTCAGGAGGTGGTTGGGGCCATAGTCCGACCGGATGATTCCTTCGTTCGTCAGAGCTGCCGGGATGACGCCTCGGCCGTGGATGGTATGGCCGGGCTGGTTCGTGAGTGTCGCACCGACGCCGGTCGCCACCGTGGCGACCGTGTTGCGCATGAATAGATCGCCCGTTCCGCCGAGCAAGAGGTGGGAACCGACATTGAGTGCTGCCGTCGAACTCGCTGCGGAGCCGAGTTCTATGGAGCCATCGTTGGCGAGCGAGGATCCGGTCGCTGCCAGCGTGCCGCCGGTGGCGACTCGAAGAAGGCCCAAGTTAGTCACGTCGGTAATGGCTCCGTTCTCGACCAGGATCAGGCCGTCGACTCCGGTCGCCAGCGTCCCGTCGACGATGCTCGCTCCCAGTTCGAGGTTGATCTCACCGTCATCGGCCAGCAGTGTTCCGCCGGTGTTGGTGATCGTGATCGCCTCGATTTCCATGCGGGCGCCGTTTGTGGTTTCGAACACGCCGCCGTTGATCTTGTCTTCACCGTTCAGTCGCAACAAGTGGCTGGTGCCGTAGTCCGATCGAACGACTCCGGCGTTGATCAAGGCGGCATCGATGACGCCTCGACCGTGGATCGTGTGCCCGGCGGCGTGCGTTAGCACTCCACCTCCGCTCGTCGAGATCGTCGCGTTGGTATCGAGAAGGTCGACCGCCCCTGATCCGGTGAGCGCGACATCTGCTGCGAAGGTCAGGGTGGTGGAAGTGGACGCGCCGGTGCCGACAGCGATCGTACCGTGGTTCTCGACCAGCGGTCCGAACAGTGTCAGACCGCGGGCCACCAATACCTGAATGAGCCCGTCGGGCGCGTTGAGGATGTTGCCGTCGATGGCGGAGTCCACTGAACTGGCGACCACATCTCCGGTGTTGGCGAGTCCGTCGCAGCGTGCAAGCGTCAGGGTGAACGCGTCAAGATCAAGCACCGCGTCTGGGGCGTCGATCCGCGCGTTCTGAATGACGAGCGACGTGTCCAGCGTGACGTCGTCGGTGTCGGTGGCGAGGACGGCCGTCTCGGTGATGGTGTTCGGCACGTCATTCGGCGTCCACAGGCTCGAGCTGCTCCAGACACCGCTTCCGCCGAACCAAGTCCGCGGCTCCTGCGCGGGTGGGTTGAAGCACGGGTCGCAGGCATCGCCAATGGCATCGAAATCGGCGTCAGCTTGGTCGGTGTTGAAGTCGTCCGGGCAGTTGTCGCACACGTCGTTCACGAGATCTGCGTCCGTGTCGGGGAGGTCGGGATCGCAGCAATCACCGATGCTGTCGCCATCGGCGTCGGCCTGGTCGGTGTTTGAGATCGTGACACAGTTGTCGCAGGCGTCGCCGAACTCATCGCCGTCACCATCCATTTGGCCCGGGTTGCCGTCGTTCGGGCAGTTGTCGCAGACGTCTCCTACGTCGTCCTGTTCGGCATCCGCCTGGTCCGTGTTGGCATCGGCAGGGCAGTTGTCGCAGGCGTCGCCTACGTCATCTGCGTCGACGTCCTCTTGAGCCGGGTTGTCGTCGTCCGGACAGTTGTCACAGACGTCGCCGAGAGCGTCCTGGTCGGCGTTGTCCTGGGCGGGGTTGGGGTCAACGGGGCAATTGTCGACGTCGTCCGGCACGCCGTCACGATCCTCATCGGTCGGCATGAACGACACCGCCGCGAACGAATGTCCGATGCAGTCGCCCACGATCGGAGCGTCGGGTCCGCCAAGTGCCTGCGAGAGGAAGGTGATGTACGTGACCGGCGGCGTCACGAAGGATGCCAGATCGATATCCACCGCATCATAGAGGTTGTCGTTAGCGAACGGGCCGAGGGTTCCCTGCCAGGCATTGCCGGCCGCCACGGTCCCGGGCAGCACGCCCCCGACGGGCGTACCGCTGAGATAGAACTCGTCGATCAGGTTCTCCTGCCCGTCCTGGGCTTCGAGGAAGAAGTGCAGATCGCCGTGATGATAGGTCTCGCTGAGGGTCAGGGTGGCGGAAGCACCACCGGTGCCGTTCGAGACGTAACCTCGCCACAGGTCGACGACGCGCACGGGCGATCCCGGGATCCAGTAGACCGTCAGCAGGGACAGTCCCTGGCCATAGGCGGCTGCGTCGTTGCCGACCGGTCCACTGTTCACCTCGGCGAACTGGTTCAAACCACCGTGCAGGACCAGGCCGGTGACGTCCGCCATGAACGCAGCCGCTCCATCCTTGCCCCAGGTGCAATCATCGTCGGCGGAGCCAATCAGATCGCCGGTTACCGCGGTTCCGTTGATTCGAATGTCATCCGTCGCCGGGATCGGCCCATCCAGATAGAAGACCCACATGGCGTACGACGCCACGGGCGAGGCGCCGGCCGGTAGTCCCGGCATCGTCACCATCGAGAGCCCGGGAGCTGGGATGATCCCCAGCGTGCGCGTGGGTATCGCGGCGGAGACGAAGTCCGCGCCCTCCAAACTGAACGTCTCAAACGGGACGGAGGAAATGCCGGTCTGGGCAACGTACGCCGCCGGATCGCCCAGCCGCGCTGCCCCCGGGAGGTCAGCCCCGAGCGCAATGCCGCACAATGCAAGCTGCAGAGCCGCTGATGAAGCGAAAAGCCGTCTGGCAAACATGTCGAATGTCCTTTCTGTGGGCCCGTGGCGTTACCGCGCCGGGCGGCTGCGACTGGTCAGCTACCCGCGTTGACGCGGTTCTTCCCGCCCTTGAATCGTTGTCGCGGTGGAGGTCGTTTCTGAAAAAAAATATGCCGTAGCTGATTCCGGGCGGGCATGGCGGTATATTGGGAGCGTGGGCCACCAGATCACCACACATGCTTCGCTCCTGGCTCGTGTCTCCGACGGCACTGACCGTGCAGCCTGGCGGGAGTTCTGCGACCGCTACGGCGAGTTGATTCGCGGTTTCGTGCTCCGCAGGGGGCTTCAGCCGGCGGATGCCGACGACATCATGCAGGATGTCTTGGCGGCTCTGAGCAAGTCGATGTCCGGGTTCGAATATGATCCGGCCAAGGGTATGTTCCGCGGCTACCTCAAGACGCTCGTCGTGCGCTCTATCTACAAGAAAAAGTTTCAGAAACGTCCCGAAGTCCAACTAGAAGGTATTGAGCAGGCGGCGGAGGCTGCCGGCGACGACGAGACCGAGAGGATGTGGGAACAGGACTGGCGTCAGTACCACATCCGCCAAGCCATGCGGGCGTTGGCGGTCGAGTTCAACGAGGCGGACCGTGAGGCGTTCGAGCAATACGCCGTTGCCGGGCTTGGCGCCCAGGGCACGGCCGAGGCGCTCGGGATGAGTTTGGATCAGGTGTACAAGGCCAAGTCGCGCATCCTGAAGCGCCTTAGCGAACTCATCGAGCAACAAATACAAGACGAGGGCTGAGACTCTTTAAGAGCGACCGATGGCCGGCAGTACGGAATGGTTCAGTGACCCCGCCACACTTCTGGAGGAGGTGCAGCGAGGCGGCCGCGACCGGCATCAGCCGCTGGAGATTCCGGGTTACGGCGATCTGCACGAGCTTCGCCGCGGAGGGCAGGGGGTCGTCTACCGCGGCGTGCAGGTGTCTACCAAGCGACCCGTGGCGGTCAAGGTGCTGCTTGATGGCGCGTTTGCGTCCGCGTCGAACCGGCGTCGATTCGAGCGTGAGATCGACATCATCGCGGGCCTGCGCCATCCGAGCATCGTCAGCATTTACGACAGCGGTACCACATCCGACAATCGTCTCTACTTCGTCATGGAATTCGTCGACGGAAGGCCGCTCGACGAGTACGTGCGCGCGTGCCGCGACACCGCGCCGAACGCCGCGTCGCATCAGCGTCGCTTGCTCGAGCTGTTCGCCGACGTCTGCGATGCCGTGCAATTCGCGCATCAAAACGGTGTCATCCATCGTGACCTGAAGCCGAGCAACATCCGCATCGATGCCGCCGGCCATCCGCGCGTGCTGGACTTCGGGCTTGCCAAGTCGGTGGACAGCGGCGAACGGTCCGCTGCTACGCTGTCCGGTGCGTTCCTGGGTTCGTTGGCGTGGGCGAGTCCGGAGCAGGCTGAAGGGGATTCGTCGCGCATCGACGTGCGAAGCGACATCTACTCGCTAGGCGTGGTCATTTATGATCTGCTCACCGGTGACTTTCCCTGTGACGTGACGGGCTCGGTCCGCGAAGTGCTCGATCGAATCGTCAATGTGGACCCGGAAAGACCGTCGACGGTGGGGCGGAGCGCGCCGGGTGACCGCACCGTCATCGACGATGATCTCGACACCATCGTGCTGAAGTGCCTTGCGAAAGATCCGGACCGGCGCTACCAGACGGCCTTGGATCTGGCACGCGATGTGCGCCGCCACTTGTCAGGCGAGCCCATCGAGGCCCGCCGCGACAGTACATGGTACGTTCTCAGCAAGAACCTCCGGCGGTACAAGCTCGTCGCGTCCGTCGCCGGCGCGTTCTTCGTGCTGGCGTTGGGGTTTGCCGTCGTGATGGTCGTACTCTTCAACCGTGCGGTCAGCGCGGAGCAGTTGGCGGAACGGCGCCTTGTTCGCGCCCAAGACGAGGCGGACAAGAAGACCGCGGTCAACTCATTCCTCGACGACATGCTCCTTTCCGTCGATGCCGAGCGGAATGGGTATGAGGTGAAGGTGGCGGATGTACTGCACCGCGGGGCCGGCGAAATCGAGCGTCAATTCGCGGATCATCCGGAGATCAGGGCATCGCTGCTGGACACGATCGGCACGAGTTTCTACAGCCTGGGACGATATGAGGAGGCGGCCCGGCTCTTGAGCCGTGGTGTGGCGTTGCAGCGAGAGCTGTCCGGCGATAGCGATGCCGCCACTTTGGACCTGATGGGCAAGCTCGCCGTCGCGCAGCTCTACGCGGGTGCGGTCGACGAAGCAGATCGGACGATCACCGAGACCGTGCGCCTGGCGGACGAGACGCTGGGTCCGCACCATCCAACGACGTTGGCTTCGCGCGCCAACCTCGCACTCGTTCGGCATGGTCAGGGCCGGTTGGCGGAGGCCGTCGATCTGGCAGGCGCAGCTCTCGCGGGCCAGCGTCGAGCGCTCGGCGACGACCACCGGGACACGCTCACCACGCTGCGGTCCCTGGGCGGGCTACTGCGTGAGCAGGGTGAACTGGCAACAGCGGAGGCGATCCTGCTTGAAGCCTACCAGTGCTGTGAACGTGCGTTTGGGCCGGAGCATCCTGACACGCTGACGGCCGCCAATAACCTCGCGCTGTTGCTGGATCAACAGGGTCAGTGGGATCGTGCCGAGGTACTGTTCGACCAAATCGTTCAAACCCAAGAGCGACTTCGCGGCGGTGAGCATCCGGAAACGCTGACCGCGCTGAACAACCTGGGACACGTCATCCAAGCGCAAGGGCGCTTTGACGAGGCGGTGGTGATCTATCGCCGGGTGCTCGCCGCGAGACGCCGCGTGCTCGGGACGGATCACAGCCTGACCCTGTTATCCATGAACAACTTGGCGCGCGTGCTGCATGACCAAGGCGAGCTCGAAGAGGCCTTGCCGCTATTGCGCGAGGCGTACGAAACGATGGAGCGGGTCGAGGGTCGGGACCATCCGCACACGCTCAACGCCCTCGGTGCGCTGGCCGGCGTGCTTGCTGATACGGGAGAGCTGGATCAGGCTGAGGCGCTGTTCAGCCAAGCCCTCGAGCTGCAACGTGCCGCTCTTGGCGAGAACCATCCTTCCACACTGATTGCGATGAACAACCTCGCCGGTGTCCGGCGGGATCAGGGACGCCACGCCGAGGCGCTCGCTCAATACGATCTCCTGCTCGAACGTGCGCCTGGGGTCTTGCCGGCGGGGCATTGGTTCGTCGAGTTGTGCCGAAGTTCATCGGGCTTCTGCCTGATAAAGCTGGGGCGATTCGATGAGGCGGAAGCTCGCCTGGTCGAAGCACATGCCGCCTTGCTGGCTTCGTTGGGTGCCGACCACGTGCGTACACTTCTTACGGCCGCACGCCTCGTCGAGTTGTACGAATCGTGGGGGCGCCCCGAGCAGGCGGCAGCGTTCCGCGTGCAACCCGCGAGCGACGAAACTGACCGCGCAGACACGAATGCGCCTTCGGGAGGCTAGAGGCCAGACTCACCGTTGCCGTTCAGTGGGTCGGCCATTCGTCCCCGCTCCGGTTTGACGCATCCTTCACGCCGATTATGCTCGATCCCGACGACTTCGACCGTCTCGAAGGCGCTTGCACCTACGTGGAACGAGGCAGGAGTGCTTGCCATGAGTCACTCGTACTACACGCGCCGCGACATGCTTCGCACCCTCGGAGCCGGGGCGGCGACGGTTGCGCTGCCCGGATGTGCCACGCTCATGCGCCGAAGCGCGACGGCGAATCGGGACCGGCCGCCCAACATCATCTTCATCATGACCGATGATCACTGCACGCAGGCCATGAGCTGCTACGGTAGCCGCGTCAACCGGACCCCGAACATCGATCGGCTGGCGAAGGAGGGTATGCGATTCGACAGTTGCTTCTGCACGAACGCCATCTGTGCGCCGAGTCGGGCGGTGATCCTCACCGGCAAGCACAGCCACCTCAACGGCGTTACGACCAACGCCCATAGCTTTGACGGCACGCAGACGACCTTCCCCAAGTTGTTGCAGCAGGGCGGGTATCAGACGGCGATGATCGGCAAGTGGCATCTCAAGGACGACCCCACCGGGTTCGACTATTGGGATGTCCTGGTCGGGCAGGGGCCGTACTACAACCCCACGATGATCCGCAACGGCGAGCGGCACAAGCATACGGGCTACACGACGGACATCATCACCGACAAGGCCCTGGCGTGGCTCGATGAGGGCCGTGATGACGCGCGGCCGTTCATGCTCATGTGCCAGCACAAGGCGCCGCACCGCAACTGGCAACCCGGGCCGAAGCATCTGACGATGTATGACGATACGACTATCCCAGAGCCGCCGACGCTCTTCGATGATTGGTCGGGCAAGGGCAGCGCCGCACCGAAGCAGGAGATGACGATTGCAGAGCACCTCAGTCGCTTCGATCTCAAGCTCGATCCGCCGGGCGGGCTTACGCCTGAGCAGCGCGCTGCCTGGGACGCTGCGTATGGGCCGAAGAACGAGGCCTTCGAGAAGGCGAAGCTGACCGGGCCGGAGCTGGTTCGGTGGAAGACGCAGCGGTATATGAAGGATTACTTGCGGTGCGTCGCGTCGGTCGATGACAACATCGGTCGGCTGTTGGACTACCTCGATCGGTCCGGTTTGGCGGATAACACGATGGTGGTCTACACGTCGGATCAGGGCTGGTTCCTGGGTGAGCACGGCTGGTACGACAAGCGGTGGATGTACGAGGAGTCGCTGCGCATGCCTTTGCTGGTGCGCTGGCCGGCGGCGATCAAGGCGGGTTCTGTGAACGACGATCTTTGCCAGAATCTGGATTTTGCCGAGACGTTCCTGGCGGCGGCTGGCGCGAGGGTCCCTGCGGACATGCAGGGCGCCAGTCTGCTTCCTTTGCTGCGGAGTAGGACGCCGGGTGACTGGCGTCAGTCAGTCTATTACCGCTACTATGAGCACCCCGGCGTTCATAACGTGCAGCGTCACGAAGGGGTCAGGACGGACCGCTACAAGCTGATCCACTTCTATCGATCGGGCGAGTGGGAGTTCTACGATCTGCACGAGGACCCGGATGAGATGCGGAATGCCTACGCCGATCCTGCGCATGCGGCTGTGGTGGCGGACCTGAAGGCGGAACTCGTTCGTCTTCGACAAGTCTACGGCGTGACGGAGGCGGCAGATCGGGAATACGACGAGCTACTCGAAGGCCGAGCCAAGGGCGCGGGGTAAGCGGGGCGTTGCCTGGTACAGGCGGGATTGCTCGTTCAATCGCCGGGTTGTTCGCCCGCCTCCTTGCGTGCCTCTTTGGCTTGATTCTCCTCGCGAAGCTTCTCGATAGCGGCGCGCACGTCGGCCTCCCAGGGGAAGGGCTCATCCTTGGCCGGGTCGTAGGGCGGCAGGTCGGGGATGCCGGCTCCGAGTCGCTCCAGCAGCCCGCGGGCCTTGTCCAGTTCGTACCGGCGGACGTACGGCTCGCCGTCGGCCCAGGCCCACTCGTAGGCCTTGAGCGCGTGCCGCGTGGCCTGCTCCTCATCGCCGATGGCGAGCCACAGCTCGGCGATGCCACGGTGGAAGGGACGCCTCATCTCGGCGAGCCGCTCGGCCTCTTCGTGCGGGTGGGGGAGCTGCTTCAGGTGGAACCGGGCGATGGCGAGCAGGGCCTCCGCCAGCCCGTCGGACTTGCCCACCTCCCGCGCCATGCGCACCGCCTCGTGAAGGCTCTCGGCAGCCGGGCCATATTGGCCCTGCTCCAATTGCCACTCCCCGCGCAGGCTGTGGAGTCTACGAGTTATCTTGCGGTACTTGCCAATCTCGGCCAAGCGTTCGGCCTTGGCCACGGGCTCTTCCGTCAACAGCCCTTGCTCGAAGAGGAACACAGAGTAGGCATGCTCCGCCTCGCCGGGGCGGCAGGCATTGCGCTGCCAGTCGCGCCCCATTGGGTCGAGGACCTGCCACATGGCGCCGGCATCCGCCCATCGGCCGAGCTTGGTAAACTTCACGAAGCAAGTCAGCCGAGCCGTAAAGAGGTCTTGCAGATCGGGCCGTTGCGTGGCCAGATCGAGGGCTAGAACGGCGCAGCGTGTCATTCTGGCGAGTTGGTTCCCCGGGGCGAGTGCGGTGGAGATGTTCTGCACCACGGCTTGCACACCGTGCCACCCGGGCTCCCGCAGATTGGTTTGCAGGCTTGCGGTAAGGGCTGCCACGGCTTCTTCCAACGCGCCAGTCGCGTAAAATGATGCTCCGACATAATTTGCCAAGTGAGACCCGGAGTGCGCGTCAAGCTCGCCGGGCTCGGCGGCCCAGCCTTGGGGATAGAAGGGGCGCAAGAGGGACAGCACCTCAGCGTCGGCCTCCAAATTGAAGACGAGTGCGTTGGACAACTCGCCGTGATAGGCGTCGAAGGCTTGCTGGTGGCGGCCCATCTGGAGCAGCGTGCGAACCACGTGGAGGCCGTCGGCCACGTCCGCGAGCGTTTCCGCTTGGTCGTACGGGCTGTGCGCTTTCTGGGAGAAGTGATCGACCACGCGCTGACCGAGTTGCTCCGTTTCCGCCTTTCTGAGGCGTCCGCTGACTACGCTGCGGACGACGGGGTGCAGGTCGTGGCGTTTGGCCTGACCGTCGTATTGTAGCAGGCCGCGCCGCTCCAGTTCGCGGACCGTTTCCGCTAATCTCCTGTGGGAAGTGCGGAACTCTGTTGACTGGGCCCGGTCACGCAGGCCCTGCAAGCACTCCTCCCGCTGCCGAGCGGCGGCCGCGTATTCCTTCTCGGCTTGCTCCTTCTGCTCATGGGACATCCATGGCGAATCGAAGCGGTCCTTCGGTTTGACAGGCTCCGGAAACTCCTCCAGCTCGGGTGGCAGGTGGGGATTGAACGCGCTGAGCGTGGCGTAGTCTACTGCCTCCGAGAGCAGCGCCAGTGTGGAGAGGAGTTGGCGGCCCTTGTCGTCAAGCGCCTCCAGGGCGGCGGTGAGGATGTGGTTTCGCTTCTGGGTCAGGTCGAGATCGGCGAGGTTGAGCCGGCCACCGCCGTCGGCGTCGGTCGACCAAGCGTCGAAATCACCTCGGTCCGGCAAGTAGTCATTAATCAGCCCGGCGAGCACGCCGGTGACCAACGGGTGGCAGTCACAGTGGGTCTTGAGGTAGTGCTGTATGGCGGCCGAATCGCCGGTGACGCCGCAGCTTCGCAGCAGCGCCTCGGCGTCCGCGGGCCGGAGGCCGGGTAGACGCTCGCGCAGCACGCCGGGGATCGGCTGGCTTGCCTTGTTGAGCAGGATGCGCGGCGTCAGTCGCGTGGTCAGGAGGAGCTTCGACGGCGCGGCGGCGGCGAGCGTGCGCAGAAGATCGTCGTCCTCAGGCCGAATCGCGGTGCAGGGGTCGCGGTCGGCGATCTGATCCGTCGGGGTGTCGGCCTCTTCGTCGCGAAGCTGGGCGGCGTCGAAGCGCTGATAGGCGACCAGTACGCGCTCCAGCCCGTCGAGGATCAGCAGCCACGGTTTCTCTTGCAGTTGGTTGAGCAGGAGTTCGCCGAGTTCAAGCGTCTTCTTCTTTTTGAACTCCTCGAACGGGCGGCGCGTCATGTAGGCCAGGGCGCGGCCGCAGAAGTCGGCCATGACGGCGCCCTTCTCGTAGAACGAATACCAGAAGAGGCCGGCCCAGTCCTTGCGAACGGTGGTGGCGTCGTTGCGCGTCCACTGCCAGGTGAGCATGCTCTTGCCCGCGCCGCCGATGGCCTCGAAGAGCAGGATCGGATGGGCGTCGGCCGGCGACGCCCAGTCGTTCAGGGTATCGAGCTGGGGCGCCCGACCGACGAACTCGTGTGAGCCGATGTACCGCGGCTCGGCGTAGAAGGCCGGCGGCGCGGGGATAGCGTCGGCTTCGGTCTTGTCGGGTCCCGGTTTGTCTGCGGCGGTGTCCGGCTCGGGCACCGCCGCCTCGGCCAACTCGTCCAGATAACGCCGGAGGTTCGCGACGGCGTGGATGGCCTGCTTGGTGAAGTCCTCCAGGCTCTCGAAGACGACGTAGATGCGGCCTTCCTTCGCCCGGCTGCGATAGGCTTCGAGCTTCTTGATCTTTTCGGCGTCGATTTCCACATGTGAGCTCTTCACTAGGTGGTCGTCCCCCATGATGAAGACGAGGGTCGGCCGATTCAGGTTCTGGGCCTCCTCGAATTCCAGGCGGCAGATGGAGTAGTCGTGCGGATTGCGCTCGGCACACTTCGGTATCTGGCCGCAGCGGCGGCTGATTAGCCCGATGTATGCGCTACCCTTGCGCACCATATCCAGGGAAGAGGAGATGACGGTGTCATCGGGTCCTGTGACGTAGTCCTCCATTCCGATGGCGAAGAGCTCCTGCTTGCGCAGCGCGTCCATCAGAGCTTTGCGGTGTTCTCTGAGGTCCGTGAAGGTGCTGGAGACCATCACTCCGTCGTATTTGCGGGCGGTGGCCGGTTTGTCGTTCGGCATGATCGTCCTCTGTAAATCGACCTGATGCGGGTAGACCGGGCCAAGCGGTGGGATCCGTCGTCTGAAACCACCGGCCGGGGCCCGCGTGGGCACCTCGCGCAGCGTTGCGTCGGAATGACACCAGCTTGCCGCCTGGCAGTGGGAATGTCAACCGGCGGGGTGGAGGCGGATTGTCGCGGCTTGGCACTGGCACACAGTTGAGTAGGCGCAGTTGCCGTGTCCCACAACTTCTGCCATGCCCTGCCCGGGCGGCGGCTGCGCCGGTGAGTCGGGCGGTCGGGGACACTCATGATTCGTCGGCGTGCCGCTCTTCCGGAATCAGGGAAAACCCCGTAGCGGCATTTCCGTTGCCCTACGAGAATAGCACGCACGCGGTCGCTCGAGTGAAGCGAAGTCCGGTCCATCGTCCAGCGACCTTTCGTCCCTTCGACCGCTGCGGCCTGCTGCGCCGACGCGTCAGCGTGGTCGTTCAGTGTCGATCGTTCCGATCTGCGGGTCGCCGCGTCGGTCGAATTGACGGATATTTCGCGACCGGAAAACGAACTTGCCCCTCTAAAACAGGAGACAAATCGATGGCTTGGAAAAAGACGACGTATTCGGCTGTGCGAGGGAAGATGCAGCCCGGCGATGTGATTGCGTTCGGCGGCAAGGGCCAGTTCTCGGACATCATCAAGTGGGCCACAGGTTCGGGCGTGTCTCATGTCGGCGTCATCATGAAGTCCAAGCTGCTTTTCGGTAACAGGGCGCAGAAGGGGTATTTCAACCAGGTGATCGAGTCCACATTGTTGAACGGGTTTGCCGGCGTGACGGTCAGCCGACTGAGCGATCGCCTGCGGCTCTACAAGGGCCAGTTATGGTGGCTACCCTTAAGCAGTGCGGCACGGGAGAAACTCAAGCTCAAAGCGTTTTTTGACTTCTGCATCCACCAGAAGGGCAAGCCGTACGACGTTAAGCAGGCGATCGGGTCCGCGCTCGACGGCCTCGACAAGGTCCCGTTACTCAAGGCCTTCACGCACAATACTGAGGACTTCGACAAGTTCTTCTGCTCGGAACTTGTTGCCGCCGCGCTCGAGAAGGGCGGCGTCATCAAGAAGATCAACGCGTCGGAAGTAACGCCGATCGACCTGTGCCGCTTCGCCCTTTACGGCAACGATTACTTCCAGTTCAAAGGCGCGAAGAGGCTGATTCGCGGTTACAACGCGCTGGATCCGGAGGGGTTCGGTATCTAGGGTGACCGTTGGCACCCGGGTTTTTGCGTGCTCCGTGGGTTGTTCGAACGAATAGAGTCCGCGGCGTCTCGGTGTTTGCCGGTACCGCCACCTATCTAACGGATGCCGGTCGACGGTCTGGTAGAAAGAGCATGTCGGCTCACAAGGACCACATCTCATGGCCAAGAAGAAGTTTGAAGTCCGCCGCAAAGACCCGATCCTGAAACGCAGGACACCGTTGTTGTTCGCTCACCGTGGCGGAGCCGGAGAGGTGCCCGAGAGTACCGAAGAGGCTTTCCGGCATGCGGTATGTTGCGGGGCCGACGTACTGGAACTGGACGTCGGGCTGACGAGTGATGGCGAACTGGTGGTATGGCACGGGCCCGGGCTCGAGAAGGTCCGCGGGAAGCGGCGCAGGTACACGAAGCGAGACAAGATCGGCGAATTCCGCTGGCGCGATCTTCGGGACAAGGTGTGGGTCCTGGATCCGGTGAGCGAACCCAAGTTCATAGCCACCCCCCAGCGGCGCCTGTTGACGTTGAGCGACTTCTTCGCGGTCGTGGCGAAGCTGGAGCGCGAATTGGACAGGATGGGGAAGGCTCGGACGCTTGACATCAACATCGAACTCAAGAAGCCCAGTGGGGAGGCGCCGAACTGGACCCGCAGCGTGATTGATAGGCTGCTCGATATTGTCGACAAGGAGCCACGTCGTCGGAAGATCATCCTCGCCAGCGTGGGGCACAAGCGCCTGGCGGCCGTGCGACGGCGCATGGCGGCTCGCGGGCGTCACCATCCGACGAACCTTTCCTGGAGCGAGCAATGCGCCTTCTCCGAGTACATGAAGCCCGGATTGGTCACGCCGATTCTGAGCATCATCGATCTGAGCGTGGCTGAGGAGAAATGCCTGGCCAATCGCGCTTTCGAGACCTCTCACGCGTTGCTGGGCCGCCGCCTGGTGCGCGAAGTCCGCAAGCGGGACGGCTCACTCTATGTCTTCCTCACGGGCTTTTGGCCTGTCGGTGGCATCGATCACCGATCGACCGAGAAACTGAGGGAACCGCTGTTCAAGCTGTTGGACTCGGGCGTTGACGGCATCATGACTGACTATCCGCAGAGAGTCGGTGCGCTTGTTCGCGAGTGGAGGAAGGCGAACGCATAACCGTCCGCGAGCTGAACGAGCTGCTAGGGAATCCCGGGGCGTGGTCGCTGCGGCCCACCGGACGGTGTTCATTTCTGAAAGTGTGGGCCCTATGGAACCCAAAGACGAATCAGACTCCGGGCGTGACAATGAAGCGGAACAGAAGGTTTCGCAGAAGTCCGGAGATGCCGCCGAGGGCGTCGACATGTTCGTCGATGGAGAAGAGGGGTCGAGCTCCTCGGCATCATCGAGCTCACCGCCGGTCGGGGAGACATCGCCGGACGAATCCTCGGAGACGTCGCCGGCTGCAGATCGTCTGGATCCGCTGCTCCGGCACGCCTTGGCCATCACTGCGGTGTCCGTCGACGCCGATGACATCTACAAAGAGAAACTCACACACACGAGTGTGAAGTGGGGGATGGGGCCTGCGCTACGAAGGAACGACGTAGTGCTCATGTACATCCCGAAAGGGCTCGTTCACCGTCTGGGCGCGAAGGGCGGGCGACCCGGCTTCTACGGTCTGTATCGGGTCGCTGCTGACACGCGAAAGCCCCAGAGGGAGGATTTCACCTGGCGGCACGAGGTCGACCTATCGGCGCGACTGGCCCTTGACCCGCCAATCACGATCGATGAGCTGCGCAGACATCCCGTGCTGCGTGATTGGGGCCAACTGAGGAAGAACTTCCGAGACGCGGGGCGTCTGAAGGAGCCGGTCGCCGAGCGGGAGGCACGCTCCCTGTGGGAACTCGTCCTGAATCGAATCATTCCGAATCACTACTCGGATATCGAGGCGTTCCTCTCGGGGTGGTTCAGCGATCGCAGCGAGCCCGATCTCGGCGACTTGGAGTCGTTGAGGGGCGCGCCGTCCATCGGGGATGAGCCGGCGAAGATCGACCTGCTCGGACGGAGGGACCTTGTCAACGCTCTTGCCGCCATGCTCGACCATCCCGGCCAAGGCACGCCCTTTACGATCGGGCTTCTCGGGAAGTGGGGCAGTGGCAAGACCAGTGTCATGACGCAGCTCGAGGAGTCGTTGAAGCCCGCGCAGGCCGACGAGGCCAAGGACGACGAC